>CALXYZ010000046.1 GCA_944393075.1 uncultured Anaerobiospirillum sp. | reverse complement strand
CCATGACGGACTGAAGCTAGACAACTTAGGCTTGATCTCTCAAGCCTCGGTCGTAAGACCGCAGGTAGTTGACATGTAAAAAAACCAAAAACAGGCTATAGTACAGAGACTTAGCCTTAAACTGAGTAAAAAAGTTAATGATGATGTGGTGCAAGCTGCAAGGAAGGATTGATGTCGTGCTGGGCATGTTTGCTTGACATGTATAGCATGCACAATGAGGCCTGTTATGGGCCCTCAATGCAAAGGCACAGCAAGATCAGACTTAGGGCAGCAGCAAAACCATCAACCAATAAATCTAGCACTTTTGCTTGTTATAGCCCATACAACTTGCGCAAAAGAGTTAGGTTGTGCGTTTTTGGGCCATAACAAGAGCGCTACGTGTTTCGATTTCGTGTTCCGCGTTCCGCGTCTTGCGGTGTTATTCGCCTAAGCACAGATAGCACAGGTCGGCGACGCTTGGAAGCAGAAACTTTGCGTGCCATGAGCGGGGATCGCCACACTCGCGGGCACCATAACCCCACAGTGCAGCGGCCGAGTAGACCTTAGCGCAGTTCGCCGCCACGATATCGTTTAAGTGATCACCGACATAAAGAGCCTCGTAAGGTGCGACCTTGAGGTGCTCTAGTGTCTTTAAGATTGGTTCAGGATGTGGCTTGCTGTTTTGGATGCTGTCACAGCCTAAGATGACCTCTAAGTCCTGATAAAACGCAAAGTGCTGTAAGAGCTCGTGGGTCATGTGCTCGTACTTGTTGGTGACGACAGCTAGGTGTACCTCGTGTTGCTTGAGCTCATGCAAAAGTTCGAGCATGCCAGCAAAAGGCTTAGTGTGTACGCAGATATGGGAAGTGTAGTACTGGGCAAAGTAATCGCGCATCGTGCCTTCAATATCTGCTTTACCACTTGCGACATCGGCTTCTGGTACGCCTAATTTGAGCATCAAGCGCATACCTGAAGTGACCCGCGAGCGCGCTAATTCCTCAGAAATAGGGGCATAACCAAAGTGCTCTAAGGTGGCATTGCAAGCAGCAATGATGTCAGGGGCGGTATCAAGCAGGGTACCGTCTAAGTCAAAAATCACAGCACGTGGTTTTAGTGGATGCAGAGGCGATAGAGAACTGTTGAGCATATGTGTTTAAGTCAGCAGACGAGGTAGAGCGGAGAACAATGCAAAGGAAAAGACCGCGCCGTTCCTGCAAAGTCACACAAGAATCGGCGCGGTGCGCGGTAGCCACGGCTACGGCTACTGCCAAAGCCACAGCCTTGGCTTGGCTTAGCCTGAGCCAAGCCGCATAAGGCTTAAGGCCTAAGCCTTTTTGGAGGCCTCTAAGTAGAGCATGTCGACAGCTAAAGTAGCTGCGGCTAAGGCGGTGATATCGCCATAATCATAGGCAGGGGACACTTCAACAATGTCGTAACCGATGATGTTGAGGTCGCCTAAGGCACGGATGATCTTTAAGGCCTTGTCGGTGGTCAGACCGCCGCACACTGGAGTACCGGTGCCTGGAGCATAGGCTGGATCTAAAGCGTCGATATCAAAGGTCAGGTAGACCAAGTTATCGCCTACAGTGTCCTTGATACGCTTGACGATCTCGTCGACCGAAAGATCGTTGACTAAAGCGCCGTGAAGCACGTTAAAGCCTAAGCTCTTGTCGTACTCAGTACGGATACCAACCTGCACCGAGTGGTCAGGATCAATCAGACCCTCCTTTGGTGCATGGTAGAACATGGTGCCGTGATCGCAGTTTGAGCCATTGGTGTAGGTGTCGGAGTGGGCATCAAAGTGCAGAAGCGAGAGCTTGCGACCGTCTTTGTTGTAGTACTTAGCGTGGGCGCGTAACAGTGGCAGGGTGATGAAGTGATCACCGCCAAAGGTGAGGCAGCGCTTTCCGCTTTGCAGCAGACGTAAGGTGTGCTCTTCTAACTTCTTGGCCATGTCAGCGCTATCGCCAGAGGCATACACCAGATCGCCGCAGTCAATAGCAGTGAGCTTATCTTTGAGGCAAAACTCCCATGGATAGCGGCAGTGCTCCCAGTCTAATTGTGGAGTGATACCACGAATAGCTTGTGGGCCAAAGCGAGTACCCGAGCGGCCAGAAGTGGCCATATCAAAAGGTACACCAGTGATAGCCACATCAGCTTGTACCCCATAAGGGTTAAAGCACAGTGGGAAGCGTAAAAAGCCGAAAGCATTGCCCACTAAAGCTGAATCTTCTTGGTGACCTAAGGTCTGATAGGCCTTGAGATCGATGAGATCATTGCGATCGCAGCAATCGCTTGCAGCAGTATTAGCGGTAGCCATTAGAGTTGATCCTCCTCTAAATAGGTGTAGCCGTAGAGGCCTGCCTTGAAGTCGTTGATGAGTTTGCGTTGTTCGCACTCATCTAAGTCACTGTCGCGCACCTCGCGCATGAATTCGTTAAGCAGCTTCGATGGGTCTAACTGCACGTATTGCAGCATGTCAGCAACAGTATCGCCCTCATCGGAGAGACGTAATTGCACCTTACCATTGTCGTAGACAAAGACGTCGACAGCCTCAGTATCACCGAAGAGGTTGTGCATATTACCTAAGATCTCTTGGTAGGCACCAACCATAAAGAAGCCGATATATGGTGGATTGTCGCTGTCGTACTCAGGGAATGGCATGGTAGAGGCGATATCATCACCATCAATGTAGTGGTTGATGGCACCATCGCTATCGCAGGTGATGTCTAAGAGCACTGCACGGCGAGTAAGCGGCTGATTTAAGAACTCTAATGGCATCACAGGGAAGAGCTGATCGATACCCCAAGCATCAGGCAGCGATTGGAAAAGCGAGAAATTGATGTAGAGCTTGTCAGCCATACGTTCTTCGAGCTCATCAATTAAGATACGATGCGACTTGTTGAGTGGGTCTAACATGCTCTTCAGCTCGCAGCAGATTGCAAGGTACATCTGCTCGGCATAAGCACGATCGGCAATGCTAAAGTCGCCCATAATAAAGCCATGGTGGACATCACCTAAGTCCAGTTGGCTGTCGTGGAGCCACTCACGCAGCGAGCGGTGATGCACGCCCTCGTGCATCTGCTCCCAAGTCTGCCATAAGGACTTAAGTGGACGTGGGGCATCTTCAGCAGGAGCGTGGACATTAGTGATGTCATCGCGCACACGCTCTACACCAATGACGTTGGACACCAAGACGGTGTGGTAGGCGGTAGTAGCACGACCAGACTCGGTGATCACCGTTGGCTGTGGCAGGTTGTTTTCTTTGCAGGCATCACCAATGGCGTAGATGATGTTATTGGCGTACTCATAAAGGCCGTAGTTGACCGAACCATCAGACTGCGAACGGGTACCTTCATAATCGACACCCAAACCGCCACCGACATCAAAACATTCGATGTTAGCGCCTAACTTGCACAGTTCCACATAGAAACGAGCCGACTCACGCACACCGTTAGCGATGTCGCGGATATTAGACATCTGCGAGCCTAAGTGGAAGTGGATCAGTTGTAAGCAAGAGAGCTTGTCCTTAGACTTCAGCTCGTCGACTAAGCGCAGCACCTGAATGGCTGAGAGGCCAAACTTAGACTTTTCACCACCAGAGGCTTGCCACTTGCCAGAGCCTTGCGAAGCTAAACGTGCGCGCACACCTAAGCGTGGGTTAATACCAAGCTTTTCGGCCTCTTCTAAGGCTAAGCGCAGCTCAGAGAGCTTTTCGATGACGATGTAGACCTTGTGGCCCATCTTCTCGCCATTTAAAGCCATGCGTATGTACTCGCGGTCTTTGTAACCATTGCAGACAATGACGCTACGGGTACGGCCAGCGTGAGCGAGCACCACCATGAGCTCAGCTTTAGAGCCAGCTTCCAAGCCTAAAGGCTCACCAGATTGAGTTAAAGCCTCAATCACGCGACGGTGTTGATTAACCTTAATAGGGAAGACTAAGAAGTAGCCACCCTGATAGCCGTAAGACTCACGAGCAGCCTTAAAGGCTTTGTTGATGGAGCGTACACGGTGAGGCAGGATCTGCGGGAAGCAGAACAGAGCAGGGAGGCGCTGACCGCTCTTTTCGCGGGCGGCAACAAGCTCTGCTAAGTCAACCTTAGCCTCTGGTACATCAGGATCAGGGCAGACCTCAACGTGACCCTTTTCGTTTACCGAAAAGTAGTTATTGCCCCACCAATCAATATTGAATCCACTCAAAACCAAATCCTCACCAGATCGCAGACAGCGCCACAAGGCTGGCGATCGAAAAAGATTAAGCCAAAGAAAAGACTTAGATGAGAGCTTTTGCGTTTTTGCTTAATTTGGCCAAATTTCCCCAAATTTTTAAAAAATTTTCAAAATTTGACCAGATTTTTGCTTTTTTGTCTGTGTTTTGAGCCCTAAGCTCAAGTTCTTGAGCTACTACTAGGGCGACATCTCATCTACGTGATTTTGTGTGCATTGTGCCAAAGATGAGGGGCTATCACAAGAGAGGATTTCACCTCTTTTCGCATGCACTGCAATCAGCGCTTAGCTGTCGATAGCAACAGCCTTAACTGATAACTCATCATGCACGGCGTTATACACCACACCAAAGCGGTGTACCTTGTGGCAGGTATTGGAAATGGCATTGGTGAGTTCAGGGCTATGCTTTGCTGACTCTAGGTCTTGCAAGAGCTTGAGCATGCGCTCTTCAGCGTCCGTATCGCTACCTGCAATTGCGCTTTGCAGCACCATGACCTCGTGCTCATCACCAACAGCAACATCAAAGATCCCATCAGCAAAGAGGCTGCAGGTCTGATGCAAGGCAATCCTCAGACTTAGCAGCAGCCAGCCTTGCAGCGTTTGCTGTGACTGCGCTAAGGCTGCCCGCTGTTCAGGGGCTAGAGCGGCCACTAAGAGGTTGAGCCCTGCAGCCAGCATTGTGGCGTCATCACGCTTAAATGCCAAAAGAAGCGGCTTGGCCTCAGCATAGAGGTGAGCATTGTGAGCAGTGCCTAAAAAGGCCATGATATTGGAGCAGAGTTCTTGCTTAAAGGTTTGCTGCAAAGCCTTGTTGGCAAAGCCCAGTCTGCGAAGCCCGTAGGCTTTGTTACTCTCACTGCGTGGCACAAATGCAAAATATCCGAATAGCATCAAGTTTACCCACAGTTCAGTGTGGAATTTGTCTTGTGCTAACACGTTAAGGTCGTGCTCCTCGATGTCGATGCTGTCGCTGGTGACTCCCTGATAGGCATAGCCACACCAGTGAAGAAAATCGGTTGTAGGTCTGTGCCGCGCACGGTCAAATAACGCCATTTGACTGATGAAGTAGCGCATGACCATTACGGATGAATGGGTAGGTGGATAGGCCCACTGCCAGAGTGCAGCGTAACCTTGAGAAAGTCCTTGCAGCTTTTAGTAGTTGGCAAAGAAGCTCAAAATAGTTGCAGGATTGTAGACGCCTTGAGAGCCTTGATCGGCTGCCTCTTGTGAGAAGTAGTAGCCGTCATAGTTGTCTCTTAGCACCTGCAATAGCTGCTCTGTCGAGAGCTTAAAGTATGCGGCACACTCATCAAGGTGGTCTACGAAGTGGAGCTCTAACTCCTCTTGGGTAAAGCCAAAGAGCGTCTGCATATCAGGATCATCAGAAAGGTCGGTAAAGCAGTTCACGGTAGGAGAAAAGCCCATTAAGCTGTAGCCTGCAGCTCCTGTGACCACAACTTTAGCAAAGGTTTTCCTTTGTGTTTTGGCTGTTAGCAACACGTTGTTGAGCAAGGTGAGATTGTAATCACGCAGCTTGTTGTTTGCTGCCAGCTCAGAGTGAATAAGCGGTGCGCTGTACTCATCAATTATGAGCACCAGATCATGCTGTTGGTAGTGTGTACAGAGTCGCTTCATGAGGCTCTAAAGCACAAATAAGGCGCCTTTGTATTTGTCCTCGGTGTAGTTGTGGAGGAACTCTTGTGCTCTGCTGATATCGACATCATCTAGCCTGTTGCTTTCGACGAAATGTACAATTTGCTCAATGAGATTGCGGCCAAAGAGCATGGCGTCATGTGCGTTTTCTGTGGCGAAATTCAGATGCAGCACGTCGTAGGTCTTGTCGCTCTGGTATAGGCCTTGTTCCTTGATTTTGAGGCCAGCAAAGAGATCGCTGAGGCCGTTGCTGTATAGCTCCTCAATGATCGATAGCAGTGAGCTTTTGCCAAAGCCCATAGGACGGGTAATGAGGATATAGGGGGAGTAGTTGCTGCCGTTAATACCTGAAAGTATCAAGCAAGGTGTACAGTAGATTGCTACTATTCGTATAGTACGGGCATAAACACGCCGTTTCTGAAGCTATACGTTGTGATCACCAAATGAAAATTAGTGACCAGCTAACGTCGATCTAAAGCCGTACTCAGATTTGCCTTAAATATGCGGGTTTGTTGCATCAGATGATACGAATAGTGCCATTCAGCCGTTCACCCTATTTGATACTTTCAGGTTAATAAGCTGTGCGATCAAATCAGTCTTGTCGACGTAGAGCATGTGCGCGGTGCGTATAGCGCGAAAGCTCGACTCATTTAATGGTAGCGTAGGTAGTGGCATCGAAACTCGCGGTGGTTGTGATATATGTTGCATTGACCTCCATGCATAGCCATACTTTTGTGCTTTGTATTGATGCTATGGAGGTCATGCGGCCTTGTAAAAAGATGAACTCTACTGTGTAGAGGCTGGCAATAGCGTTGAAGCGGCTTTTACGGTGATATTTCCACTTTCAGCGCTGTATACCACGCCAAAGCGGTGTACTTTGATGCCTTGAAGGGCGTAGTATCGGCCATAGTCGATATCACTGATCTGCTTTAATGCTTCTGCCATTTTGGTTTCTGGCTTTTCGCCTTTGTTAGCCAGCTTAAACTCAAGCAGCATGGCATCTTCGTCATCGCCTACAACAAGGTCAATGCGACCGTTATGCTCATAGATCTCGCGATCAAAGATTTTGCATCTTTGGTAAAGCACAACCCTGAGCATTAAACGCAGCACACTGCTCATTACGGCCTCACTAGAAGCAAAAGCAAATTTTGCGTCGTACCCTAAGGCAGAAACTAAGATGTTCAAGCCATAGGCAAGGCGCTCTGCATTATCGTTTTTAAAAGACAACAATGGTGGCACTGCTTTAGCAAAGCTTTGCGTGCTGCTTTTGTCGGCGCCTAAGTAAGTGATCAGGCTTGCTCTAATGTCTTTTTTAAAAGACTTTCTCACTTCCTTGTTAGGAAAGGTTAAGTTTATCTTTTCCTGCTCCTCGAAGAAGTCAGAGTCATCAGGTTCTTCTAGATCTTTGCTCTTTGGAGCAAAGCAGTAATAACCAGATTGCAGCAAAATGATTGTTGGATCAATGTCAGTCACATCTGTGATAGCGTTAAGCTGATGTTTTGTTATCGAAATTTGATCATTTGCAAACAGTTGGTAGACGCTATCTACAGTGTTTTGATCGTAGATGTCTTTTGAAGGTTTGTTACTGTCAGACAACAGATTTTGTGAAACAAGTTGAGCACAGTAATACTGCATGAAAGAGCTTTTAGGAGCCCCACTTTGTTCCCAAAACAATGGGCATTTTTGAGGAAAGTCTTCTAGATCACGGTATTTCACAAAGAAGCTGAGAATGGAGATAGGGTTGTATATGCCTTGCTTCCCCTCATTAGCAGCCTTTTGAGAGAAGTAGTAGCCATCAAAGTCATCTTTAAGAATTTGCAAGAGCTGATCTTTGGATAGCTTAAAGTATGCTGCGCTCTCCTCAATGTAGCCAGCAAAATAGTGCTCGAGCTCTTCTTGGGTAAAACCAAAGAGTGTTTGCATGGACGGACTGTATGACAGATCCTCAAAAATGTTGACGCTAGAAAACAAGCTCATATTGCTATATTGAGCAATGCCAGTGACTACAACCTTGGCAAAAGAGTCACCACTATATTGTTTTACTGTGTTCAACAAGGTTGCTAGTAAACTACTATTGCGAATAATCAGCTGAGAGTCTTGTAAGAGCACTGAGTGGATAATAGGTGCGTCATACTCATCAATGAGCAACACTAAGTTATCATTGTGGTTTTTGTAGTACTCACAGATGTCGATAAAGAGATCTTGAGCAATATATTTGGCTCTTTGCTTATTGAGGGGATAGTAGTCGGTACAATCTTGTGCGTTGCTAAGATTTATGTCAATCTGACACTTGTTGACGAAATCCTTCATTTGTTTGATTAGAATTCGATCAAACTCCTCTGCTGTTTTATTGTCACCAGAAGAGAAATCAAGGTGTAATACATCGTAGGTTTTGAGATCCTTACACAGCTGATCTTCTTTGATTTTTAAGCCATCAAAGAGCTCATTGAGACCGTTGCTGTAGAGCTCATTTAAGACAGAGATCATTGTGCTTTTGCCAAAACGACGCGGGCGAGTGATTAGAATATACGTAAAAGGACTATTAACAATTTGAGCGATCATATCTGTCTTGTCGACATAAAGCTTGTTCAATTGGCGTATTTGAACGAAGCTACGCTCGTGTACAGGGAGTTGTGGTAATGTCATAGAAGTTCATCCTTGATCTCAAACTTCGTTCATTGTATCAGCAAACAAAATTGTTGATAGTGGCCACAAAAACGGATTTTTAGGCCCTAATGATTCATAATAGCTGTGAGTGTTATCGCGCCTGTTCCCTCAGCGGGCTTCGATAGCTGAAGTGAATTTAAAGGAGAGCTGTTATGGCTAAAACAACACAGCAGTCACGTCACAAAGACATGGCGCTAGAGGACATTCCAGCACTGTCTGCGCAGTGTGCCTTGTGGGTTACTGAGGGCAAGTACCAGCAGGTGCTTGATTGTGTGGTGCAGTATGCGCCGGAGCAATGCCCTGAGGGCATGCTTAAGGCTTTGCGCGTGGCCTTAGATCAGCTTGAACCCGTGGATGGATCGTCGGCTGTCTCAAAGCAAGCGCTACATCAGCGCTTTGCCGAATACTTCCTCGGTTACGACGAATCTTCGCGTACAAGTATGCAGAGCTACTTTGATCGCTTGGAAGCGCTGCTGCTCAGCAATCCATGGCTGGTCTTCGATGAGCTGCAGCAAATCGACGATAGTTACCGTTTTCACAAATCGCCGTTTAAGAACAACAAGCGCTTTGCTTCGCTCTTTGTACAGGCTCAGGCTTGCGCTTGTGTGCCGCTGATGACTGCCATGACGCTCAAAAACCGCATCGAGATGGCATGGCTTACGTTCTTGTCCAAGCAAAACGAGCTCCTGCTATCCGTCAGTCGGCTTGATATTGTTGATGGTGAGGAGCTCCAAGAGAGGCTGCATCAGCTGCAACACGATATCTACTCTTGCCTGAGCAGCGTGTTTGATTGGCACTGGCGCGACTCGTTTCAGGTCGAAGTGGAGCTGTGTTCTGCCGAAATTAAGGAGTCTAGCGCCGTACAAGTCACTGTGTCTGGTGGTGATAGGCTTGCTTTAGCGCTGATTGTGCACCTTATGTGTAAGGCAAAACCAGCCCGTGTCAGTGAACGCTTTGTCTTCCGTGAGGGCGATGCTTTCTTTAGTGGCGAACAGCCAGTGATCTCTTACACCGTTCCTGAGAATGAAACGGTGCTTAACTCCACGAATGTCGATGAGACCTTTGAGAAGTACTCTCTGGACTATCAGCAGATCTTGGAGAAGTACTTCGCCTCTGCCAACAAGATCAACTTGTTGGGCCGTAAGTCAGAACACTCCATGGGTGTGCTGCAGGCTTTTGTTCAGCCTATGCATGATGTGCGCACTGCCTCAGAGGAAGCACTGGTGCTCACCTCATGTGGCTGTGTGCCTGTGATGTTTGGTCTTGAGCATCAGGGCGATGTCGACGCCATTCAGCCTGAATTTGAGCTGTTACAACAAGAGTTGGCTTTTCTTGAGAAGCTAGGTTTGCTGGTGGTGATTGGTAATGCTGTTACCTCTAAGCACCACTATGCAGTGACACTGTGTACTGACTTCGTGGAAGTGCATGCTGCTTTGCAAAAGTGGGTACGCTCAAAGGATTGCGATATAAGCCGTCTTGCCTACAAGATCATGCTGCACCGTTTGCCAGTGAGTGTGATTTCTGCCTAACGCCACAAGATCACTAAAAAGCGCGCACATGGGCTTTTTGTCGCTATAATTGCGCCTGCTAACAGGGCGTGTGCCGACTCTAAAGTCAAAGATGGCAAGCCCAGCGAGGTCTCTTTTTCATCATCACCATCATCTCCTTTTTGTTGTTTGAGGATCGTCTCTATGCAATCCATGCAAGAGCAATTTCGCGCTAGTGTCAGTGATTTTGCTGCTAAGGCTGACTTCTTAAAGTCGACCATCACTAGCATTCAGGACTACCCAAAGCCAGGTATTTTGTTCCGTGATATCACCTCGCTGTGTGAGAACGGCAAAGCCTTTTCTTTAGTCATCGATCTGCTCTACGAGGCTTTCAAAGATCAGCACATCGATAAGGTGCTAGCGTCTGAGGCTCGTGGCTTTGTCTTTGGCTCTGCTTTAGCCTATCGCCTCAATGCTGGCTTTGTTATGGTGCGTAAGCCAAACAAGCTGCCTCGTGAGACTATCAAAGAGGAATACGAGTTAGAGTACGGCACTAACGAGCTGCACATGCACACTGACTCGGTAAAAGCTGGTGAGCGTGTTCTTTGTGTGGATGACCTGTTAGCAACCGGCGGTACCATGATTGCTACTTGCCGTTTAGCCCAGCGCAAAGGTGCTACCGTGGTGGCAGCTGCCTTTGTGATCGATTTGGTCGATTTAGGTGGCTGTGCTAAAATCAAGGAGCAATGCGGCGTCGAATGCGTGAGCCTGTTGGATTTCCCAGGTCACTAGCGGTACTAGGGTCACTAGGCGATAGCGACGTCTAGGCGCAAAGCGCTAGGCGCTGATCGATTAGCTAGTGGCTGTTTAAGTTTTTTGTGCTTTTAGGGCAGCTTTGGCTGCCTTATTTGTCAGTGCGGCAGTAAAAACGCTGTGACTGTGCGGCATTGTTTGGTTTTGTTTGTTGGTAGATAAGGTGTAGTCGATGGCGATCGAATTAGGTGGTGGTGAGTACTTAGCTCTAGCACGAAAGTACCGTCCGCAGACTTTTGATGATGTGGTCGGTCAGCAACACGTGCTTCAAGCCTTGAAGCACTCAATTGACTCTGGTCGCACCCACCATGCCTATTTGCTCACTGGTACTCGCGGTATCGGTAAGACTACTATTGCCCGTATCTTTGCGAAAGCTTTAGAGTGCGAGCAAGGTGTGAAATCCACTCCTTGCGGTACCTGTGATGCCTGTGTGGCTATCACCAATGGCAATTTCCCCGACGTCATTGAGATCGACGCTGCCTCGCAAACTAAGGTCGATGATACCCGCCAGATGCTGGAGAACACCCAGTATCCACCAATCAATGCTCGCTACAAGATTTACATCATCGACGAGGTGCATATGCTGACTACCAACAGCTTCAATGCCCTCTTAAAGACCTTAGAAGAGCCTCCTGCATACGTTAAGTTCATCTTAGCTACCACTGATCCGCACAAGATCCCTACCACTGTGCTCTCACGCTGCTTACAGTTCCAGCTGCGTGCCCTCAATCTCGATGAGATCACTGAGCGTATCAACACTATCTGTGAAAAAGAGGGAGTAGAGGCTGAACATGAGGCTGTGCTCGCTATTGCGCGTGCTGCGCGTGGCTCCATGCGTGATGCCTTATCACTGTGTGATCAGGCAATCGCCTTAGGTCACGGCAAATTAGAGTCAGATACTGTCTACTCTATGTTAGGCACTGTAGGTGACGTCCTTATCACCGACATTTTTGAGCTGTTGGCAGGTAGTAATTCTAGTGGTTCTACTGCTGGCTTTGGTGCAGTGTTAGAGAAAGTCCGTCAAAAGGCTCCAAACTACAAGAGCCTTTTAGATGAGCTTGTCATTGCTTTCCACGACTTAGCTCTCTTCCAGATGTTAGGTGGTACCCACTTAGAGCTTTTCTCTTTCAACACCAGCATGTTGGAGAGCTATAAGGATCGCATCAAGCCAGAGCAGATTCAGCTCTACTACCAAATCGTGCTTGAGGGTGTACAGGAGTATCAGTACGCTGCAGATGGTCGCTCGGCTTTCGAGATGACACTGTTGCGCCTCTTGGCCTTTACCCCTGAAAAAAAAAAATTTTTAGAGGCGAACGCAACAGCACCCGCCCAGATCTCTTAGCAGAGCTCGTCAAAACCATCCGTCAGACCACCTCTGCCAATCAACAGGTACAAAGAGACCAAGCTATTCACGACTTGGTTTCACCAAATCAGTCGGTGGCTATGCAAAAATCACCAGCTACCGCTGAGCCAAAGGTCGATCTGCAAGAGCTCTTTGGTGGCATCTTAAATCCTAAGAAGAAGGTGCCAGTCAATGTAGCTATAGGTTTAACATCTGAGACCGCTATTCCTGCACCTAGCGTCACCTCTCCTGATCAATTGCAAGCAGTACAAGCTCAAGCAGCCGCTCATGCGGCCTTAAGTGGTGATGCTGCTGCATCTACCGCATCTACCTCATCTGCTGCTCCTGTCGAGCACAAACTACGTCAGCTCACAGATACTGATACTCAGTTCTTACTGCGTACTGTGGATCAAGAGCTTGATCAGGCTGTGCTCTCAGCTCAATCGTTCTGTCATGAGTTAGGTTTAAATCCTGAGCAAACGGAATCCATTCTGGAGATGGTGCGTCGCTTAAACATCTCTAGTACTAAAGCCCGTCAAGCTCAGAGCGATTTAGATATCCAGCAACAGAGCACCAATGCAGTTAAGGATCGTCTCTCCAAAGCAAAAGCTGCTTTAGCTGCAACTCGTGGTGGTGTGGTCGAAGCCTCCTTATCCCCTGTAGCACAGGATGCTACTACATTTGCCTATCCTCAAGCTGTCACTTTAGGTGAAGGCCCTCAAGGTAGTATCAGTGAGGGGTATACTCTGCCAACCCCAGAGGAACGTGCGGCCCATGTCATGGAGCAAGTACGCGCTCAGCAAGCTCAAGCTCAAGTTCAAAGCCAAAGCCAAGCCCAAGATACTGTTGCCTTCGATCCTAATGTGGGGGCGGGCGCTGTTACCGTAGAGGAATTCTCTTCTACTCCTCAGGGACAAGATGGTTACGATGGGTCTGCTGGCGTTGAGCTGAACCGCAAAAAGGTTGATCCTAAGTCGCGCTTAAACTCCAGCAGTCAATACGAGCGCTTAGAGCAAATCCGTACTGGTGCGGCCGGCCTCAAGACTCAGCAACTAGGACAACAAACCCAAGATCTGATGAATAAGCAGCGTCAGGTCATGGCTGATACTATTGCTGATATCAACAATGTGCTGCCTACTGCCTTTGATTTTTTAAAAACCCTGCCTAAGGCTGCTGCTAATGTTAATGTCAATATGTTTAACAACGCAGCGCAAAACACGCAAGAGGCTATGAATCAGCTCAGCCCAACTGTAGCTGGCTTACAAAACATCAATGACAGTAAGGCTATTGCCGCTGCACAGCAGCAACAACAAGCCCAAGCCCAAGCTCAATCTGAGAATAATGCGGGTAGCGTCGCTAATGAGCTGATCTTAGAGAGTCAAACTACCACTGGTTATAGCCTCAATGATCCACGTCACTTGGGCGCTCAGGCTGCAGCTTCGCTTTCACTTGCTGATAATGAGCAAGCTCCACTACCTGAGATCTCAGCACCGCAAACTCAAGCTCAAGAGCTTGCATCTGAGACCAATAGAGCTACCTTAGAAACAGTACCTCAAGATAAGTCCTTATTTTTAGAGGCTGTAGATAACAGCGCCCGCACCTCAAGCAGCCCTGCATCTAAAGTAGCTAACAATGTCTTAGCTGCCGCAGCAGCTTCTCTTGATGGTGATGATTTAGCAAGTGCCGCTCATGCTGATGCTGTTCCATCTGATGTGTCTCAGACCGATGCCGGTTCTGCTGATAAGGAGCCTACTGATGAGGATCATGTTGGCGATCAAATTGTTACGGTCAACGAGAAACACTCAGAAAGTGAAGCTATATCGCTATCTTTAAGTGCTGATGCTCATACTGCTATTAACTTAAGCCCAATTAGCTTAGGGGTTGGTTCTTCAGGTGTACGTAGTGATCATGCCGCGCGTGCTCTCGATAGCATGGTCTCGTCACTACGTGCTAGTGAGGGCTATAGTGGTGAAGCAGACCTTGCGGACATTATGGGCACCTCAAGTGATTTTGCATCCCCTGACAGCTTTGACTCGGCAGCAGATAACATCAATGTCTCTTTAGAGGTAGAAAACGCTACCACTGCTACTACTACTACTGCTGCTGCAGCTGTATCTGCTGATACAGCTACAGCTACAGTCACCGAGTCTACTGGTGTTGCTACTACCAAGGTTGATGCTTCTGTATCTACTGCGGCCGTTCAAGATGATATCGCTCCTTGGGAGGGTGACGATCGCCTCAATCAGGAAGGTTCAGCTCTTGATCATGCTGCTCCTTTAGAGACCCAAGAAGATACCAGTGCTGCTGCTGTGGTGATCGAAGAGCAGATTGCCCCTGTAGCAACCTCCAACCCAGATCGCTGTGCTGTTACTTTGCCAAACTCTCCTGCTGCTGGAGAGCAGGGCGGTGTCGTGACGAGTGCTTCTGAGTTTGCTGATACTGTGGTGAACTTGCCACAACAGAGCTCAGATCAGGGGATTCTTAAGCCAAATGAGCCAATGCGCCGTGTTGATGGCTCGGTAGACAACTCTGCTGAGAAGCAAAAGATTGCGCAGGCTGCTCAAGTCTTTGAGCAATTAGGCCAGCTACAGCGTGGTGCTTTAAGCGATGCGCAGCGTGAGCAATTGCAAAAGCAGCAGGAAAACGCTGCGCACAGCTTCCTTGATTCCTTTGAGAGTTCGCTCAACAAAGAGCAGGAGATTATTAAAGACCACATTCCATTTGCGCAATGGAACCCAAATGTCACCAAAAACTTTGTGCAAGATCTGCATGACGTTGGTATTCACATTGATGTGAGCTCCGCTAAACATGAGAAGCTAAGTGTTGTAGGCAACAACGGTGCTACAAGCTCCTCTGTCAGCGCACCAAAGATCTTTTCTGTGCCATTGAACACCAAAGTTGGCGAGACAATTGGTTGGAATGATTTAGCAAGCAAAATTTCAAAGGATCATGAGATCAAGGATTCCTACCACAAAGCAAAAGCTCATGGCGATGAAATGGTGGCGCAATACCTAGCTCAAGGCATTGATTACACTAAGTCATTACTTGACTTGCCAAGCCAACCAGATAAGGTCACTGCTGTGGCTGCGGATACAGATGCTCCGGCTCAGGCCCCTGTACCAATGCCAGAGGCTACACCTGCACCAGTGCAAATGGCTGCTCATGAAGTTTCAGTTCCAGCTACAGCCCCAGCTACAGCCCCAGCTACAGCCCCAGCTTCAGCTCTAGCACCCGTGCAAATGCCTTCAGCAGAGATGGTGCCTCCTGCTGTTGTGCCAGTACCAGTACCAGCGCCTGCACCTGTTGCCCCTGTAGCTGCTCCAGCTCCAGCTCCAGCGCCTGCGCCAGTTGCTGAGATGTCGAGTGATCGCCCTGATTACATCGCTGCTACTGATGACTTCTATAGCGAAGGCTATGCTGATGTTGGCGCTGACTTTAGTATGAGCGATAGCGATGATGACGATGATACCAGTGGCGGCTTCGGTAATGTTGGTATCGATATAGATGCGGCTTTTGGTGGCTCTAGTGAGGTAGAAAGCGAGGGCGAAGATCCTTTTGCTACTCCAAAGTGGGGTGGTTATGGTTCTGAGGATGCACCAAGCCCACAGCTGCCTGCTATTGCCTATGATGCACATGGTATGAGGATCCCTGGCAAGGTGCGTGTCGTCACAGATGACTTCTTAAGTGAGGTTGAGAAGACTGACGATTGGTATCAGCTGATCTTAAAGGTGTTCCCAGAGAAGACTGGTATTGCCTTTGCGACCTTGTCGAATGTCGAGCGCATTATCGATAGCAACGATCCATATTTCTGGCATTTGCGTGTATCGCAAAACGATGATGTCAGCGAGACTATTCCTAATTTCTGGGATCAGCAAGTACGTATCCCATTAGAGCAGTACTTAGGACACCCTCTGCGCCTTGATATTGTGAAAGATCGTGAGACCCCAAAAGGCTCACCGCAGATCTTAGCGCGTGCCTGTGAGCTTAATGCTATCGAAAAGGCACGTAAGCATATGCGTAAGGTCAAGGGCTTAGAGATTCTCTTAAGAAATCTCAACGAGGACTTATCGCATCTGAGTATTGAGCTCTACCGCGACTATCACCCAGAAAAGACGCAGCTGCCACACAAAAAATAGCACCAGCTCTCAACCTCTTGAGGTGATCCCTATCCCAGCGCACCAGCTCTTATCGTAGGGATGTGCCTAGCAACATGACACATGTGTGCAACTGTGGGCTAAGTCAACCACAAGTCATGGTAAAAGGGATATCATATTTGGCTTGAGAGTGTGCCGTCACAGATGGACTATTGCGAGTCTGAGCAAACCTAAGCAAGTATTGCTAGATAGAGCTAGTCTTGTCTGTGGTGCGGGTGCCGTGTGTGTGCGTGATTTCTTTTTTTTGAGATCCCGTTGGACTAAGGTTTTCTATTGTTTTTAGCGCGCAGCAGGGTGTGGTAGCCCTCCTGTGAGGAGAGGATATGAGCTTTAACATTCCAAAAGTCCCAGGTAAACGTGTGGTGGTCGTCGGAGGCGGCTTTGGTGGCTTACGTCTTTGCCGTACTCTGGCCAATAAAGAAGGCTTTCAGGTGGTGCTCATCGACCAAAACAACTTCCACCAATTCCCTCCTCTGATCTACCAGATTGCAACTGCTGGTTTGCAAGTAAGCTCGATTGCTTTCCCATTCCGCAAGATGTTTGATGACAGCAAGAATGTCTTCTTCAGAATGTGCGAGCTGCGTGCTGTTTTCCCTAAAGAGCGTTACATCCAAACTTCGATCGGTAAGCTTGATTACGACTACCTCGTGATCGCTACCGGTACCACCACCAACTACTTCGGTAACCAAAGACTGCAAGATGAGTCGATGCCAATGAAGACCATCAGCGAGTCTTTGGGTCTGCGTAACGCTCTCCTCAACACCTTTGAGCGTGCTAATACCTGCGCTAGCGCTGAAGAGCGTGCCGAGCTCTTAAACGTGATGATCGTCGGTGGTGGCCCAACTGGTGTGGAAATCGCCGGTGCTTTAGCTGAGATGCGTGAGCACGTGTTACCACGTGACTACCCTGATCTCGATACCAGCCTTCTCAAGATCCACTTAGTGCAAGGTGGCCAGCGCCTGTTGCCTGCTATGAGTGAGACTGCCTCCAAAGCCTCCTATGAGTACTTGACCTCCATGGGCGTGGATGTGCAGCTTAACGCTTACGTAACCGACTACTCTGATCACACCGTGAAGTTACAAGATGGCCGTAGCTTTAAGTCGCAAACCATTATCTGGGTGTGCGGTGTGACCGGTCGTCGTATCCAAGGTTTAGATAACAACAGTTACGGCCGTGGCAACCGTCTGCTTGTTGATCAATTCAACAAGGTCGAAGGCTATGACAACATCTACGCCATCGGTGATATCGCCTTAATGAAGTGCGGTGCCTATCCAAATGGCCACCCACAAATGGCTCAGGCTGCTATTCAGCAGGGTAAAAACTTAGGTGAGAACTTCATTCGCAAGGAGCAAGGTAAGCCTCCAAAGCGCTTTGCTTATCGCGACTTGGGCTCTATGGCTACCATTGGTAGAAACAAGGCTGTGGCTGACATTGCCGGCTTTAACTTAACTGGTATGTTTGCTTGGTTCTTGTGGATGGCTGTGCACTTGATGTCGATCTTAGGTGTAAAGAACAAGCTCTCCGTGCTGCTTGACTGGGCTTGGTCGTATATTACCTACGATAAGTCCAACCGCACCATCATTGCAGTGAAGCACCCACGCGTGATCTTAGAGCGTAATTACCAAGTCTCGATGCGTCATTGGGGTGAGCTCTCTGAGGAGCAAGCTGCCGAAGCTGAGCGCTTGTCTGAAGCCGCTATTCAGGTTTCTGATGCCGCCGAGCGCGCTAAGGTCGCTTTAGCTCGCGCTGCTTTAAACCGTGCTGATGCCGCTTTACGCTCCTTCCAAGAGGCCCAAAAGCGCTTGGAGGCAGCTCCAATGCCAAGCAATGACACCGCTCCTGAGGCTGCTCCAGCAGATGTGGCCCCAAAAGCTCCTAAGGCTCCAAAGGCCGAGCCAAAAGATGAGGTCAAGGAAGAAGCTAAGGTAGAAGCTAAGTCTGAGACTGAGGTTAAGGTCAACCGCCGTCGTAGCGCTAACAAGAGCGCTCCTGCTAAGACCAAGGTTTCTACTAAGTAGCACTTGCTATTAGCTTGGTCTACAGACTTTAAGAAAGGGCTCTAGTGGAGCCCTCTAAAAAGCCGCGCGAGGGCTGACTTGGCGCGGCCTTTTAGTCAGTAGCCGCGATTATTTAGGCTAAGTT
>CALXYZ010000045.1 GCA_944393075.1 uncultured Anaerobiospirillum sp. | reverse complement strand
GCAATACTTTATCCAAACATGCGACCTTATCCCCACTCTCACGAGTGGGGTATTGGTCGCTATAAGTCAGATAAGAGGCTCAGGGGCGGGCGCTGTGGCTATGCCGGCACCAAAGGCCGCGCATGCGACGCAGTTGCGGGCGCGGCGTCAAGCTTTACTTATTTTCCACAATGAGCAACCTCGCAGAATAGCCACCCATATTCCACTGCTGTGGTGTTTGGCGCTATGATGAAGCCTCTAAGGAGGATCCGTCATGCCAGCATCTCAAGGCAGAGCCAAGAAAAGCACCACTGCTACTTCAGCCACTTCAACAACTTCAACCACCGCCGCAACTTCAGCTTCAGCTTTAGCTTCAGCAAAGCAGCCACTTGCAACTACTACTGCTGCTACAGCTACTGCTCCTGTCGTTGCGGGTGCTACTACTGTTACCACTACCACCACCAACAGCAGCAACAGCAATAACGAGCCCGAGGCGATTGAGGTCTATGGTGCGCGTGTGCACAACCTCAAGAACATCGATGTTAAGGTGCCTCTTCACAAGATGGTAGCGATTGCAGGTGTGTCTGGTTCTGGTAAGTCCTCGCTAGCCTTAGGTGTCCTCTATGCTGAGGGCTCACGTCGCTACTTAGAAGCGCTCTCGACCTACACCCGTCGTCGTATGAGCGAAGCTGCTAAGCCTGAAGTTGACGAAGTACTGTATGTACCAGCTGCTTTAGCTTTACGCCAGCGTCCAAGCGTGCCAGGTATTCGTAGTACCTTTGGTACCGGTACCGAGCTTCTCAACAGCCTGCGCTTAATGTTCTCGCGCCTAGCGTCGCATCGCTGTCCTAATGGGCACTACCTGCCACCATCGATTAACTGTGCTGCCATGATCGAAACCAAGTGTCCTGAGTGTGGTGCTGAGGTTATGCCTCCATCTGCCGAAGACCTTGCTTTTAACAGCAATGGTGCCTGCCGCTGCTGCGATGGTACTGGTGTGGTACGCGCTGTTGATGAGAGCTCCTTAGTGCCAGACGAGTCATTATCGATTGATGAGGGTGCAGTCGCTCCATGGAATAGCCTTATGTGGTCATTAATGACGCAGGTGTGTGCGGCTATGGGCGTGCGTACTGACGTGCCGTTTTCAGAGTTGACTGCTAAAGAGCGCGAGATTGTCTTCCATGGGCCTGCAGAAAAGAAGCACATCCTTTATCGCAACAAGGGCCAAGAGCAAGCAGTAGAGCTTGATTTCACCTACTACAACGCTGTCTACACCGTCGAAAACGCCCTCTCTAAGGTCAAAGACGAGAAGGGCATGAAGCGTGTCGAAAAGTTCTTAAAGATATCGCCTTGCCCTGAATGTGGAGGAACACGTTTAAGCGAAGCTGCCCGTGCGCCTCTGATCAACGGCATCAACCTCGCCACAGCCTGTACCTACACCTTAAGTGAGCTCTTAACCTTTGTGAACGCCATACCAGAGTCGCTGCCAGATGAGATGCAAACAATGGCGCGCAATATCGTGGCCTCGTTTAACAGTAACGCCAAGCGCCTAATGGAGTTAGGCTTAGGCTATCTCACCTTAGACCGCGCTAGCAGCACTCTCTCCACTGGTGAGCGGCAGCGTATGCAGCTTGCGCGTGCAGTGCGCAATCGCACTACTGGCGTACTCTACGTCCTAGATGAGCCATCGATTGGTCTGCACCCAGCCAATATGATTGGTCTTAATGGCGTGATACGTGACCTTCTCCATGACGGCAACTCTGTCATCTTAGTCGACCACGACACTCAGGTATTAGCAGAGGCTGACTACCTCATCGAAATGGGCCCAGATGCCGGTGCAAACGGTGGTCGCATCATCAATGCTGGGCCATTATATGAGGTTATTAAGTCCCCAGAGTCGTGTATTGGCCCCTTCTTGCAGCAAGCCTTAGCATTTAAGCCCCTGCTATCACAGCAAACTGCCTCCTTAGCCGAGCTTGACCTAACACAGATGTGTGCTGAGTTAGAAGCTGCTACTACGGTGACAGCGACGGAGACAGAGACAGCTTCTAAGCCTAAGCCAAAGTCTAAATATAAAGTGAAATCTAAGACTGTAGCTGAAGCTGGTTTTGGAGCGGGCGATGCTACAGAAGCATCGGCAGCAGCGGCAACGGCAGCAGCGGCAACGGCAGCAGCGGCAACGGCAGCAGCGGCAACGGCAGCAGATGCTGCTGCCGCCGACGGTTGGATCGTCATGCACACTAAGCCGGTACACACCGTAAAGAGCCTTAAGGTAAAGATCCCTGAGGGTAAGCTCACCGTAGTCACAGGCGTGTCTGGCTCTGGTAAGACTACCATGGTGTTAGAGAGCTTGATTCCAGCCTTGCAAGCACAGATTGCTGGTGTCAGCTTGCCTGAGCACGTCAGCATGATCTCTGCACCTAACATCAAGCAGGTAAAGCTCATTGACGCCAGCCCTATCGGCATCAACGTCCGCTCCACTGTAGCCACCTATGCTAACGTCTTAGATGAGCTGCGTAAGGTCTACGCAAAGCTACCAGCCGCTAAAGAAAAAGGCCTTAAGGCAGGCGACTTCTCCTACAACACCGGCAAGTTGCGCTGTCCTCATTGCGATGGTACTGGCAGCATCGATCTTGATGTGCAATTTCTACCAGACATCGAGATTCCATGCCCTACCTGCCATGGACGTCGCTACAGCAAGAATGCCGAGCAAGTGCGCTTTGTCTTCAATGAGGGCACAGCAGAGGAGCGGGCGCTGTCACTACCTGATCTCTTAACCTTGGATATAAACTCGGCTCTCAAGCTCTGCTCGCCACACAAGGAGTTTAAGATCGTAACGCAGCGCCTTAAGGTACTCTCGCAATTGGGCTTGGGCTACCTCACCTTAGGTGAGGCTACTCCAGCCCTCTCCGGTGGTGAAGCTCAGCGCCTCAAGCTCGCAGCAGAAATGGGCAAGATGCAAGGTGATAGCGTCTTTATCTTTGATGAGCCAACGATTGGCCTGCACCCTCTTGACGTCAAGTCACTGCTCATGGTGCTTGATAGCCTTATCGACTACAAGGCCACGGTAGTGGTGATTGAGCATGACCGTGACGTTATTGCCCATGCTGACCATATCATCGATATGGGCCCAGGTGGAGGCAGTGAAGGTGGCTATATCGTAGCCACTGGCACTCCAGCAGAGATTAAGGCCAATCCTTACTCACTGACGGGCAAGTTCCTCACCTTAGAGGAATAGACCGCGCGGAGGCACAGCTGTGCTGCGCTGCATCGCACCGCACTGCGGAGCTGTGCGTGCGGTACAGTGCGGTGTACTGCGATGCACCATGCTGCACCGTGCTGCTGCGCAATAGCGCGATCTTGTGGGCTCGTAGCATGGTAAGATAGCAATTCTTTTTTCTTGACTCTTGGGTGAACTCATGCGTGGACTTGCACTCTTAACTCCTGCTAACCGTGGATCCCACTACTTACTGCGTGACAACTTCCTCTTCGATGTGGACTTGTGGTTACTCTTCTTCTCCGGCGGCTTGTATGATTCCGTCACTGAAGCTTACGAGCTCTTTGGTCAAGATCCAGAAACAAGCAGAGCCCGCTCTGTCTATGCTAAAGACGTACCCTACTACACGCCGCTTCATGACTTAGAGCAGTGTCTGTCCAAACTGCAACAAGTGCAGGAGGCGCTCTTACTTGCAGAGTCCCCTGAAAATGAGGCTGAAGCTTACAAGCTACTCTCCGAGTTAGGAGAGCAGTTAGATAGCTGCACCTTAAGCTACAGCCACTCTTTCACCTACAACTGGCTGCGTGCTTTCTACCACGCCTTACGCCACGAGGAGCCACTGGCATTAATCTATTGCGAGCGCGCCCGTCGTGCCTATGTCGCTGAGAACAAGGAAGTTGACAGTAATAGCAAATACGCAAGACTCAAGTGCATGCCTGAGACCTCGCTTTTTGCTTATCTGACCAACAAATACTGTACCATCATCCCCAACAAAAAGCCTGCTAAAGCTGATGAAGAGGATGACGAGCACATTCAACAGCCAATCTTGCCTTCGCTTGAGTCCTTTGTGCTCAAGGAACAAGAGCGCTTAACCCAAAGTGGATCCAAAAGTGGACCCCAAGGGAGAGCCCAAGACCAAACTGCACAGCTTTCCATGATGGGTGCCGATTCGGTATACCCTGACGATCTCCACTCTAAGAGTAAGCAGAGCACGACTCCGCGCTATCAGCTACTATTCTCGTTGTACTTAACACATCGCCCAAGCAGCATGCTGCCGCTCTTACCATCGCTGCGCAATCAAAGCTTGCTTGCAGGCATGCTACATTACTTTGTTGATGGCTATGAGCCACTGCAGCTATCTGCTGCCGAAAAGGCGGTCCTCAAGCGTAATACATCTGCATCTGCAGCTACGTCTAATGCCACTCCAAGCCGCGCCAGTAATGGCCCTGCTCGCTTTAGCGGTGTCATGAACTTTAATAATGAGCCGCTGCGCCGTAACGGACGTGCTGTACCTCCTAGCAACTACAACATCGCTGAAGGTGCCTATGGTGCCAACTATACTGCGGAAAAGCCACAAGATAACAGCGCCGACGACAGCACTAAACTTACTGGTCCTTTTGCCGCAAAGTTAGATGATGACAAGTGCACTAAGCTCTTAGAGCAACATCGATCCACAGTGTATGCAGGTAGCGGCGATTACGCCTATTTGGGTGTAGAAGTCCACAGAGATGATCCCGTGACTGAGTTTGTGCTCGATCTTATTGGTGACCATCTCAGCCGCAACATCCAAGATAAGAAGCTGGAGTTAGACCCACAGTCTTATCGCGATAGGCTCTTTTTGCGCACCTCGGCCTTGGTCAAACAAAACGTCAATCAGGCACTGTTAGAGCACGACCGCAAGCAGAAGCTGTTTTTAGTACAGCTTGCGCTCTTAGGCGCAGAAGCCGACAACGCTGCATTGCGTATGGGCCATCAGCACTTAAGCGAGAGCACTATTACCCGCAACTTAGCGTTTGAGGATCTGCTAAGCGCCCAAGAGGTGGTGCAGAACTACGCTCACGCGGCAGCCATTTTGTTCTTTGAGTTGATTCCATTCTTAGCAAACAAGAAACAGCATCCAAAGATCACTGCTGATGTGGAGACTATGCACCTGCGTCTTTTGTGGCTGATGCGCCAGCGCGATTTCATGATGCTCACTTGCCTGCATCAGCAATTAGCGGCCTTAGTTGCCCGCCCACAACATACCTACAACACCCAGCAATACCTCACCACGCTCTATGAATCCACAAAAGCTGAGACCATAGCTGAAGCTGCGGCTGCGGCCGCGGCTGCCGCAGCGGCTGCTGCAACGCAGAAGCCAGCTCAGCCAGTGCTGCCACAGAGCCTCAAAGAGTCCTGTAAGTACTGCGCCCAAGAGCTGTGGTCTATCTACCAAGCACAGGTACAAGGAGATGGAGATGGAGCTGAGCGCGAGTATGGGCAGCACACCAAGATTGCAACGACCATCAGATCGTTTTTTGGTGGCATCGTGGTCTACAGCTTCTACGATGGCGTACAGCTGCGGGTGTTCTTAGAGAGCGTCAGCAACTTCGTAGGCCGCCATATCCTGCAACAGGTTGTGCCAGCCTTGCAGCAAGAGCTGAAGAAGCTCATGAAAGGCAAGACTCTGCGTTCGCCCTTGGCAAGTGGCAAGAGTGGGGATGTAATTGAGCCTGTGATTGAGCCTGTGATTGATCTCATCTACGATCAGCCACACTGGGGCCTGATGCTGACTCGCTCCTCAGATGTACTGTGCCAGATCCACTTTGAGCAGATGTGGTTTGAGATCATGGAAAGCCGCATGGCACACTCCGAGTTAATTTGTGCTGGTAGTGAAGGCCTCTTGTGCCTGCGTCCTGAGGATAGACCAAAACACCAGAACAACCGTCTTTACGGCGCGCTCAAAGAGCTCAAAGCCGCAGAAAAGCGCTTAGTCTCGCAAGGTCTGCTCCCAGAAAGAGCTGCGCTGCCTGCGCTAGCATCCTCTTCTCAGCGTGGATCAGCTTTAGGCATTAGTATGAGTACGCTGAAGTCAGCTTTTGCAGATCCGCGGGCTGTAGTGCTACTGCTGCCGCGCGAGGCTGAATCCACACTCCATGGAGCAGATACCGCAAATGTAGGTGCAAAAGCCAAGTGTAAAGACAATGCATTTGAGGACTGCGAGCACTTTAGGGTTAACCCTGAGTTTAAGGCTGGCTCTTTTGCAGGCTACAACCTCATTGTCTATGTGCCACTGCTCTCGAATTTTGCTGAGCAAAACTACGAGCAGGCACAACGTCTCTTTTACGAATTCTTAGTGAGCATGCTTAGTGCTAAGTATGCCTATGAGCTCATTGCCTCATATCCCGAGATTACTACCGACCTCACGAGCCTGAACAAGATGTGCAATGTCCACGACAATTTGCTGCTCTTTGAGCAAATTGAGGCTGCGGGTGTTAGTGGTGTGGGCAGCGCTAGCGCTAACGCACAATCTAAGCAGCCACGCCTTTTCCTCAAGGATATGTCGCACTCCATAGCAGTCGACCCAAGCACGCTCAAGCTCAAAAACGATATCTGCATTCGCATGTCGCTGCAGCTGCTGCCTTACTTTGTCTATCTGGTGACGGACTGTGGCAAACTGAGACTCAACATTAAAGATGAGATCAACATCTACCGTAAACTGCCACTTGATGTGCTCAAGGCTCCACGCCTCGTCAAGGAAGCGGCTACGGCTGATGCCTACCGTAACCTTGCCTATACTGCTAACACCGGTAGAGCCTTCATGCGCCTTCGCACTTTCAAAATGGATATGGACAAGGTGGAGCAAGCGATCTTTCCACTGACACCAGTGCGCCCATGGCGTAGCGATATCTACTACTCAACGGCCCTCGACCGTGGACTGTGCTGTGAATTTGCTAGCAAGACTCACAACCTCTTAAACTTCATCAGCGCTCACTACAGCGGTATTACGGCAGGCTTTTTGATCCTGAGAAGAACGGACTTTGCGCCAATTAACCTGCCAGAAGAGTTAGCTTCATTGCAGGATAACCTCAACATTCTTGAGGAGATCAGAGAAAAGTACTACGACAGCGTGGAGACTATTGGCGATATCACTCCAGCGCCACAGACAAGCTCATCGTCCTTAGGCTTATCTCAGCCAAAAGAGGATGCGCGCCCAAGCTTCATGCAAGAGGCGATTGCGCTCAAGCAAGCTCTCTCCCAAGGTAGTAGCGCCGAGCAGAGTAGCTGCACTCTGTGGGGCTTTAACTTAGGCACGGACTATCACTACCTCGATTTCCTGATCTTTGATCAGCAAGTGTTTGAGCAGGCAGTGGTGAAGTTCTTTGCCAGCTGCCCATACCGAATCTCAGCCTTGTACTATCACAGCTTTATGCCACTCAGCCCAACGCTAGAGCTGATTGCAGCCAAGCGCTTAGCTCCCGAGCGCTTCTCCTAGAGCAAATTGCGCCGCAGCCGCAGCCACAGCCCCAGTCGCAGCTGGGGCTGGGCTGCGCTCACTCCGCCCACCAAGCTCCCTGCCCATGTTTCACGGCGGCTGGGAGCTTGGTGGTGCCTTGCTAATGGTGATGATGAAAGAGAAAGCCTGCACGTGGTAGTCACTAACAGCTCTACACCACTTGGAGCTGAGTCAGGGTGTGTGGAGTGTGGTGCTTAAAGCATTGAGCTTGGACTTTGGCTTGAGCCGCTGTTTGTTATGAGGTGTTAAGACCACGGCTATGGGGATGCCTCTAAGCCCTTTGAGCTTCGCAATTGGCTCGGCAAGCACGATAAAGTGGAAATCTTTATCACAAGCAAAGTTGGCTGTTGGGACGCAAAGGGCTTTTTAAGCCACTGTTACCATGTTATGCGCATATTTATCGCTTTTGTGTGACTTGACTCAGAGCGGCAATCACTGCGATATTGTGCCTGTGCTGCGATTAGGTCTCAATAGCACTTATGTATTTAGAGCACCCCCCTCTTTCCCCAACCGGCATGTTTTGTGGCAGTAGACACACACACAAAAAAAAAACAGCTTTCAAGCCAAACTAAGCTGCAAGATATGGCGGCAAGAGTCATTGAGATGAGAAAAAGGGACAAGACCGACGCAGGCACAGGATTAAGTTTTCTTTGCGCTGTGTTCCAACGCTTTTTCAGAGTAGATGCTAAGGTATAAGTGAGCCTTAATTTGAGATAAGGAAGGGAAGGCAAAAGCAAAGGCACACAGGCAAACCAATCTTAGGGGCAAGATGATGCAAACTCGAGCTACTATTCAAAGAGCACTGGTGTTAAAGACGGTCAATGAACTTCATGGCCATGCTACTGCAGATCAGATCTTTGAGCGGGTCTCACAAGAGCACCCTAGCATCAGTCGCTCTACTGTCTACCGCAACCTCAACTTCCTCGCTTCTGATGGCAAGATTCTCAAGATCAGAGTGCCTGATGCTGCTGACTTTTATGAGAGCAAGAACATGCCGCACTACCACGTGCGCTGCATCAAATGCCAGCGTCTGTTCGACGTAGATCTTGATTTTATGACGGGGCTGGAAAACCAGATCAAGGACAAGCACGGCTTTGACATCATTGACCACGAGCTGACCTTTAGTGGCATCTGCCCAGACTGCAAGCGCCAAGCAGAGCACAGCGACCACACCGTTACGATCGAGGCTGACAACGACGAGAGTCTTTCTCTAAACGGCCCTGCTACCACCAAACACCACCGTGGCGGCCACTCTAAAGCTATTGCGCTGGAGCAGTAGTAGCTAAGGGCTAAAAGCCTATGGGCCCTGAGCCATGGCTCATGGCTCCTAGCCAATAACCTCTGGTTTAAGCCTGCCACGCACCTTGCTTCTTTTTGCCCACGCTCGCGCCTGCAAAGGCGCTTGCGCGCTGCTCTTTGCTTTGCCCCAGCCACTTCCAAGCGCAAAGCTCATACACAGCGCCCGCACCTAAGCCTTTAGGCTTTAGGCTTCTGGCTTTGGAGCCCGAGGAATTTGCCTAAAGCACTAAGCGGATGCCTCATCGGTATTTTCCTCAGACCTTTTGTTAATAAGCGCGCATAACTCCCACTACACGACCTACAAGCTGACACTGTGCAGGCAGTTGCTGTACCTGTGCACTTAGCTGAGGGTTATCACATAAGAGCACGTAACGACCTTCTTGTACGGCTAAGCGACGCACTAACAGTTGCTGAGGCTTAAGTGCAAGGCAAACGACCTTACCAATCAAGAGATCTAACTGACACTGTGACATATCAATCATGACCGTATCACCAGCATGCAGGTACAAACCTAAGAGCGTATTGCACATGCTCTCATCGCTCATCTTGGCGGTGGCGTATTGCCCCTCAGGACGCACGGCCAAAGCCTCAGCTAAAGCAAAGCTCCAATCAGCACTCTGCGCCTGATTTGCTCCCGCTGTAGCCGCAGCGCCCATACCTAAGATATGCAGAGCAGTAGCATTGATTGGCAGAGGCATCTCACTACCTGCATTTACCCCTACGGCCATCTGACCATACATTGCTTGCGTCATAGCCGCTGGTGCAGCACTAGGCATAGCCGCAAGCATAGCGGCATTAGCAAATGCTGTTGCTGTAGCTGCGCTTGCAACAGCAGTAGCTGCCGTGGCAGTTGCAGCTGTAGCTTTATGAGCTTGAGCTTGGGCTTGGGCTTGAGCTTGCAGCTGAGCCTGATTTGACATCAGCATAGGATCGGCCATAGGAGCAGATACTGATACAGTATTAGCCATAGCCTGTTGAGGCATAGTCCAGGTTGGGATCTGAGATAACAGAGCTGTACCGCTGTAATCAGGAGCTACTAAAGACGCAACAGGGTCAGTGACTCCTACCTTAGAAGCAGAGAATTGAGCTTGAGCTTGTGGCATATCGCTTACAGCAGAGGCTGATGCAGGTGCGACCTCAGGGGCCGAAATTTCATCTTGATCATCATCAGTCTCTTCGCGAGCCGCAACATCGTCAGCCGTCTCTTTTATACCTTCAATGCCATCAATGTCTTCCGTGTCTTCCGTGTCTTCCGTGTCTTCCGTGTCTTCCGTGTCAACCACGTCCTCCACGTCTTCTGCATTGACTGTGTCTACGGTGCTTCCTTTGTCAACCGCAGCCAGATCATCAGCGTCTTGAGAAGGCTGCGTCCGATCATTAGCACTAGCACTAGCAGCAGCAACTGCTGCTGAAGACGAAGCAACTGCAGATGAATCCGCAGCTGAAACTAAAGACTCTGATTCAAGCTCCCCCTCAAGAACGCTATCTGCACTCTCTTCAAGAGTTGCACTCTCCTCGTCATAAGCCGTCTCCAATTTACTGGTAGCACTATCGAGCTTTAGAGATTCATTCATGGCGCTTCTAGTGCTTACTGTGCTCACACTGATACCGTGATTATCGGTAGCACCATGAGCTGATGACAGCGTAAAGGTAGCAGGCATGCTAGAGGTCACATCACCTGGAAGCACGCCCTGAAATTCGCTAAAAGAAGCGAGATTTAAGCTAGTGTTAGTATCACCAGAGACAATAGTGTCGTCAGCAAGAGCTGCTTGGGTGGCTTGGAAGAGGTTATAGTTATCCTCAACACTAAGAGAGGAACTAGCCCCAATAGCAGCATTCACGCCTGCTAAAAACGAGGTGCTAGCAGCATAGTGTGGACGTGGTTTCGTACCATACTGAGGCTCACGTAGCGAGAGGCCACTTGCCGATAAGGTTTCACCTGAGGTTAGTTGCTGTCTTAACTTTGAGGCAGTATCAGATGAGGACACAGCACTAGGGTCTTTTGCAGCCACTGCCACAGTAACCGAAGACTCTACTGAAGCTAAAGAGCTATCGGCAAGACCTGAGCTCATAGCGCTCTTGGAGTTCATGGAGCCACGGCTATTTGCAGTCGACTTATCTTTAGCCTTAGAGGCCGAGGCGGTCTTAGAGTTGCCTGCGCTCTTGCTAGAGTCAGCCTTTGATGCATGAGCTTTCTTATGGCTATCACTGACCATAGAGACAAACTCATCGGAGTCAACAAAGCCTGCCCAAGGCTCTAGCCCCAAGTCAGCAATCATCTCAGCGGCTTCACGCGCATCGATCTCATCGTCAAAAGGCACAGCATCGAGATCATCACCTGTAGCAAAGTCAGATGAGTCCTCTACAGTCTCCTCAGCGTCTGCTCCAGCAACATCATCGTCGTCATCGTTATCATCATCAAAGTTGCTAGCAGCACGCTGCGTGCTTTTAGCAGCATTCTCTGCCATAAGATCGCTGACAAGATCATCATCGACATCAAGGTCAAGTTTAGGATCAACAGCAGCAGCGACAGCCTTACCACGCTTACGCGTGCTCTTTTGCGCAGTAGCCGCAGTGGTGGCAGTATCCTTTGTGCTAGTGCTAGCACTTACACCTGCACTGGCGCTTGCACTTACCTTTGACTTCTTGCCGGCAATACGAGCATCGGCTTCGGCTTTAGACTCAGCTTCAGACTCAGCTTCAGCCTCAGCGGCTAGCTGGGCTTCAGCTTTTTTGCGCGCCTCTTCGATCACCTCAATCACATGCTGTGGCATGGTGTACTTTTGGTGGCAAGCGCTCGCACGCTGCTCACAAATATCAGTGTCGACAGGGTCGTAATCACGCTCTGGATCTTGGCCAGTAGGCGCGGCGTATTCTTCGGAGCAATTAGGCAATTCTCCTAAGAAAGAGAGATGCTCGGGTGGGCACTTTAAGAACTTGGCGATAGCAAAGACATAGCGTGGCTTTAAAAAGCCATCGTCATCTTGCTCTTCCCACTTCTTGACCGTGAGTTCACTCACACCAAGATGGTCAGCTAACTCTTTTTGTGTGAAGCCACGGAGGATACGGTAGTACCTGAGGTTGCGTCTTAACTGCTCATCGGAGTCAGGACAGATCTTAGCGATAATCTCACCGACATTGTCGGAGACACGCATGCCCATACCACTTGGAGTATTACCCTCAGCATCATTGAACTGACGCAAGTCAAACAAGCGCTGCGCACAGCCTAAGATTGAGGCTACCTGCACCATAGTTGATGGAGTCATCCAATTGTATTTCACTGGATTTTCCCAATCGCTCACGGTGCTCGCACTAACCTCATGGTCTTGTAAGAGCTCAGCAAGCTTAGCTACAGAGAGACCGCAAACACGACGCTGGTAGTTAAGGTTGTTCTTAAGGTCAGCCACACATAATGGTGGATCAATCAGAAGCTTTGGACGCCAATAAGTGCAATTGCGCTTAATAGGCTTGGAGGTAGCCACCTCCACAGTTGCGGTTGCATTAGCGGCAGCAGAAGAAGCTGCAGTAGCAGCAGTCGAAGGATATGCTGCTGCTGATGATGATGATGCAGAGGCAGAGGCAGAGGCAGAGGCAGAGGCAGAGGCAGCAGCAGCTTTAGCCTTTTTACCTTTAGCAGCACTACCAAGCAGGCTATCATCAGGGCGGGCAATTTGCTGTACTGGGCACTTAAGGAGCTTGGCTAAGCGAGTAAGGACATCTCTTTTAGAGCAATAGGTATCGCGGTTAAGGTTTTCCCAAGCTGCGACCAAGCCCTGGGAAACACCTAAGGCTTTAGCGAGCTCAGTTTGGCGTAACGCGCTCTTAGTACGGTAGTAGATCAGGTTTAATTTGACCTCGGTTAAGGAGCTTGGGTTCTCATAAGGGCTATCGATATGACCTGCACTTAGAGCAGAGCTCTTACGTCCACGCTTACTGCGCTCAGTTACAGCAGCTACCTTACCGTAGCGAGCAGTGATATCTGCAGCAGCCTTAGGGTCAACAATGATCTTGCTCACCGCCATCTCCTTGCACTTTTCCAAAACCCAGTGCTGCCTTACAAAGGGCGGCTTAACTCAACGCCAGAGGCCCACATCAGCACCACCATACATCTTAGCAAAAGCTACACCACACGCCCACAAGAAAAAACGCCTCCAAGGGCACCACAAGGGCTTTTGAGCGCCCAGCAGCAAATTAAGAGCGCACACAGTAAAAGATAGGCTTAAGACCAAGATCAGAGCAAAAAGAGCGGGAAGACAAGAGGAAGCAAAGCAAGGTAAGGCACAGCACAATGCATGCAGTGCAATGCAGTGCAGTGCATTGCACTGCAGCACGCTTTAGTAAGGACGCACAGTAACAATGAGAGTTTTTTGGAGCAAAAGAGGAGTTGATGATGGAGGCAAAAGCCTAAGTAAGCGCCAGAGCCCAATCAGCAGCAATAGCAGCAGCAACAGCAAACTCTTAAGATTAAGGTATGGACTACCCCCATGCGCACGCATGAGGTTTCAAGGGCTCGACGTCCCTTTTTTAGCAGTGCTGCACAATCCAGCTTGGAGTGCAGATTACGTATCACCACGAGACGATTCCCCTGCAATATATGCCTGAATAGAAGAAGCCCCCACCTCTAAGCGCTTAGGCGCGTAGGTGGGGGAGAACGTCACGAAAAATCGGTTTAGCCAGCCGCGCAGCGGCATGACTGTGCCATTTGCTACACCAAGGCGTAGAGGATGAACTCGTTTGTAACGTTGTTCTTGCGGCAGTAGAAACGGTACTCTGGCACCATTTCCTTGAGCAGCAGCGGCACGTTCCACATGTCGCTGATTTGGTGGTAGAGACAGATGGCGATCTTTGGCTTGAGGGCGGTAATGGTCTTGCGAGCACCTTGCAGTGCACTGACTTCTGCACCTTCGATGTCGAACTTGAGGAAGGTTGGCTTAATGCCCTTTTCCTCTAACCAAGCATCTAAAGGCACGCACTCAACTTGGATGTTGCCGTTCTTATCGATATGGCTGGCACCTGCCATACCTGGGGCTGCAGCAAAAGGAATAGAGCTACGCTCTGCTCCTACAGCAAGGTTAAAGCACTTGTTCTCGTCGTGATCGTTAGCCTTGATGTTCTGCTTAAGCACATCAAAGTTGTAAGGGCTTGGCTCGAAGCTATACACGGCCTCAGCACCACGCTTGTAAGCCCACAGAGCCGTATCACCAAAGCAGGCGCCACAGTCGATAAAGACCTCACCGGAGTCGACCTTAAAGATGTCGCCGTACTGATACTGCTCTGCAAGGAAGGTGGTCATCAGCATGTTGATGAGATAACCCTGCTCTTTTGGAGCACAGACCATCTTTGGGCAATCAGAGCTTTTAGCAAACTCAGGCCACTTAGCGGTCACTTGCTGCCAGTTCTCAGCGGTAAAAGGACTGATTTGTGCGGCAAGCGGAGCATTGAGCTCACGTAGCATCAGAAACGACAGCTCCGAGCTGTAGTTAATGCGGCTCTCTTCATCACACAAATAGGAGTAGCAGCGCTCAATCTTGTGCTTATTCGCCACAAAAGGCGCAAACTGCGTAGCTAAAGCCGTATCCACAGTCTGCTTGGCAAACTCCAGCGCCTGCATCACCACCATGTCAATTTCTCCCAAACGAAACCACCCACCAAAGGGTAAAGAATAAAAGCAAAGGCCTTAGGGCAATGCCAGTACTCCACCACTCACTCCACCTCACTCCCACGAACACAAGGAGCTAAGAGCTAAAGACTATGGGCTAAAGACTCAGAAAGGAGCACCAGCAAGCACGGTGGCATAGTTGCAACGAGCAGTAAGCAGCAAACAGCAAGTAGCAAGCTCTGTAGCTCAAGGGCTCTTCCGCTATTTATATCAACAATATGAAACTATAATCACAAGATGCGCTACAACGGCGTTTTGCCTTATACTTGTGATGAGAGCAACGCCCCTAAGCTTTTACATCAGTGATAGCCACCGTCCTCAAAGCCAGTCAAAATGCGGATTTGCGCACTAAATAAAAAGACTTGACTTTGAAGTACGTTTAGTATATATATATATATCTTTTTGCAATAGTTGATTTTATTTACGTATTTGTGCTTTTGCTGGTTTTTACGCAGTTTTGAGCCTTAATTTCGTGCTTTTATGGCATTTTGACTGGTTTTTTCGCGATTCTAGCAGTTTTACCGTGTCAGGCACGGTACCTTGGCCGGCAAAAATGGCTCAGACAAGTCCCAATGACCGCCATATTTCATGGCTCCAAATTAAACTAAAGACCCCACCGTCATAACACTGCCCCCCTACCCAACAGCTCAGCACTTTCTTTTAGTGTTGTCACGCCTACCTACTGCTCATCAGTGAGCCTCACCTCGGCGGCGCTCAGTTTTTCTGCATCTGCTACTGCGTATTCTGATGTCTGAGCCAGCTAAGACAGGCGCAGACGCAGACTCAGGTGTAGGTGTAGGTGCAGGTGTGGGCGCTGGCCCAAGCAAAGACAAGTCTGCACGCCAACTCCCTATGCCTTGCTCCTTGCGTGCTGCGCGCCCAGCACAAATGCAAAAAGCCCCGCGTCTCCAAATGAAGAGCGGGGCTAAAGGAGTCATTGCTCCTGTGTTGTTGAGTTTGGTGCTCATTGTGCGGCCTTAGCTGCACTCTGAGCAAGAAAGCTTTTCCTTTTATGCTGTGGCGACTGCGGCGTACTCACTGTATGGCGAATGAGTCGCCGCGACGTCTTGGCTAAAGGCTTTGCCTTTTTTGCATTTTTGCCTTAGTTCTTAGCAGCAGTCACAGTTACTGGAGCTGGAGCTGGCTCAGCTGCGGCAGTTAAATTCTGCACTTGACGCTCCTTGAGCTCGCGGACAATGGCGTCGTAGATCTTATCCAAGCGATAGAAGCACAGGGCAATAGCAGCTGCGATGAACATGCAAGGTGGAATGATGGTCACGGAGGCTAAGATAGCGTTCATGGCAGAATCGGTTTGGGTCTCAGCACCGTTAACATAGCCACCAAAGTCCATCACCACAGAGGAGATCATAATGCCTAAACCACCAGCAACCTTAGAGGCAAAAGAAACGCTGGAATAAACTAAGCCCTCATGACGCTCACCATCGCGGTACTCGGAGTATTCCACACAGTCAGGGATCATGGCAAAGAGGCAGGTGTAGGTGAAGCCAGCGCAGAAGCCGCAGATACCTTGGATCACGTAGTTGAGCTCAATGCTGTATGGGTTAATGAGACGGGCAAAGTTAGCCAAAATAATCAGAATGCAAGCAAAGAGCAGGCTGTTGCGCTTACCAATGATCTTAAGAAGCACTGGAACCACCACAATCATGCCGATGACCTTACAGGTATTGGACACTGCGGCGAAGTTACCAATCAGGGTATCGTCTTGCAGGAAGTAGCGGCAGTAATAGGTATTGGCAGAACCACTGACGATATCAGCTGCGCACACTAAAAGCATGGCGATGGTCAGCATGATCCAGTACTGGTTCTTGAAAAGGCGCATAATGGCGCGCTTGGTGTTGCCTTTCCCCTCAGGCACAGGTGCAGAGATCACACGCTCATGGCAGAAGAAGAAAGTGAAGAAGAAACACAGAGCAGCAGCACCACTTAAGATCGCAGCAGTGATAGTCCAAGCCATTTGGTCGTTACCGAAGTGCTTGACCATTGGCAGGGTGCACATCATCACCAAAGTACCACCAGCGGTGGAGCCTAACATGCGGAAGATCACCAGCACCGAGCGCTTGTATGAGTCCTGAGTCATCAGAGTACTCAGAGCACCATAAGGCAAGTTGATGGCAGTGTAGACCACAGTAATGGTGAGGTTGTACACGAGGAAAATGTAAACATACTTGGCAACATCAGGCAGCATCGGTGGCACCGAGAACATGGCGACGCCGCAGATGAAGTAAGGGATAATCATACGCAAGATCCAAGCGCGGGTCTTGCCGTATGGGCTTTTGGTCTTCTCAATGAGGTAGCCCACAAAGAGGTCGGAGAAGCCGTCAAAGACGCGCGAGATCAGCATGATACCGGCTACGACCGCTATGTTCACATTGACGAACTCGGTCGCGTAGTAGATGAAGAGCATGCTCACTGGAGTCAGCAACAGCTGAGAGGAGAAGTCGCCTAAACCGTAGGCAATGCGTTCGACAATGCCGATATTCGGGTTCTTGTCCGGATTGTTCACAAAGGCCTGAATAGCCACTCCTTTTGTCCTCCTATCCTTGTGGTCTCAAGCAGTCCGATCAGCTCAGAGCCAAACAGCAAAAGCAAAAAGCAAAAATAAAGACAAAAGCGCCTCGGTGCAGGCGAAACCACAAGACGCGGCGCAAGCAAGCAAGAAAGCAAGAAAGCAAGAAAGCGCCACTATTCACACACAAAACACAGCGTTAACGCATTGCAAAGCCAAAGAGCCAGTCGAGCCAATAGCGTAGCCCACGCTACCGCCCATAACGCAACCACGACCAACACAACGAAATGCGCGTTTTCCCAAGATCAAAGTCCTGCTCCTTTTGTGTTCGCAAGCAGGAAACAGCACTGTCACTACCACAGCCCCAGCCACAGCCACGGCCACGGTCACCTCAAAGCTAGCCCTGCTTTAAGGCACTAACTAAGTTAATAACGCAGCGTGCTCACGTAAAAGGCACGAAGTTGCACAGCACCGTGCCTTTAGCACAAGCACGCACACGCAGACAACAAAGCCGCGCAATCCGGCTCTGTTAGACAAGTGCTTGTTAATTTGCTTATGCAGAACATGCTGTTGTTGCACCATCGTCATGACGATACCCAACAGTATGGAGCGCTTTTTACGATAGGCTATTTGCGCTCGCTCTTTGTAGTTACTCTTAGCCAAAAACTACACATAATTAACTTCAACGGCACTTATAGTGACGGAGCTCACAAAACCACCGTCTTATGATATCCCGCATTTACAGGCGATTTCTGTCATGATACAGAAATGAACTAAGTTCAAACAACGAGGATATGTATCTTAAAAATCGCGTAGATTGATGTTTGCAACAACAAGGTATCAAACAGCATCAGTGCCTACAGTGCTGGGGAGTAACCTTAATTTTGCGAAAAAAGCACGATACTGATAAACAAGCGCTTTTTGTTAAAAGGCTTGCATGAGGGCATGTATGTATGTAGCCGTTCTCTCGTAGCCGGAACGAGCTCCCTGACATAGAGAGCTCAGAGCACCAAGTAACAAGAACAGACAAAGCGAGCAATGCGTCGTTAGCAGGATGAAGGATGGGGAATGAGGAGCAAAGGCTGAAGTCCGCCAAGCCGTTACGGCTTGGCGGATTGCAGCGCAAGGAGGCGCTACTTGGAAGCGGAGTGCTCAGAGGCAGTGCTGGAGGTGACGGTAGTAGTTGTAGTAGTAGTAGTAGCTGCTGCGGAGGATGTAGCGTTTGCGCTCTGCTCTGGTAATTCCTCAGGGGTGAGTGCGGCGGCTTCAGCTTCGATCGCTGCAACAGTCTTGGCGTGCTTACGGCCCTCAATCAGGATCTTACGGGTGACGAAGTTGAAGACCATAACCACAAAGGTGGCAACTAGCTTGCCTATGACGTAGCTGATAGCGAGGATCTCCACGCTAAACCACATGATGGCGTTGTTGATGAAAAGGCCACAGGTTGAGAGCACAAAGAACATCACGATCTGGAAGACACTGGCCTTTTTGTGCTTATTAGCCGTGAAAACCCAAGTAATACTAAGGATGTAGTTGACGATCACCGAGGCCACAAAAGAAATGGTTGCGGAGACGAGATAATTAAGGCCTACCTGCTCGGTTAAGAACAAAAGTAGGCCAAAATCAACCACAAAGGCTAAACCACCGACCACGGCAAAGCGAAAAATCTGCTGCACTAAGCGGTTTTGCCACAGAGCCAACAATTGCTGCACGCTAAACTCCCACTGGGCCGACAAGGGCTATATTGACATTCTGACACTAACACCGCACGCGTAAGGACTACGGGGAACCTCTAAAATTTACCACACAGCATCGGACAAGGCTAAGACGCAATAGCCTTGATCATGCATAATTGAGATT
>CALXYZ010000044.1 GCA_944393075.1 uncultured Anaerobiospirillum sp. | reverse complement strand
CGTCCTTGCGGCCACCTAAGCAGGTAAGCCTAAAAAATAGGCTCACTTGGAATGAATTTATCAAATCGCCCACTAGTGTTATGGATGAGCAACCATATATGGAGCTTAATCTCTATGATCTTGACCTCAAACGCCACAGTGATGTCATCAATGAGCTAATCAAGCTAACAAAGGAGCACTTTGATCTTCAGCAAATTCAAGCTGGTGCACAAGTTATCAAAGACAAAGCAGCTTTTATAGTCTTTAAGAACACCTTGTTCCAAACCCCAGGAGACTCGCTCCTCCTCACATTTTTAAATGGCACCATCTATGCCAACAAGCCTTTAGAAAACATCACTGATGAGCTGCGCAATAAGTACCTACCATTACTCAAGAGCGTTTTATCAGGCTCTGGTTATGTCACTGAAGCCGAGCAAGCTAAGTTTGACCAAATAATCACGGACATCCTTGGCAATGTCATCGACACCAAAAAATTGCTCACCTATAACGGACCTGCTCCAGCTAACGAGGAAGAGTATTGGCACCGTATTTTTTTCAAAGACAATAACACAACAATCGCTTGGCTACGACTCGATAACGACAAATACGTAGTTTGGGTGCCAAATAGCACCCAAACCTATGCAAATGACGAGCATCACCTTGATAGTCTTGAGCAGTTGTATGGTTATGCTGAAGCTTTCCAAGACTACGCCAAGAAACACTGCACCAGCCAAAGCTGAGCAGCCAAATAAGCGCAGCACCTCAACAGACCTCGAACCTCTCTAAGCCAGCAATGCCCCCTGATCTTTAGCAAAAAGGTAGCATCGCGCAACAGTGCACGGCGCTACAGCTACATGTAGCGTCTTAAGTCACTCACAGTACCACAAACCACATAACTACTAGTGACTGCCGTTATTGGAAGTGGCTACAGTATTGGGTGAAGAAGCTCTTAATCCTAGCCTTTCGTCTTTCGATAATATCAGTCCTATCTAATAACTTCTCGAAGAAACAAGCAAGCAAATCTGGGCTACCGTTCGTCTTGTAGCTCTTATAACCCTCAAGCACTTGCATCAAGCCGCTCTTGCTGAACGCTATTTGCATCACAGCATGACTTGGGTCTATTTCGCTTACATATGCGCCATTTGCGCTTTCGCGCTCATAGGCGAACACAAAGGAGCAGCCTTGGACAAGCACATCTACTGCATCGTCACGAATCAACTGCTGTACCTTTACGATCTCCTGAAGATCACTTGGCGAGCATGACTCCAAGTCTTTAGCGCTACTACCGCTACCATCTAACAGCATATTAGCGCACAGATTCAGCATTGGCTCACGGTCTAGCACATTGCTTTCTTTGTTAGCACAAAGAGCCCTAACCACTCGACTAACACTTTGCCTGCTTTGCCAAATTGAACGCCAGTGATATTTAAGCTTTTCACCTGCAAAGCGCTTACTCAAGTACTTAGACTCCACCACCAGTAGTGTCATGAGATAATCATGGTCACCACCACCAACGCCACTGCTATTAGCACCATCCTTTTCGCGCTTGAGTACCTGCAGACAAAAGATATCTGCTCTACTCTTGTTACTGCGCTCGGTGAAGTAGCGCATGTAGTCATCGATCATCAAGAAGCGAGTGGCTACAACTTGGTAGCCTGAAAGAGATCGCTTCTGGTTGTAGGCAAGAACAGCCTGCGCCATAAAGCGCGACATCACCACACCAAGCATCTCATGAGATCTACTGGTCAAATGTGTTGCGCGGCGCACTAGGTTACCTGCCGTTAAAATGGCGTCATCAAGAACCCAACCAATGAGCTGATCTTTATAATCACCACTAAAGCCAAGGAATGCAAAGTCATCCTCAAGCTTGGATTTGAGTGCTCCATTAGGATCTGCTCTAGCCACGATGAAATTGAGGTCAACCCAGTCAATCTTGGTCTGGTACTCCACAGAAACACCTTGAGCTACCAAATACTGCTTAGTATTGAGTGCATCGAAGTACATGACCACATCAGCAAAAGCATGCGCTTTCTTTATGAGCTCTTTAGTGCTTTCGGTGTTTACCAAAGTACGCTTAAATAGCGGAACTACAGGCACCATACCATTGCCACACGCGGTTCGTTCCTCAGGGCAATCATCTTTCATTAAAGCATAGAGCACTCTCAAAGCTATTATCTTGCTTAGCGGCTGTACTGGAGGGGCCACGAAGTTACTTGGCTCTTTTGGATGTGTAGCGTCCACATTAGTGATCAGCTCAGGATGGTAGTTCACTTCATCCGTGGCTAAAGCTACTGGTGTAGGCTGACCAAATTGGTATTGCGCTTTGGCATCAAGGTTGTGAAACAGCATGCAGAGATCAACCATACCATCCTCTACTCCTAATTGAGAAAGCACTGTGGCATCACTTTCAGGAGCTATAGTGCCGCTTGGTCTATAGTGAATCCTAACGCTAACATCACGCACAAAGTCACTCAAAGCGCTCTCGTGGCTTGATGCAAAGCAATCTGCCTCAAAGGTCTTATATATGGCCTTAGACAGAGACTCATCTTGGTTGACGATAATGAGGTCAACCTTGAGTTTTTTGCTAGCAGCAAAATCGCACAGAATGCGGTAGATCAACAAAGGAATCTGCACAATGCCACAGTCTAGCAGCAAGATAGAGCAGTGATCAGAAGACTTACCCTTATCGGTGTCGGTTAAGAACCAGTTAATACCAGTACGAACCTCACGGTCATAGACCCAGAAAGGCACTCTGGCATCCACAGTGTTAGCAATGATCTGATCCTTGGCGCTGGTACGGCCTGGCTTGCTCCTCCTCAAGTTCTCACCAGTGTAGACACTCTTCAAGATCTCAGGACTTTCGTAGAGAGTGATACCAGCTCTATTCTGTCGTGCAACAAGGATCTTAGCTGATTCACGAGCTCCTTCTTGCTCAGCATCGATGCCATTACTCCAAGTACTGCAACAATTGATCACCATCTCGGCATTGTCGTTATGGGCAAAGCCGTGCACAAAAGAGTCCCGCAGCATGCTTGAGTCATCTACTACCAACTTATTGTCGAAGACAGACCGCACAAAGGCCACCACACGCTCTAATTTGCGCGCATAAGAACGGATTCCCTCCACACTCAATGGCGTAGCGATAGCGTAATCAAAAGCTTGCTGATTAAAGCTTTGAGCCAATTTGAGTGACTCTGAAGTATCCGCTCCAACCGCATTGCGGTCTTGGCTCAGCTCCTTGTCCAAGATGGAGTTAAAGCTTCTATGGTGTGGGATAAAAGCAACACCAATGCTAGCGACAAGCTGCATCAGTGCCTTGCTATCACCTAGCAGCATTGGCGCTTTAGCACCTTCAAACACTCGACTTAAATGCAGTAACGACACTTGCAGCAAGGACAGCTTGCGAACTATATCATCAACCTGCATTAAATCCATTGCGCCTTGGCTTAACTTCACCACAACCGATAAATAAGCTGCTTCAAAAGCCTTAAATCTGGCCTCACACTCTGTGAGAACATCATGTGCCTCGCCAAGAGCTGAGCCAAGATCTGCGCTACTATTAGCCAGCGGATCTTCAAGGTTAAGTCTCAGCTTGCCAATAAGCGAGTAAAACAGCTGCGAAACACTGTTTTGCGCGTAAGGCACAGCCGAGAAGAATAAACCATGAAGGCTGTTATCTCCCTTACTCTTTCTTTCATACCATGCATCCAAAGTACTAGTGTCGTTGAGGCTTAAGTTTTGGATCGTGCCTTGATCTGAGAGGATGTTGTGCTTAAAACAGCCAATTTGCACCTGTCTACTCTGCGCAACAGAGTACACATCAAGCGGCGCCATAACACCAACAGTACTGTCCTTAAAAGCCCACTCAAGCTTGGTAGGATTTGGCGATTCGTTGTTGTTATAGTAGGCTATTAGCTCAAACTTGATGATCCAATTTTGCGAGTGCAGATCTTGTGTGGCTAGCTCTTGGTAGAACTGGTTTAACTCAGCCTGATCTACAACTACATTGCGGAAAGCCCAAGCCCTTCCTAAGATAAAGCAATACTTGGACTCAAGTACTGCCATACTACCAGTGTTGGCAGCATCAGCTACTTCTAACGCAAACAAGCTACGCAGTATAGGATGCTTGATATCAACAGCGTTGAGCCCTGATCTTCTTTGTAGCACAAAGCTAAAATCAGATGAAGAAGCCAACCAACGCAATAACGGCCCATAGCGAAAGCAAAAAAACGATACAGCCCAAGGGTTAAGATTCTTCAGCTCATCTTTGCGCATATCTAAGATGAGTGCTATCCTTTGCAACTGCCGCTTGCTCTCTGTTCTAGTATCAACGCTAGTATTGGTATCAGTATCAGCGTCAGGCATCAAGTCCATCATCAAAGAGCAAAGATCGGCACAGAAGTCTTCACCAATCTTTTGCTCGGTGAAAATAGCGCAATGCCAAAACCTAAGGACATACTGATTACCATCAAACACAGCACGGTTATCTTGAAAAAAGTGGTAGAGGCGCTGCTGATCAAAAGGAGTCAACTGATCGCTATCGATCAGTCTGATTGTAGCTTTCTCCTCCTCTGAAAGTCCACTTTTTCTTGGAAGGCGCCCGCCATGACGTTCAAAGAGCTCAAACGTTCTTTGTGAACGTGATTTCTGCAGTCTGCCTTTAGCTACATGCATCTCAAACAGTGACTGCAGTACATCCCACTCTATATCGCACAGTGCGTTGTAGCGAGTACCATATTTGGTATCGTCGTAGAAGTCATCAAGGTAAGCCCTAATAAGCTTGCAGTAGTAGTCGTTTACCTCATTTGATTCCCTAAGAGAGAAGAAGCCCTCTTGCCCTCCTTTCATGGCCTCAAAGTTCTCTTTCAGTACATTTAGGTCAAGTGGCTTACTGCTATTAGGGCTATTACGCATGCGTAAACCATCACACTGAGAGGCGATCGACTTAAGAAGCTTTTCGTAGAGCTTTACGTTTTCTGGATCTTTAAGCTTCTCAGCAGGATTGCTGGTGTCATCTTTAGGTGCTTGCTCAACAAGAGCCTCATGAAAACGCTTGCTATTACGAGGCATGTGTAACTGAGGCAAAGCATCCCCCAAAAGCCTCACAATAGCACACTCACCTTGCTGTTTAGATGCTTTGAGCAACACTTCACTGACATAGTTAGCGATATCAAAAATGTCGCAAGCTAAGATGTTACTGTTTGCGAGCACGCTTAAACATAAGGCAACCTGTTTTTGTCCTGGTTCTGGAAGAGTTAGCTTAGGATTATCAGGATAGAGGCTATTGTAGAGTCCAACAAAGTCACGGATCAAGGTATTAGGCAGAACGCGCATAAGAGCTTTTAAGCCATTAAGATCGATCATTCCTGTAGTGGAGTTGGTATCAATTGCGCCCTCTCTCTCAGTTACGATCATCTTGCCGTCAATAAAGCGATTGCGCCAGTATGCGCCAGTTTTGCCCGCATCGCACAACTCCACTTGCGGTGGCAACTTGTTACTATTTTGCAGCTCCTCCAACTCCTTGTGCTTCTGTAGCTTAAAAGACAAAAGGTCTAAGCCAATGAGATTGAATGTCTTAGTTTGTTCCTTTGTAAGGCTATTACACTCGCATAAGAGATCAACCATCGCAGCAATCTCTTGTGGCTTAATGTTGTGGAGGCATACCGAACCTAGCTTGAGCTCTATTATTTTGTCGTGGTCAAGACCATGCTCGCCGGAGTTATCGTTAGGCTCTTTATCTAAAGGCAAGCCATCTAAGATTTTCCTGAGACCTAAAAAGGCAATGAACTTATTGGCAAGCTCTTCTTTCAAAGGGAGGCGCTCTGTTGTACTTTCTGGCATCACGATAGATCTCCTATCCTTAGTGCTCCAATTGCTCTACTAAGACTGACATGCTGCTGATAGACTCTGTCATCTAATTGCCATACTTGTTGGCGACATAATCAAAGCCATCACTAAGGCTGATCATCAAATTTAGACAGCGCATTTGTTCTTTAAGGGCTTCGGCATTAGCCTCGAACTCTTGCTCTTGCACAAAGCTTGGATGAGTGCGCTCTATATCACTATGGTAAGCACGAGCCTCATTAGGCCCAATGACAAAGTGATAACACTGATAGAGGCGCTTTAGAAAATCATCAAAGAGCATGTAGCGCTCTTTACCCAACACAGCATATACCAAGCAACGAATCAGGCTATCTGACATAACGTAGTAATAATGGATGTTGCGGGAGGTGCGAGTGACTAAGCCAATTTCATCACCATACGAGCGGTGTATGTCCTTAAATGCTGGACCGCCTTTAGCAACAGCCTGTACAAGAGACTCCTTGTCCTTCTGATTCTTGTTGTCGATGGAGATCCTCTGATTCTGCCCTTCGTTTTCATCATCAGCATCATCGTCCTGAGCTTTGTTCTGCTTTGGAGCTCGATACAAGCTCTCCAAGAACTGAGCACAGCTATTCCACCTATCACCGTCATTTGCATCAGCAGACAGAACAGAATGGGCATCAAAGTCATCAGCAAAGACCTGAGCGTAATGACGCACGCTCTCCTCAAGCAACATGTTGTTGCTTACTAAACGCTGAGAAGAGAGTTGATGTAGGCTAGACTTCAAGCTCGCATTAATCGCGATCACCATGTCGATATTGCGCTCGGATGCATCTTCAGATCTCTGCCAATCGATTATCTCTTTACCAACTTCCAGCAAGTAGACCATGAGGTTAAGCATGCCTATGGTGCCCAAAGCGGCGAACTTGTCTTGCTCAGACAAGCCTAAAGACAGGATGCTGTGAAAATCCTCAGCCAAGCGCTTAAACACACGGTGGTTCTTGATCGGCAAAAGACGAGTGATCTTTTCTCTATCTCTAAACGTATCCGCCACAACCGCGACATCAGCCCCATCACTAACGCTAATATCGCTACTCGTTAAAGACTTATCAATCCTGCTTGCCTCTCTATTGATCGGGTCACTCTCACTAAAAAAGCACAAATGCAGTAAGCGAGCGATATCAGCAGCTTTATCTCCAGACACATGAAACTCATCATCATCTTTTATGGCATAAGGTAAGGAGCATGCACGCTGTAGCATGGAAAACATCAGCTCGCCACATCCTGTCATGTAGTTACTGCTCGTACTGACAGAACGCAAATCATTGGCGGCATGATTAGGGTTGGAGGCCAGCTCACAAAACACCGTGTCTTTGCCAAAAGGGAATAGAATCTTGCGGCCCCATTGGTTTGCCGCATCGAAGTTCATACTCCAAGAGCGCAGCAACTCTACCGTCTGCACAAACTGCGAAAAAGAAGAGAAGTTGTCCTTAATATGCTTAAGAGCCTCTCTCTTGAAGCGGATTTCTGGCGGATTGGTTTTGCTGTCAGTTGTTCTGACGTTGTAGTCGATAAAGCAGTCCATCCAGCTTTTCCAACGCTCCTCATCACTGCTGTACTGCTCTAACACCAGCTGCAAGAAAGGGTTATTAAACAGGATACGACGCAGTAGCTCATCTCTTCGTCTGATGTATGTGATCTTACCGTTGTCATCACACTTCACGCTCGCAAACTGGTTGTTCTGATCAGACAAACTCTGATCAGGATGCAACTTTTGGTGAGTGGAAAGCACTAGCAAAAACTCCAACATCAAATGATAGCAATCATTGCTAGCGTTAAAGCCGTTGCCATAAAGCGCAACCGTCAAATTACGGGCGCCATCGCGATAACGATCCTTGAGACAGACAGGCTCCACAATCTCATGGGCTGAAGCCTCTGCTACCACTTCTGATTGTTCTTGAGCTGCATCATCTTGTGCCATTCAACAATCACTCCTATTCAAGCCACTTCAAGCTACTTGTAGCTCTGGGCACAGCATCGCTATGACTACTTGGTCTTAATGCTGCCACACTCAACATCACAGATCTCAATCTTATCGGCATGATCAGACTGTTCTGGCTTAGCTTGGGCATATGCACTAAACTGCATCTTGAGTCTACTGGTGATCTTGTCTTTAAAGGCATTGATGTCTTCATGGCACTCGTGAGAAAACGAAATGGCGCTATAGCCATGCCCTAAGGCCATCAAGTACTCAAACATACGTGGGGTTAAGACTAAATCAACGCTACCATCATCATCACTGCGAGCGTCTTGATAACGCAAGGTTGCAGGCTTTGAGATCTCAACGTATAAGCATAAGAAAGACTTTTCAGCCTCATGAGCCATAGACTCAGACCATAGGCCCTTGAAAGGTATCTTCATGCCCTCACCATACAGCACGCAAAATGCCGCAGGAGCAAACTTGTTGTTAGTTGAGACATAGAGGCGGTTTTGGCTGTCACTAACCATCAAATGGGTAAAAGCACGATTGAGTCCAACAAGCAACCGCGATGCAATAGCAGCAGTATCATCAGCACACTTACTGTCGCGTATCTGCATATACTGCGCGCCAAACTTAAAGGCAGTGAGCGAGAACGGTGATCCCTTTAATACTGGAACTTTTACGCTCTCTGCATCAGCCTTATCATAAGGAACTGGTGAAACAGCAGCAGCTGAGCTAGTCTGCACAAAATCACAAGTGAAGAAAGCTCTACGACGCAACGACTTGAGCTGAGACACCACAGCATCTTTATCCTTGTTCTCACACCATTGAGCGAAGTCGGGCAAAGGGATCTTGGTGATTTGATCATCAAGGCTCTTGGTGGAGAACTCTCCTACCTTCAGCAATGCAAGCTGTCTAAATACAGGGATGTTGCTCTCTGTAAAAGGATCATTGAAGAGGTTGAGGCCTAAGAGGTTATTAAAGGGTTCACTCAACCTGCTCTTCTCTTTTGACTTATCTTGACACTTTTCATTACAGTCAATATTGTTCAGAGCGATCACCACTTTTCTACAAGTCCAGAAACCAGATCCAAGGCCGCCTTGATCTCGGCCTAAAATGGCATTGATCAACACCAAGATCAAGCTGCGCATCGTCATGTGTGCCCCTGAATCTTGGATCAGGGTAAAGATCTCTTCAAAGCGCTGTTGCGCCAACGTCTGGTAAATTTCTGCATCTGCGTCCGAGCTCAATTGCTCGCTCCCACGTAAGCTAAGCAGATTCATCACGACAGGACACTCTCCACAACGATCGCACTGGGTGCACCGATTCCACCCTTCGTGCCAAACAACTTGCTTAAACAGCTCAGCGACAGCCCCGCGGTCGATGCAACTTGCCATATCGAAAACGGATACACCTGGTTCTGCCTGTGGCTTGCGGTAATCAACCTCGCTAATCAAGTACTTCTTTAGGCGCTTGATGACATCACGTACAGCGCTATTGTCGTAGTCATCTACAAGGCACTCGAAGAACTCCACCAACTTACCCTTATTACCTGCAATGATCATAACGTGAGGCTGGCGCTTGCTATCTGTTTCTTGGCTCGAAGCGTGTTCTAAGATCTCTTTGACCTGATCAAAAAGCCCATTAGCCAGTTTCTTTGTGGAGTCACTATCTTGGTAGTTGCTGGCAAAGGTGTCGCTCAGATCTTTGACGAAAGTAAGGTAAACACCATTGACCTCACGCTGTCCAACACGTGGATTATCTACGGCATCATCATATGGAGCTCTACATGCCTTGATCAGGCTTTGAAGAGGCTCACCTTGCTTAAGCAACCCAAGCGCGATCATCACATGACGCAAGAAATAGGTCTTGCCATCACCAGCGTTGCCTGAGATCAAGACCAGCTGCGAGCGCTTGTTCTCAATAAGATCCACAATCTCATTTTGGTAGGCGTTGAGCGTTGGGATTTTGATCTCCAGAGCATCAAACCCGTACTTTTTGCGGCAGTCGTTCGCGTACTCGTCGAACTTGGTAACCGAGTTGTTCCAAGGACCATACGACTGCAAAAAGCTAAGGAACTTCTCATTTCTACTCACAGCAATACTCTCCTAAAACTCTCACCACTACCACAAACATGACTCATACCAAATGTGATTTTATTAATTGAGATTCAAAGAATCCTAACCACAAAACAGTAACAAAAGCCCATAGAAACAAGCCTTTAGCTCAACTAAATTTATTAAAAACAACCACTGCCAAATTTATTAATTTACAAGTTGGCCTAGTCTGTGCTTTAGTGCAGGCATATGAGTTTGTAATGAATATCTGAATAATGCTCACACAAGTACTAGAGCCCAATTGCAGTAACACTGCATACTTTATGTCGGCACTACGTACTCAGTAGCAGCCTTTCTCTTATTCCCTCGTTTTGTTTTTAAGAAAGGTCTCTGACCTTAGCTTCTACTACTAAGCATTTAGACTTCATCTAAACGAACAAACTCTTACCTTTATGTGTCTTGAATCAACTCAAGGAACATCTTGACATATATGCAAGCAATATGTCACAAGGCAAGGAAGATGAAGTGACGATCTTAGTAAGCAAAACGAAAAAAGCCACAGCATGGCCTTATAGCCGCGTTTGCTGCTGCTCTATTTGCAGGGATCAAGGCATTTCAGGTATTTGACGAGAGAGAAGATAGACCATGGCACTGTACGTCAATACCAACGTTTCGTCGATCAACGCTCAGCGTAAGTTGACCAACGCCACCAATAACCTCAATGTTAGCTACCAGCGCTTAGCCTCTGGCCTGCGTATTAACTCCGCTAAGGACGATGCTGCCGGCCTTATGATCTCCAACCGTTTAACCTCTCAGATTAATGGTTTAAATCAAGGCAACCGCAATGCTAACGACGGTATCGCCTTAGCTCAAACCATTGAAGGTGCTCTCGATGAGACCACCAACATGCTGCAGCGTATTCGTACCTTAGCAGTTCAAGCTGCTAACGGTACTAATACAGATGAAGATCGTAAGGCTCTACAAGAAGAAGTTACTCAACTAAGTGTTGAGATCTCGCGTATTGCAGACAAGACCACTTTCGCAGGTGCTCAAGTTTTGTACGGCACTGTTGGCGACAATAACTTGTTGAACAACAATGGCGAGTTGTTCTTCCAAGTCGGTGCTAATGCCAATGATCTTATTACATTAGGTATGTCCATTGCGTTTGATATGAGTGGTATTGCGGATGCTTTATCTCTTACAGCAACGGGAGTTACTGCAACTGCCGGTCAAACCGGCTTAATTAGTGGTGGCGGCTATAATGCTGGCGTAAGAAACTCTATTTGGCGTTGGTCCGTAAGTACTGCTGACATGGCTCAAGCAACCCTAGGCAATATCGACGCATTTATTCAATTTGTTGATAGCAAGCGTGCAAACTTAGGTGCCATTCAGAATCGAATGGAGTCGACGATCCGCAACCAAGCAAGCATCTCTGAGAATGAGAGCGATGCTCGCTCCCGTATCCGCGATACTGACTTTGCATCTGAGACTGCTGCTTTAACCCAGAACAACATCATTCAGCAGGCTTCGCAGACTGTGCTCGCCCAAGCCAATCAGCGTCCTACTATTGCTCTGAGCCTGCTTGGTCAATAGCCTCTCTCTCTATAATCTCTTTTGGTCATCATCTTCACAAACGGCGGGGCTTCCCGCCGTTTTTATTAGAGGTTGCTACAGCGCCCGCACCTGCAGCATAAGGCGCACAAGGACAGTGAAGCTCGCAGATAATACGGGAAGATCAGGATGGCTATGGCTTGAAGCCGCTGGGAAAGGAGCGTAAAAACCGCCATCATGGATGGCTTTACGACTTTTTGGTAGGTCGAAACTAAAAAAGCACCCTAAGGTGCTCTTTTTATCTTCTGGTCGGTGATGTAGGATTCGAACCTACGACCCACTGGTCCCAAACCAGTTGCGCTACCGGACTGCGCTAATCACCGACGGCGCTCATTGTAGGGAATGGCTGTGGCCTTGTCAACACTTCACAAGCGGCTTTTTGCAAAAAAGCACCAGCGCAAAAGACCAACAGCCACAAAAGCAGATAAACAAGCGGCGCAACTAGCGCACACCACATTACCCAACCATTAGCCCAATTCAAACTTTGGCTCTGGTGCACAGTTGGTATAAGGATGCTTTCCCTCTAAAATGCGCTTCAGCGATGCTACGCTACGCTCTTTGCGTGTCGCCTTTAGGTACTCGTGGTACATCTTGACCTCAGGCGGCACCTCAAACTCACGAGGATGATCCTCTTTGTACTTCTGCCACATCTGAGGCCAGTCTAGGTCAATTAGCTCAGGCAAACCACAAGCCTCAATTGCCTTAACGCCCTGACCTCCTTGCTTAAATTCAGCAAGGTCATCACGGCCATTAGTCTCCATAAAAAGCTTCCAATCAACCCAGACACAAGGAAACCACGTATTACCATAACAATGCTGAGTGAGTTGGAGCTTGATATCTTGATTGCAGCCCAAGTACTCGTAGCAGATATCTTCTCCAAAACGGGTTACACCCTTTGGAGTGTTACCTTCAAAAGCAATGATGAAATCACCAGCCTTCATGTAGCTGAAGAAGCAATTTAGGAAATTCGCCTTAGCCTGCCAATCGGTGTTCATATTGAAGTCGCCATCTAAACCATAAGCAGCTAATGTCTTATCGTTCATATCTTTGATGTACTTGCGAAAAGCCAAATCATTCCAATCGCAGCTATAGTCTGGTAGAACCTGCTTAAGCTCAGGCACAGGATGCGCAGCAAAAGAGAAATCACCGAAAACACCCCAACCTTGCATAATACGACGCAGGCGCTTCATGGTGTCATAAAGATTAATCTTACCATTACAATCGCTTTTAGTACTGCACCCCAGCTTAAAGATTTGATATTTGCCTTCACTTTCGCTCATTGCATAAACCCCTTACCAAATTACTAAATCGTCCTTATTCTAGCCCGTGCTAACAGCAACGTAAGAGACGAGCATCACAAGTACAGCAACACGGCTCTGTACCATGCCATGCAGCACACATTCCTACTCCTCTAAGCACGCAAGCAGAGTCTCCATGCACGCACGGTAGTTGATATGGTCAGCTCTGTTCTCAAGAGTTCCCAGCACCTTGACCTGCGTCATGGCTTCGACCATGTTGAGGTTGTCTTGGTAAAAGGCATCACCCTCCTTAAAGTTATTGAGCACCAGCACCATGTCTTGGCGCTTAAAGCCAGATTGCAGCAAGCAGTTGACCGTCATTACCACGTTATTGATCACCCCTAAGGACGCATCGGCAACCACCACCACCTTAAGCCCTACTGCCATAGCAATCGCCTGCATAAAGTCACAAATGGTGAAGCAGCCTAAAGCCACATCACTGTTCTTGCAAAGTTCACTACAAGCATCACCGGCCTTGCCAGACTCGCCAGCCTCACCAGTCTCGCCAGCCTCACCAGTCTCGCCAGCATCATTAGATTCTGCCGCATCGTGGTAGCTCATTTTGCTCAGATCCCAGTAGAGCGGGCAATAGATGCCACCACTGCCTTCAAGCACCGTGAGCTGGAAGCTATCGTAGACCGCGGAGAAGTCATTATTAATCGTCTCAGTCGCAATGACCTGCCCTTGATTACGGGCAGCGAGGTGTGGCGACACCGCCTCAGCAAAGAGGTATGAAGTGCCCGCAGAAGAAAGGCCGGCTTTCTTCTTGATGTAACCTGCGTCCGAGTCCTCAAGGCTCTCAGCTCCACTGATAGCCGCCTTATAAAACCCAAGAGGCTGCTCATTCTTAAACTGTTGCCGCAAAAAAGACCTTAGATCTCTACACAGCAGTGCTGTTACGTAGGTCTTACCAACATCAGTACCTGTGCCAGTCACAAAAATCGGCTTGTAGTGTGCTAAACGTTCATGTGCTCCTCTCTCGATACATGCAGCGAGTTCCTGAGCCCAGATGTTTTGCTCCCCTGTCTTTGGCATATTGTCCTCCTTGTTTTGCGGTAAGTCAGATCTTCCGCTTTATTTCGCTTCAAGAGCCTCATCTTAGCAAAAGCCATTACCCTCATAAGGCCGCGCCAAATAAGCGACACCAGCTAGCCCCCTAGTAATAAAATCGTCCTGACCTTATCTCAGGCTACATATCTGCCACGCTACGGTTTTAGCGCGAAACTGCTAGCCTATTAATAAATTCAGCACCACTGATCAAACCACCTGCCAACATCCTGCCGTCACCAATGCCGCACCATCACCACCGTCACCACTGCCATCATTTGAGATTCTTTTGGCACTACCACTTTCATCACATTGAATCACTCGCCTAGGACACAACAGCTTGAGCCTCCATCAGGCCTCACCCTCACTACTAAAAGCCCTGATAACGAAAAACAACCGATAACAGCGCATCTTTTACGTAGCAAAGCTTGGTAAGCAAGGTGACAGACCGTTGCGCCTATTACTGCCTATCAAGGCAGATACTCAACACCTACACCGGCCCTACTCAGCAAGCATCTCCATCCACCTCTAAAGGCTCTCTCCTACGGTGCTTTCTGCCTATACAGAGCCACGCCCTCTATCAGTTCTCAGTCCCTAGATCTCGCTGTATGTTCGTGGACAGCAACACTCCCACTTCACCGTAACTTATGTGGCTACGTCACCCCCTCTTGACGCTGTTGGTGGTGCAGTACTGCCCTTTTACCGACGAGATTGGGGCGCGTGATTACGATAAATATCGCGTTTTGCTGCATGTGAGTGCGATTTTTGCCTCTTTTGAGGGCAATTACGGAGATTGATGTGTTCTTATTGTGCAAAAACAGATCAGGGCAAAAATCTGCGTTTAAGATGAAAAACAATCAATCAAGATTTTAGGGAAGCATAACTTCCTAATGAGCTCAGAGGCCGTGTGTGCGCCTCTCCTAGCATCCAATATCTAAGCTAGGTTAAAGCAACAGGTTTTATGCTGCGGCTTGTGTAAGAGCCTCATGTTTCGTTTTAACTCCATGGACTCTTAGCATCAGATGTCGACCCTATGCGTTTGGCGCTGTTTTGATCTTGCTTGTATTTAGCACTGACGCCGGTAAGAGGTTTACCTTTCCTCTTTAAAGGCTTCAGCATTTACTACCACGATATGCGCTGTTAGTGCTAACACTTCAGGGCTACCCCCTTTTGCCTTGACCTTGCTCCTCTCGTTATCTACGTTGTGTGCAAGGGCATACGACGGGATAATTATTTGCTTTTCGCAAAAGCAAGGTTCGTCGAGCGGTGATCAATTTATCGCGCAAGCTATAGGAAGCTTGGACTATAGGAAGCTTAGAAGCTGCACTGTCTGCTTTACTGTTGTTATTACTGTGGCAGACACCTTAAAAGCAGCATCTGATGCTATAACATGAGCTGTGTGCTCAAAGGTAATAGAAATGGCAAATTACTTTAATTCTTTGAATTTACGTGAGAAGTTAGCACAGTTAGGTTGCTGCGAGTTAATGGATCGTGCCGAGTTTGCAAGTGGCTGCGATTTTCTTAAGGGTAAGAAGATCGTCATTGTAGGCTGCGGTGCTCAGGGCCTCAACCAAGGCCTTAACCTGCGTGACTCCGGCCTTGATGTCGCTTATGCCTTACGCCCAGCTGCTATTTCTGAAAAGCGCGCCTCTTACAAGCGCGCCACCGAAAACGGCTTTAAGGTCGGCACCTATGAAGAGCTGATCCCTACTGCCGACTTAGTGATCAACTTAACCCCAGACAAGCAGCACGCTAACGTCGTCGAGAGCGTCATGCCTTTAATGAAGAAGGGCGCTGCTTTAGGTTACTCCCACGGCTTTAACATCGTTGAGTTAGGCCAACAAATCCGTAAGGATTTAACTGTTGTGATGGTGGCTCCTAAGGCCCCAGGTACTGAGGTTCGCGAAGAGTACAAGCGTGGCTTCGGTGTTCCTACTCTGCTTGCTGTTCACCCAGAAAATGACCCTGATGGCCACGGCTGGGACTATGCTAAGGCTTGGGCTAGCGGCACTGGTGCTGAGCGCGCTGGCTGCTTACGTTCCTCTTTCGTAGCCGAAGTTAAGTCCGACTTAATGGGCGAGCAAACCATCCTCTGCGGTGTACTGCAAGCCGCTTCGATCTTAGCTTTCGATATGATGACCTCTAAGGGTATGGACGCTGGCTACTCCTGCAAGCTGATTCAATACGGCTGGGAGACCATTTGTGAGGCCTTAAAGCAAGGCGGTATCACCAACATGATGAACCGCTTAAGCAACCCAGCTAAGCTCCGTGCTTGCGAGATCGCTGACACCTTAAAGGCTAAGATGGGCGACCTGTACTTAAAGCACATGGACGACATCGAGTCGGGCGAATTCTCCCGCGTCATGATGGAAGACTGGGCTAACGACGATATCAAACTCCACACTTGGCGTGAGAACTTCGCTAAGTCTGGCTTTGAGACCGCTCCAGCTTGCGATACCCCAATTAGCGAGCAAGAGTACTTCGACAAGTGCACTCTGTTAGTAGCTTTCTGTAAGGCTGGTATTGAGCTGGCTTTCGAGACCATGACCAAGTCTGGTATCTACCCAGAGTCTGCTTACTACGAGTCACTGCACGAGCTGCCATTAATCGCTAACACCATCGCTCGTCGCCGTCTCTACGAGATGAACATCGTCATCTCCGATACCGCTGAGTACGGTAACTACCTCTTTGCTAACGTCGCTATTCCTTTACTGCGCGACTATGTGAACTCCCTTGACCTCGATGTCATGGGTAAGGGCTTAGAGGGCGACAACTGCGTCGACAACGTGGCTTTAATCAAGACCAACGAGGCTATCTACAACCACCCAATTGAGGTTGTAGGCCGCCGCTTACGTGCTTACATGAGCGACATGAAGGAAATCTCGGTCGGTAATAACTAATTACCGCTTCCTGTCGCCTAGCTCGCTCCGTGCTACTACTTTTGCTGCACGGGGCAGACTTTAAGTCAGAGCAAAAGACCCGAGCAATCGGGTCTTTTTATTTAGCAGCGATGGCTGTAGCCATCCCTGCCCTCCGCTAGAGACCGCCAGTAGCGGCTTGAGCGGACAGATTTTTTCCCTACTAAGGCTAAAACACAAGAACACAAAACATCAAAAAGTAAAAGTATCGTACTGTCGACCGCCCAAGCAATTGTTTTAGCTTGGTTACCTTGATCTAACTTGATCTAACTTGATCTAATTTGATCTAATTTGATCTAACTTGGTTCTCCTTGCGCTCACATGCTTTGAGGACAAGTTGCCAAGAAGCGGTTTAAGACCACGTACACGTACTTCGTTGCAAACCTGCTGTGAAAGCTGAAGTCGATAGCAGAAGCAACCTTTATCTTGCTGTCTTCGCTGTCTTCGCTGTCTAATGCTCTTGGTGGTGTAAGTTACCTCACCTTTTAGCGCGTGGAGCTAGAAGCACTATTTACACCGATGCGTGATGCATATGAGATGAAATGAGAGCTGAGCCTTGATGGGGTCTAGATAGGAGTTTGATCCATGACTAAGATGTCGGGCGCACAAATGTTGGTGCGCACCTTAGAAGACTTGGGTGTTGAGTATTTGTTTGGTTATCCAGGTGGTTCTGTCATCGATATCTACGATGCTTTGCAGCACTCCGAGAAGATCAAGCACGTGCTCGCTCGCCACGAGCAAGGTGCCTGCCATATGGCAGATGGCTATGCCCGTACCACCGGTAAGGTCGGCTTCGCCTTAGTGACCTCCGGCCCAGGTGCTACCAATGCCGTGACCGCTATCGCTACTGCCTATATGGACTCGATTCCAATGGTGGTGCTCACCGGTCAGGTCGCCACTAACTTAATTGGTACTGATGCTTTCCAAGAGGTCGATACCATTGGTATTACCCGTCCTGTAGTCAAGCACTCCTTCTTATGTAAGAGCCCACTTGATATCCCTAAGTTCATCCGTCAGGCTTACTACATCGCCTCTACTGGCAAACCAGGTCCAGTGGTGGTCGACTTACCAAAAGATTGCGTTGGCTTTGCTTCTTATGGCACTGACTTCCCTCCTTTAAAGGACGAGGACTTAAAGTTAGTGACCTACAACCCAACCACTCAAGGTCACAAGGGTCAGATTCGCCGTGCTATCAAGCAAATCACCCGCGCTCATCGCCCTATTGCCTTAGTTGGTGGTGGTGCTATTGTCGGTGATGCCTGCGACAACTTACGTAAGTTTGTTGAGCGCTTCAACATGCCAGTTGTGTGCTCGCTCATGGGCTTAGGTGCAGTGCCAAGCACTGATCCACGCTTCTTAGGTATGTTAGGTATGCACGGTACCTACCAAGCCAACAACGCCATCAACAAGAGCGACTTGATCTTCGCTATTGGCGTGCGCTTTGATGACCGTGTGACCAACAATGTTAAGAAGTTCTGCCCTGACGCCAAAGTCATCCACATCGACATCGACCCATCGGCTATCTCCAAGCTGATCGAAGCCGACTTACCAATCGTCGGTGACGCCAACACTGTCTTAGGCCAGCTCTTAGATATGGCCGACGAGATGAAGGCTAAGGCTGATAATGAAGTGTTACAGCCATGGTGGGATGAGATCAACGAGCTCAAGAAGTTCGATGGCCTCAAATACACCAAGACTGATGATGTTTGCCACCCTGCTGAGGTGATTGAAGCCTTATACAAGGCCACCAAGGATCATGATGTCATCATCTCTACTGACGTGGGTCAGCACCAGATGTTCGCTGCTCTCTACTACCCAGTAGACAAGCCACGTACCTTTATCACCTCTGGTGGATTAGGTACCATGGGCTTTGGTTTCCCAGCAGCTATTGGCGCTAAACTTGCCAACCCAGAAAAGGAAGTGATCTTAATCACTGGTGATGGTTCCTTCCAGATGAACATCCAAGAGCTCTCCACCTGCCTTGAGTACAATGTGCCGGTGAAGATTTTCATCTTAGACAACCACACCTTAGGCATGGTGCGTCAATGGCAGACCTTGTTCTACCAAGGCCGCATCACCCAGACCAACTTGAACTACAACCCTGACTTCGTCAAGGTATCTCAAGCCTATGGTCACGAGGGCTTTATCGTCGGTAAGCCAAGCGAGCTTGAGGAGACCATTGAAAAGGCCTTGTCGATGAAGGACAAGTTAGTGGTGGTTGACGTCTTATGTAACACCACTTCGCAGGTCTTACCAATGCAAAAGACCGCTGGTGCTATGGACGAGATGATTTTACCTGAAGAAGAAAACGGCGCTCACAAGTAGCCCCAA
>CALXYZ010000043.1 GCA_944393075.1 uncultured Anaerobiospirillum sp. | reverse complement strand
AAGCATGCATATTGCTGTTGAGCACACAAACAAAAAAGGGCCGCAAAGGCCCTCTTTTGTTTGTAGCAGCAAAAGCCTACTTTAGGCTTTAGGCTTCGTAATCGATCTGCTTCTTGGCGCCATCGATCTCGTCTAAGACACCAAAGTCTTGACGGCTGCCCTGCAAGGTCTGGTATTGAATGACTTCACCTGCGAAAGCCTTGCGTACTTTCTCTTTCTTTAAAGGAGCAAGCTCTGCATATACCTCAGGGGCGAGGTCACGCTTAAATGGAGTTAGTGGCTCTGGACGCAGACACTCGGCTAAGAAGACCTGGGAGCGGCCTACCTGCTCGTTTTCGCTGTTGTGAAGCATGTCCGAGAATTCTTGGCTGCGGTCAAAATCGTCGCTCTCGGCATATTTGCGAGTTTCTGGCAGCAAATTGAACTTCTCGCGCAAATCCTCTGGAGCTTGACCAACATCTGGGCCGCGTGTCCAAGCTGCATCGGTCACATCAGGAGAGAGCATGGCATTCATCAGAGCAAAGTCGGTCTGATCGCCTTTTTGCAGTGATTCATTGAGACGCTGACCTAGCTGCAGCTCGTCGACTAAGTACACGTCACGAAGTTCTTTAGAAATCATAGAGAGCGCCTCAGCTTTCCAAACACTTACGAGAAAAGGCTTATTCTTGCGGAATTTACCTCAATCCTATGGCATCATCATGCCACAATTTTCGCCCCAAAAGCTGCAAAGAATGTTCCTTTTTGCCCACCACACTGCCCCTGTCACAAGACAAAAAAGCGCAGGGCAGGCCCCATATCGCTATGAAGCCCGCCCTGCGTTGCAAAAATGTTGAGCAGAGGCTCTGCTTTGCTTTAGCTATGCTTAGCCATGCTTTAGCTTAGCTTTGGCATTACTTAACTAAGATGCGGAGCATACGGCGTAATGGCTCAGCAGCACCCCAGAGTAACTGATCGCCCACGGTAAAGGCAGACAAGTACTCACCGCCCATCATCATCTTGCGCAGACGACCAATAGGCACAGTTAAGGTACCGGAGACATAAGCTGGGGTCAGCTCTTGTAAGGTAATTTCCTTCTCGTTTGGTACGACCTTTACCCACTTATTGTGGGCTGCGATGATCTGCTCGATCTCGCTTACTGGTACGTCCTTCTTGAGCTTGATGGTTAAAGACTGGCTGTGGCAACGCATCGAAGAAATACGGACGCAGTTACCATCAACTGGGACAGTGCCTTCCTTTAAGCCTAAAATCTTGTTGGTCTCGGCCATACCCTTCCACTCTTCGCGGCTCTGGCCATTAGGTAATTGCTTATCGATCCAAGGTAACACCGAGCCGGCTAAAGGAGCACCAAAGCAAGCAGTCTCGAAGCTCTCGGAGTTCATGCAAGCACGAACCTTCTTCTCGATGTCTAAGATGTTGGAGTGTGGATCGGCAAGCTCTGCTTTCACGCAATCGTGTAACTGCCCCATCTGCACTAAGAGCTCACGCATATTCTTAGCACCAGCACCGGAAGCAGCTTGGTAGGTCGAAGAGGAGACCCACTCAATTAAGTTAGCCTTGAAGAGGCCAGCCATAGCCATCAGCATTAAGCTAACAGTGCAATTACCACCAACAAAGGTCTTCACACCGCAGTTTAAAGCATTGTCGATAACGTCTTGGTTGACTGGGTCTAAGATGATGACGGCGTCTTGCTCCATACGCAGAGCAGAAGCTGCGTCAATCCAATAGCCTTGGAAGCCAGCCTGCTTTAAAGCTGGATACATCTTGTTAGTGTAGTCACCACCTTGGCAGGTAATGATGATGTCCATGTCCTTTAATGCGTCGACATCATAAGCATCTAACAGGACATCGCTCTTAACGTTATCGTACTTAGGAGCGGCTTGACCGGTTTGGGAGGTGGTGAAGAAGTAGTTCTCGCAGCACTTAAAATCACCCTCTTGTAACATTCTGTCCATGAGGACAGAGCCCACCATACCACGCCAACCAACAAGACCTAGCTTCTGCATTTATAACCTCTTTAGAAAACCCACACGGAGCAGCGCTAAAACTCTGCTATCTCTCTTAAATTGAAGTCGATCAACCAAATAGCAGTGGCTTATTGTGGCCTACTGCGCATTCTGTGGTGCCCCTGCGGCACCTTGACCGTCTACTGGGCATTGATCAATTGAAATTTCGCGGAAGAAACTTCTGTCAGTGGCCTCTAATAATACAGTTACTTTGCGACCGGATTTGATAATACTGCGAAGCAGCGAATTTTTGCACAACAGAGGTGCATTATAGGCAAAGGTTCCTAGCATGGCGTCCCGTTCTTGGGCAGACATGCCGGCATAAGCGGCTGGATCTTTCTCAAAGAAGATCTTGAACTCGTTATTGCGGTCATCGATGCGCACCATAGAAGTATAAGCGTCGATAGACAGAGGCAAGGCTGCCTTAAGCTCTGCAATGGAGTTAGCCTGCGGGTCATTAAAGAACTGGTTGTAACCAACGTAGCCAATAAGGCCAATCACAGCAATCAGGGCGATCTTAAGGTTGCGCTTAATCTTGCTCTTGTTGTCCTCATAGCGCTGGGACTGACCTTCCACTAACTGCTGATACTTACCGTAGAAACGAGCACCACCGGCTTTGATGCGCTCTTCTTCGCTCATGGCTTTACGGCTTTGTTCTTCTTCCTCTGGGTTAACGCTATGCATCTGCGCAAAAGCAGCGCTCGTCAGTTCGCTTTCGGCCACACTCTTACCTTCTTTAGAAGCCTCAGCAAGACGCTCTTGTTCGGACTCACGGTCAATTTGCGCGAGAGCAGCACGCATATGAGCAGGCAAGCGATAAGGCTCATAATCCTCACCCCTAGCATTAGCAACAGTATGCATAGCCTTACGGAAAATAGCACCACCTTTAAGCGCCTGATTCTCCTCAGGAGTAATACGAGGGCGTCCTGTAATGCTCGACACATCTTCGCCTACCTTATAGAAAGGCACTTGTCCTTCAGCGGTAGCCGTATTAGCGGTTACAGGCTCTGCTGCAGTTGCTACATTACTAGCTTCCTTGCCCTCAGTGGCATTGGATGACGAGGCAGTGGATGCTGCTGGAGCTGACTCTTTATTCTCAATAACCGCAGAATCCGACTTAGCGCTAACTGCTTGTGTTGTTGCAGCGGCTTGCTGCTGTTGATCTTGATCTTGAGCGCTCATAGTGCGGGCTGGCTCCTTATAGCGAGAATTTTTGTGACACAAAGCGGGGTTTTTGAGGCACGACAGGCTTACACAAGCCGCTCTGCAAAATCTGCTATATGGTATCATGACGCAACTTTTGCAAACCTGTCTGAAACCAACTGATAACTGTAGTCTTTGGGCAGTTTTGTGTGGTTTTGTTAATAGTGTGGTAGGACCGATGACGACAATTGCCGGAAAAGATGCTGCTCTTGAAGATACTTTAAGTCGCTTTAAGCGTGTCGCTGAAGAGCTGCAAATTGAGTTAGTGGAAGAGCAGTGGCTAAATCCTCTGCCTGATCTGTGGTCCGTGCATTTATCGGTAGCCTCGTGCCCAGCCATTTATTCTAATGGCAAGGGATCTACTCATGATGCCGCTTTAGCTTCGGCCTATGGCGAAATCTACGAGCGCCTTGCTACCCACATGAGCTTCTCTGATTTCTATTTAGGCGCAGAGATCAGCAACGATAAGTTCGTGCACTTCCCAGACGAGAAGTGGACAGAGATTCCTGATCACGACGACAATGACGAGTCTGATGACAATATCTCGGACACTAGCACCGTTGCAGGTGCTGGTACAGGAGCTGGTGCTGGCGCTAGTAGCGACGCTGAGACCGCCATCAATGGCGCTGAGAGTGGTGATAGCGATGATAATGAGGGCACACCATTACCTGCCGACATTCTCAATGTGAAGCTCCGCGAGTTCTATGGCAGCAAAATCAACCTGACCTTAGAGAACTTAGTGGATGTACAGAGCTGCTCTTTTGAGCGCGGTGTCTGTTCTATTCCTTTTACTAACGCGCGCAACGGTGAAATCGTCTACTTCCCAGTCAATCTCTTAGACAACCTCTATGCCTCTAATGGCATGAGCGCTGGTAATACCGAGTACGAGGCCTTAGTGCAGGGTTTATCGGAGATCATTGAGCGCTACGTCAAAGCTAAGATTATCCGTGAAGGCTTAGCTCTACCACGCGTGCCCGACAAGATCATTGAGAAGTACCCAAAGTCTGCTGCGACCTTAAAGGCGCTACAAAGCGATGAGCTGAAGGCTATCTGCTATGACGCCTCCTTAGGTGGTCGCTACCCTGTAGTGTGCGTGGTGCTGTTTAACCAAAGCAATGGTACCTGTGTTGCCTCCTTTGGTTCCCACCCTATCTTTGAGGTGGCTTTAGACCGCACCTTAACTGAGCTGATGCAGGGCCGTACCTTTAGCGATTTAGATGGTTTTGATGAGCCGGTGTTTGACTTAGATCAAACAAGCAGTGTCGTGAACATTGAAAGCCACTTTGTTGACAGTACTGGTTTACTGCCAATGCAGATGTTCAAGAAGCAACCAATGTTCAAGTTTGTTGCTTGGGACTTTGATGGTAGTACCCACGATCAGTACAAGGCTCTGCGCTACATCATTGACAAACTAGGCTTCGACATCTACGTGCGCACCTACCAAAACTTAGGTGTGCCGGTCTACCGCATTATTGTGCCAGGCATGTCGGAGATCTACCCTGTGGACGACCTAGTCTACAACAACACCAACGCCAACATCATCTACCAAGAGGCGATCTTAGGTTTACCTGAGAGCAACGAGAGCCCTGAGACTTATGCTGACTACTTAGAAGAGTTAGAGAGCGAGTCTATTGACGATGACGCCCTACTCCCTAAGATCTTAGGCCTACTTCCAGATAACGACTCTCCATGGAGCACCTTACGCTTTGGTGAGCTCAAATGCTTAATTGCCCTAGAAGCTGAGGACTATGAGCGTGCTTTAGAGTTTGCGCACTGGACGGTGCTGTTCAACCGCACCATCTTTAGCCTTGAGCGCCTGCGCTTCTACCAATGCCTGATCAAGTACTTAGAGTGCATGCAAAATGAGCACTTAGACTTAGGTGAATACGAGGAGACTTTAGCCTTAATCTATGGTGAGCAAACCTTAGAACTGGTAAAAGACCACATCGCGCACAAGCGCAAGTTTAATGGCTTAGTGGCCTCTGATCTAAACCTCAGCAACTTCAAGCAGCACCAAGCTCTTATTGAGGTTTACCACAAGATCAAAAAAGCTGATTTGCCTGTACGCGCCTAACCAAAGGCCAAAGGACAAAGTCCAAAGGCAAAAGCTCCAGAGACACAGGCTCTAGTAAACGCCGATCTAAGCGATCATAGGTTCACCCTCTTAATGCTGGAGCTGTGTTCTTGACCAATGCCCGCAAATGCGGGCATTGGCGTTTTTAGGCGGATAAATCTGCTAAGATGTCATCGGTTTTAGCTTGTTCACTGCGGTGATTTTGTCCCGTGTTGGTGTTTTCTTTTTTCCTTATTCCTCTTTCCTGAGCAATCACATCCTAGGAGTGTGTGTCATGGCCCATCGTTCTAAGTTGGCCTTATGTCTGTGCCTCTCGTTGCCATTAATGATGGCATTACCATTAAGTGGCTGCCAAACAGCAGTGCAAAGTGGGCCTTTAATCACTGATCAGAGCTACTGGCAAGGTATGCAGGAGCGCTTAAAGACCGTATCAAAGGTACAACTGATTGGTCGTACAAACATCGTCCACAAGTCAGAGCGCTACAGTGCTAACTTCATGTACACCGCCCAGAGCCCAGACACCTTTAGCTTCAAGTTAAGCAACTCCTTAGGCGCCACCTTATTTGAGCTGATTGTGCGTCCAGAGCAATCCTGCCTGATCTTAGAAAACAGCCAATACTATGCTGCTACCGCAGAAGAGTTGCTCGTGAAGATGTTAGGCATGGATCTGCCAGTATCGCAGCTGCATCAGCTGATCTTAGGTATGGAGACCAAGACCGGTACTAGTACCTATGTTCAAGGAGGCATGCTCTACACCACTGCCATCGAAAACTACACCGTTACCTACCGTAACTACTTAAGCTTACCTGAGCACAACATCTCAATTCCAAACGACATTGAGATCAGTGGCCCTGATACCAACCTCATCATCAAGACTCGCAGTGTGCTCAACATTGAGCTTGCTCAATAACCAAGCTCAGGACAGGCCAAGCTAGGATCGGCTTGGCTGGCTAAACCAAGTCGAGTCAGCCTAGGCTAGGCTGGGCTAGGCCGTCCCCAGAGCTGTACTAGCTCTTCTTTAAGCTCAATTCACGTGGAGTGCGGCAATCAACACTTCACGTGAAGCTGATGCTTGAGGTAATACCTGCTCCTCACCTACAACACTGAAGACCTTCAGAGACTACCATGTCGCACTCCATTACCTTGCTCTCACCTTGCAAGATCAACTTATTCCTCTATGTCTTGGGTAAGCGCCCAGATGGTTTCCATGACCTGCAATCGCTCTTTTGCCTCCTTGACCATGGTGACACCATGAGTTTTAGCTGTGATGGCAAAGATGAAGGCCACTTCTCCTTAAGCCCTGATATGGGTTTTGCGGTGGAACAAAACCTGATCTACAAGGCTGTACAGTTGCTACGCAACCATACTGGTCGCAATTTTAATGTTGCAGTGCACATAGAGAAGATTCTGCCTATGGGTGGTGGTTTAGGTGGTGGCTCAAGTAACGCTGCTACAACTTTGCTAACACTCAATAAGATTTTAGACTTCAAGATCCCAGTTAAGGAGCTGGAGCTTTTAGGCGCTAAGCTTGGTTCTGATGTGCCGTTCTTTATTCGTGGCCACAATGCCTTTGTCGAAGGTCGAGGCGAGGTCTTACACGAGCTTGATTTAGATACCAAGCACTACCTCGTAGTCACCCCTAAGGTGCATGTGTCGACTAAGGATGTCTTTACCGACCCAGAGCTCAAGGCACACTACAGCCCACGTCGCCACCTTGAGGAGCTACTAAAAACGGAATTTTCTAATGATTGTGTGAGTATCGTTAGAAAAAAGTTCTGTGAAGTTGGACAGACACTAGACAGCTTGATAAAATACGGAAGCCCTGCGATGTCGGGAACCGGAGCTTCCTGCTTTGTGGCCTTTGCCACCAACGAAGAAGCAGTAAGAGCTAAAGCACAGCTTGACTTAGAGCTGGAGCAACAACTCGGAGCACAACAATTTAGTTCATTTGTTGCAGCCTCAAGTAACATCTCTCCGACATTACGAGCACTATCGTCCGTACACTAACGGAACAAGCTGTCAGGTACATGGTTCGAATGCAAATCATTACTCAAATTACAGGAGCTGTCATAGCCTAAGGCTCTAGTGAAGCTAGACGAAGCTAGATACAGGCTAAGACCACCGATAAACCTGCCCACACGTACTGTTGTGATCTCTTCTCTGCACTTAGCCTCGGCTCAAGCCGCGGCCAAAAAGTTAAGTTAGTCTTACAAAAACACAAGGATAGGCAAGCATGCGCAATAGCACAGCTAAAGCTACAGCTATTGGCGTGAAGTTCATTGTCCGTGTGCGTTTGTGAGATCTAAAAAGAGAAGACGGTAAAAGCGTGAGGAGCTCAGGAGCTTTGAGTTGAGCGCTCTATGCAGCTCTTAAAGATGTAGGCTCTTGTTGGTGTTTCTGCAACTGAGTGGTGGTATGTATGAGCCAAAGACGGCGCGCCTAAGTCTTATTAGTTCTTTCAGGATTTATTCATGGCCGATATGAAACTCTTTGCTGGTAATGCTACGCCAGAACTAGCAAAAAAGATTGCCGCTCGACTCTACACCCGTTTAGGTAACGCTACCGTAGATCGCTTCAGCGATGGTGAGATCCACGTGCAGATCAATGAAAATGTCCGTGGTTGCGACATCTTCATCATTCAGTCGACTTGCGCTCCAACCAATGACAATCTCATGGAACTGATTGTCATGATCGACGCCATGCGCCGTGCTTCTGCTGGCCGTATCACTGCTGTCGTGCCATACTTTGGTTATGCCCGCCAAGACCGTCGCTTACGCTCTGCCCGTGTGCCTATCACCGCTAAGGTTGTAGCTGACTTCTTATCCTCCGTTGGTGTGGATCGTGTGCTGACCGTGGATCTCCACGCTGAGCAGATCCAAGGCTTCTTCGACGTTCCTGTGGACAACTGCTTCAGCAGCCAGATTTTCGTTGAGGACATGCTCCAACAGAACCTGACCAACCCAGTGGTGGTTTCCCCAGACATGGGTGGTGTGGTACGTGCTCGTGCTATCGCTAAGCTCTTAAACAACGCTGACATCGCTATCATCGATAAGCGTCGTCCACAGCCAAACGTTTCTGAGGTCATGCACTTAATCGGTGAAGTTAAGGATCGCGACTGTATCATCGTTGACGACATCATCGACACTGGTGGTACCTTATGCAAGTGCGCCGACGCCTTAAAGGAGCGTGGAGCCCTGCACGTGATGGCTTATGCCACCCACCCAGTGCTGTCTGGCAAGGCTTGCGAGAACATCACCAACTCTACCTTGGATGAGTTAGTGGTCTCCGACTCGATTCCAGCTACTGACATCACTCGTAGTATCTCCAAGATTCGTTACTTAACCTTAGCTCCAATGCTCGCCGAGGCTATTCGCCGTATCAGCAACGAAGAGTCGATCTCGGCCATGTTCCAGCAGGTCTAAACACCACCGCTGTAGAGCAATGGCAAAGTTAGCAACTAGCTAGATAAGTAATAAGGCAGGGCACAGCATCTTTAAAAGGTGCTGTGCCCTGTACTTTTTAACTCACCAATTAAGCCCAATAAAAAACCGAGCTGTGCGTACAGCAAACGGGTTTGGCAAGTTCAAACGCTTCTAAAAGAGGCTGCTTAAGTATAAACCTACAGGGGTTAATGCCTTATGGTACAGGGGCTAGAGGCTGATTTGCGCTGTACGCACAGCTCGTAAAAAACAAGATCTCAGCCTGAGAGCTGTAGGCAAGGAGAAAAGATGTCTTTAGAGCGTGCTCAAGATTACTTAAAGCAATTCGGTCGCGATGGCGACATCCTGCAATTTGATGTGTCCTCAGCCACCGTAGAGTTAGCAGCCAAGGCCTTAAACTGTGGCCCAGAACTGATTGCTAAGACTCTGAGCTTTATGACGGACAATGGCCCAATCTTAATTGTGCTTGCAGGCGACAAGAAGCTTGATAACCACAAGTTTAAGGAAAACTTCCACCAAAAGGCCAAGATGCTCAAGGCTGATGAAGTGGAGAGCCTGATCGGTCACGGTGTGGGTGGTGTCTGCCCATTCGGCATAAACGAGGGCATCAAGGTTTACTTAGACGAGTCTATGAAGCGCTTTGAGCATGTCTACCCAGCCTGCGGCAGCTCCAACTCCGCCATCAAGCTTACTCCAGATGAGCTCCTGACCTTATCGAAGGCTGAAGGCTTTATTAATATCGCCAAGGAAGAAGAGTTAGCAAAGGCCTCAGCATAGCCACGAAGCCCCGCCTCCACCACTAATCGAGACAAACACTCAGGCTTAATCTATGCAGTAGCTTGGGCCTTGTGTTTGTGACCGCCGCACTTGTTCCATGGTGCGGCGGCTTCGTTTTTATTGCGGTAAAAAGCACGACGAGCAAGCCACCTTGCTTGCAGTTGCAGCCTGCAGTTGCAGCTTGCGGTTGCAACCTGCAGCCTGCTGCTGTGTATACAGGAATAGCTGTGTGCTTACACTTGCTGGTGCACATACACATGCGCTTGCACTAACGCCTTACGCTTTACGCTTTAACGCGAGTTAGAAACCACTTGCAGCGCGATCATGAACTCGTTGGCATGGATGATTGCGTCTTCGTAAGCAGCCCAGAGACGGGTTGAAGGTACCTTGTACTCTTTAGCAAAAGCAAAGACGCCCTCAAGATTATTACTCTCCATATCCTCTAAACATTTCACTGTGCGGCACACAATAGAGTCCTTGGCATTGATGCGCTTGGTGATGGCATAGAGGTAGCGGTCGGCCGTTAACTCCTCACGGCTGCGCAGCAGGATCTCTGGCAGCAGATAGAACACGCCAGTCTGGAAACAGTAGTGGCGATCCTCGTCCGTGGCATTAGGCATGCGGCGCACCACATACTCAGTAAAGTAGCCATGCACGAGAATACGGCGATAAAGCTCATCGATCACGTGGAGTGAGGCACTCTGCACGCACTTGGTGTAGTGTGTTAACAGGCCATGGATCAAGATCGTGGTGAACGATGGCATTGGGTCGTGCTCTAACATATAACGATAAATATCGTTTAAGTTACCGAGCACGTGGAGATCGACCTTCTTAAAGCGGTGTACGTAGTAGATAAAGATCTTTAAGACTGAACGGTTTTCCGCGAGATACTTCTTAAAGACCTGATAGTTGATCTTAGGCAAGAAGAGCTCGTGCGCCAGAGACATGATATCGGCTTGGAATGGCTCTAACAGTGCTGGCGACTGTTTAAAAGTCATCGTACTTGTACTCATAGGCGAGATAACGAGATCAGCACGATAACTAAGAGACATCTTTAAAAGAGCTGCTTCTGTGGTGCCATAGGCAATGATCTTCAGCCATGGGGCTTTGACCTTGAGCTTTTGGAAGACTGCTAGCTGCCAAGCGCCCTGATTGCCCATGTTGATCATCACAAACTCAATTTGCAATATGCCTTTCAACCAGCCATGCTTCATCACATCCATCAAATCAACGGCAAAGCGAATACCAAAGCGCTTAACCTTGGACATAAACTCCACAACCTGAGCACTAGGTTCCTGATAAGACGGGATCTGTAGCACTAAACGCGAACCACCACCCTTTTTTACTAACGGGATCAGGGCTGGGTTGACTGGCATCATGATGAGGGCCTTAGCCTTAGGGCCCACAAAATTCATAATCGAGCGCTTGATGAAGAAATCATCGATGATTGGCCCCACATGTTGTGGCAGCACACGATCGGTGATGAACTTGTTGCCAGACGAGAAGCGCAGACGGTACATCTGTACCACGCGGTGGGCATCGTACACAGGGGTACGAGCAATGAGGTGACAGCGGTTGGCCTCAGGATTAGCAGGAGCGGCACTAGGTGCTGGAGCTGCTGGACGTGGAGCTGCGGCAGCAGCGCCAGCAGCGCTAGGAGCACGTGCTTGAGCTGGGACTTGACTTGGTGCTTGAGGAGCACCAGCAGGACGAGGGACACCACCAGCGGCGGCGGGAGCAGCTGCCGCACGCTGCTGTTGCGCACGGTACTGCATCAGAAGCTGTTTTTGTTGTGGAGTCAGAGGCTGACCAGCAGCATAGGCTCGCTGTGCTTGCTGCAGAGCTTGCATGCGAGCAGCTTGGGCTTGTGCCTGCTGCTGAGGCGTAGCAGCACCTGCGCCCTGCGGGCGTGCACCGTCCGCACGCATCTGCGGAGCTGCCGCCATTCGTGCTTGCATTGCTGCTGAGGTATTACCTGCCATCTACTCAATACTGCTCTTTAACTACGTGAAAGATGCCTCTTTGCGCGCTTGAGCACCATAAATCACAACAAAAGACGTTGCCCGCAAAAAACAACAACTCATCAAAAGCACCACTCTCAAGAGCTCAAAGCTCAAGGCTCATGGCCTACAGACTACAGCCTATGGCTCATGGCCCAAGACTTATGTCTAAAGGCTTAGCCAATTGTCTACCAACAAACTCTACATTCCCATTTTTACAAGCTCTGTGGCGCTAACATAGATATGACTAGGCCAGCTCCCAAAGTGCAAGCTGTCACCAGCAAGATTTTGCGCCAAACACTGTAGGGAAACAGAAAGTAGAACAAGAACCAAGAACTAAGAATCAGAGTACGGTTTAGAGCTAAGACTAAGCTCTAGCTGTACGCTGTACTCAAGACCAAGCCACTGAGCAAATCACAAATCAATGCCAATGCCCATGTCACTAGTGCCTTTGTACCTAATACCTAAGCACCCAATTACATAAGCACTTAAGTACCTAAAAAACAAATCAAGCTGCTTGTAGAGTAGCGAGCTATGAACCAACAAGCCTAGTTGCTATTAATCTCTCCTGAGAACAAAGTGATAGAAACAGACTACACAGCCACCAAACGCTGTAAAGCAGCAGCTACCAAGCTGCTCATGCAGTTTTAGCTGCACATCAAGCCACAGCGAGCGCAGCACTAGTCATAACATGCTTCTATGCCAAATGAGCCTAGAGCATACTACCTACTAGACATAACGACCAAGGGCACTTCTTTATTAACCCTCTTATCTTACTTTGGCACAAAGTATAGCTACTTGCTAATTTGTACCTGATGCAAGACTAGATCTAGCCTCTCCTACAAGCAACCAAAATAGCAGAACAACGTAGGTCAAATAAGTTTTGACGCCCAAGATCAGCACTGTTGCTTCTGCCTATGCTTATCTTGGAATCTTGCTATCTTTCTGTCTTGCTACTTGTGGGACTTGAGGACAAAGCATCTATCATCCATTGTGCTTGCATTGCAGCAAACTCACACTCACAATGCCAAAGAAAATGCAAAGCAGAGTAGTAGTGATGCTAACTAACAATGTGCAGTTTAGTTTAAGCTCACGCTATTAACCCTCGTACCTACAAGGTCACAGTAGAGCTCAAACCAAGCGTATTCCACAGCCAAAGCTGCGTATCGACGCCCAATGCCATCACAAAGCTGTGTGCAAATGCAGTGCCAAAGCCCCACTAAATGCACCTTTCTGCCACTACCAACTGGCCGAGCACCCTGCACTCCACCCCCTACCATCTTCCTTCTTTGCTCAAATCATCTTCTCTGCCAAGCAAGGAGCTTGATTACCCAAAAGTAGTCGCGAGTAATCGCGCTAATACCTACTCAAAGCCTCTCAAAGCTTCTCAAAGCTTCTCAAAGCTTCTTCCTCTACTTGCGAGTAGCAACGATGTTGAGCACCAAGAGCAGCTCGTTAGTGCGCATTAAGGCCTTTTCGTAGCTGATCAACACTGATGCTGGAGGCACGTGGTACTTTTGAATGAAATCAAAGATGGAGTTGAGGTTGGTCGACTCGATTGCTTGCACGCACTCGATAATATCGGCCATCAACTCGCTCTCACCGTAGATACGGTCAAAGATGTCAGCGTAATCATCATTGGCCAACACCTCGACCTCATCTTTTAGCAAGAACAAATGCAACAGTGAGAACATGCCGGATTGGAAGGCAAAGCGCTCCACAAACGGATCATCAAAGATCTTGGAGATGTACTCCACGAAATAACCACGAATAACAGCTTGGGCATACTGCTCTTGCAAAATGTACTGCGAAGAGATGGTGAGGTGCTTGATGTAGTGCAACATCAGCGCACGACCTGCCATCACCGCAAACGAACGGTTTGGGCTGTAATCAAGCAAGAAGTTATAGAGCTCTCCAATGTTCTGCACCTGACGAGGTGAAGCGTGACGGAAGCGGTATAAGAACACCGCCATATCACGGGTTAAGGCCTCGTGAGAGCGCAAGAACTGCTTGAAGATGCTGTAGTCAGGGTGATCCTCAAAGAGCTCACGGATGAGATCTAATACCTCACGCTGCATTGGCTCAAAGAACGAGACATCTTGGTTGAAGTTAAGCTGAGCATTCCAGAAAGGAGCATCCAACAGATCGATCATGTGCTTGGCTAAATAAGCATAGCCATCACCGTTGACGTCGTTGTAGCCAATAGTCTTCAGCCATGGGGCCTTGATCTTAAGGCGGTTGAAGACATTGAGCTGCTCTTTAACCTTGCCACTTAAATCAATCATCACGTATTCGATGCTGAGCACAGCCTTGTTCCAATCCTTCTTCAACAGGATCATCAAATCGATGGCAAAGCTCATACCGCTGCGACGCAGCTTCGTGAGGATGTGTAAAGCAGATGGCGTCACTGGCTGTTCTGGGCAGATACGCAACACGACACGGTTGACCGAATAGCGATCAATGTAGTCTAAGAAGTCGTAGGTGATAGGCATCATCACCAAGACCTTGCGATTACGGCCAATAAAGCAAGATATACCACGGCGGATGAAGTAACCAAACAACACGTGGTAGACGTGATCGCTTTTGAGCGCATTCACTTGGAAGACCTTACCAGCGGTGAACTTCAGCTCATACATACTGATATTGGAGTTAGCATCGAATATTGGAGTACGCGACACTAAGTGGCAGCGGTTACTCGAACGCTTGAGCTTTACTAAGTGCTCAGGCGATAGACCTGGATATTCTTTAGCGAGCTCTTCGAGCGTTTTTTCGCTATTACTCTTTGGTTTTGGATGCACGGCTTGGGCCCGTTCTAACGCAAGTTGCTTACGAGTTTCAGCAGCACCTTGGGTACTGTACTCATCATTTTCCGGAGTAGTCTCAGAAGGAACACGATCTGCATTCCCCTGACGCTTCAAGAACTGTTGACGCTGCGTTTGTTGCGAATGATGCTGTTGTTGCTGATAGGAGTTGTAAGCACGTGCCTGCTCTACAAAAGCTTGAGTGGCAGCATCTTGCTCTAAAGCACTATCACCGATAGAAGAGCCATAGAGACGAGAGGCATAACGCTCGGTATCAGTCTCACCATCTGTTGCTGAGTTGGCGGAGGCAGCCGCTTTAGCCTTATCACGATCCTGAGCGTGGGCATAGTCAGCAAACGAAGTGTAACCACCATCTTGGAAAGCGTTAAACGATTGGCGCGAATTGGTAGCCTGTTCTCTGGCTTTACGAGCCTGATCTTGGCGCTCTTGCTGTTCTTGCAGCTGCTTTTTACGCAAACTCTGTAAGTATTGCTGTTGTTGCTGTTTTTGTTGCTGCCGCTCTTGTTGCTGTGCTTGCATAGCAGCACGCGACGAGGCTACAGCAGCACGTTGTCCTTGATTGTTTGGTTCTGCAGGAGTGTAGTGACCTGTTTTGAAATAATGATAGTGCTCGTCATTTGGCCCCATAGGAGTATAACTAACACGCAAAGTAGGATCACGCTGGGCGGCAGCTCCTAATGAAGTATAACCTTGACCAGTTAATGGCTGCCCATAGTTTTTGTCCTGCCCCATTGGGGTATAAGTACCACGCAATGGCTTATTGTAGTTCTCAGACTTCCCCATTGGGGTGTAAGTACCACGCAATGGCTTATTGTAGTTCTCAGACTTCCCCATTGGGGTGTAAGTACCACGCAGTGGTTGCTGGAAGTTCTCAGATTGCCCCATAGGGGTATAGCTACCTTGCAGCGGCTTACGGTACTGATCTGATTGGCCAAGAGGCGTGTAACTGGCCTTAAGAGGAGTAGGCTCTTTTTTACCCAAGTAATCACTATGGCTCATAGGTGTACTTGAGCTAAAACGACGACGTGGTGATTGTGCACTCTCGATGCTAGTTTGCCCACTTTGGAAGCTATTGAAATTACCCGATGCCGGAATAGAACCTAACGCCACCGCCTCAGCATCCGCTCTCAGAACAGCATCTTGCTCATCAGCGCCTGCAAACGAGAGGTTAGCGGCTGCATCAGCAGCAGCTTTAGCCTCAGCTTCGGCTTGCAGGTTGTGAATAAAGCGGCTGTCCTCAGCAGAAACAGCTGTATCCTTACGGCGCACCACAGTACGGTACTCGTCATACTCGGCGGCTTCTTGCGCAGCACGGGCAGCTTCAAGCTCACGGCGTTGTTGTTCGGCCTTGATGGCAGCTTGTTCACGCTGCTCTAAGTAGTTGTCGCTATAGACACTACCAGAGAAAGTTGCTTCTGTAGGCCTGACTTTTGGGCCTAAGTACTCAGAGATGGTGTGGTTTAGACGGGCATTTTGGCGATCAAAGTTACGAGCCTCACCACCGACAACAATATCGCCCGTACGAGCTACAAGGGATTGATTCTCAGGCGAAAAACTCTGCTTAGCGGCAATAGGATCCATACGGATCTGCATGCCCTTACCATCAGGTGAGCTTAAGTTGATATCAGCATCAGAGCGGATGCGGTGTTTACTAGCCTCAGAGATTTGGGCGGTAGCATCATTGAGCAGATCAGGGTTTATACCAAAGGCATCATTGCTACCATTCTGCTCGCGTTCAGCCTCATCACCAAAGTCAAAGCCCTGATCGTACCACTCATCAGCACCGCCACTCTCGGTAGCTACAGTGCTATTGCTGGAGCGCGCGCCTTTGTATCTTCTATCATTAGTGAAATCAGACATAGCAACTCTGCCTCAGCTTCAGCTTTGGCCGATCCAGCAGTGCTGGCCTAACCTAGCCTCTAAGCTCTGGGCCCAAACAATCTTGGCCTATGGTATTGGGGCCTTCCTACACAAAAAACAAAACCGTAGCAATAAGCCATTGCTGTAGGATCATAACGACACAGCTACACAGTCACACCCCCATATAGCCAACTCTTACACACGAGCGCATGTACTCCCTACCTTGCTGCTTTGAAGTTGAAGAAACTAGGGTATAAGCCGCTTCAAAGGCCTAATCAAAGACCTAAAAAACACGTGGATGTGGATATATGGACAGGCAAGTATGCTGTTTGGAATGTGGGGGTAGCTAGCAGGACAAAGCTTACATTATTCCCAACTATACCTACTCTCTCACAAGCTTATTTCTACTCAACAAATCGCAAGTGCGATTAACATACCAATTTGCACCACGATAAGACACCGTCACTTGCAGTCCAAGAGTCGCAAAACTGGCCTATGTATCAAGATGCAAACGATTACATAATGCGTAATTTCGATTATAGCGACTAAAGTGAAATAAGATTTCAGGCAGCTTCGCACTTTTGACAAAAAAGCCATACAAGCTAGCAAAATGCTTGTTTGTGCTAGAAACACTGCTGCCGACTGAAAACCAAGCCCAACATCAGTCATCAGAGCCGATCCGCACCGATCCGCACCGATCCGCACTGAGCCCCACTGAGAGAAAAGGAATAAGGCAACAGCAGAGGCAAGTGACAAGTCTGAGGATGGAAGTTGTGGGTCGAGGACTGGGGGCTGATGGCAGATCTACGCTCTGTGGCAAGCACTGTGACTAGAGGCAAGGGCTAGGACTAGGACTAGTTACCGCAAGCTAGCCTAGCTCTCTTGCACCTGATTGAAGGCAGAGGCAAGAGAGCAAACAATACAAAAAGCACAAGGAACAGGAAGGCCAAAGCCTCTCCTTTAATTCTCGTCTTTATCGTCACAGGTGTTGTCTTAGTCAGTATTGTCATGCTCACGACGCTCACGAGCACCATTAGACTGATCAACAATACCGTTATGGGCTAACTCTTGGCGGATGATAGCCAAACGGCGCATGATCAGCATGCGCTCGACATTGTTGAAGTAATCCTCGTTAGAGAAGAGCAGCATCGCTTTGTCGTGATCTTTAAAGGTACTGTGCTTGTAATAGAGGTAGATACCGTCGGAGTTAAACCAGTGAACGTCGCACTTATAACCACTCTCCACACCTAACTGCTCCATTACCTTACAAAGGTCAATCGACAGCTGGGCAACCTCTGCAATCGGCGCGTAGGTTGGGTTGATAGCATGGTAGCGGTGGCTTAAGAAGCGCACCATCATATCGTTAGGAATGGTTTTACCTAAGCGCTGAATCAGCAACACTGAGCGCAGACGACCACGTCTATCACTGTGAGCCTCTATACGCTCAAATTTGTTTAGGACGGTACAATCACGGCCATAGACAGTAAAGACCGAACCACCCTCATAGAAGCTACAGTCCTTAAGACTTGGTAGCTCCTCTATGTGGCGCTTCCAAGCCTCTTTGTACTCCTGCAACGTGACACGGCCAATGTATTGTTGACCATACTCATAAGGGCGCAGATTGTACTCAACAAACTGCGAGTACTCTTTTTTCTCTTTATCTGACAGCTCACTCATTTTGATCTGCAATGGTGGCAGCTCAGCATTGATACGCTGCTTAGCACCAGCGCGCTCACTATCAGCGGTCTTTAAAGCCTTTTCATTAACCTCAGCTCGCTCTAAGCGATTGGAGTTGTCATGGGCGCAGTTGACGTGATCAGCGTCAACCGAGCTCATACGGCGACGATTATCAGGATCTGTGTTCTCATCCTTGCCCTCATCTTGGCTGCCAAAAAGCCACCACGTATTAAGACGGAGTTGCCCAGAGAGCATCGTCCACACTGCAGCGGTAGTACACTCTAACGCAGAAGGCATGGAAGTCAGAGAAAACAAGGCAGCCTGAGCTGGCGACAGCACAGACAAAGAAAAGAGTAAAAACAGCATCACCGCAACGCGCTTACCGACATTGAGGAAACAAGAAAACATCGATAGCACCAAGGCTAAAGGCGATAAGGTGATAAGAAGGACTAACACTGAAAATGGAGCGGAAAACCATGATGCCCATGATGCACGCGATATACCTAGCACGGAGAAGGCAGATGCAGCTTTGCCATGATTTGAACACAACAAAGCGGCACCGCTGCTAACGCAGGATGCATAGTGCAGACGCACTAATACCTGTTTTAGATAAAGCTTTAACTGCTGTACAAACGATCTGCTCACGGCTGCCTCTCCTGTTCTCTAAGGCTGCACCACCTTAGCAGAGGAGTCACGGTACTCTTCTCGCTCAAAGACAAAGCAAGCTAATGCTTACAACATAATGCTTGATGGGGGTGAGAATACGAAGCTCCGACAACACCATTTGTCATGGCATAGCTATCTGATCACAGCTCACACCGAGATAGCGAGTTGCTATATTCTGCATACGCGTGTGGAGAGCTCTTTTACTTGCAACTAGAGCGCTACACAGCAACATAAACATAAGCTTTGGCTATTTTTGCCTTGCCTATACTCAATCGACACTGTGGCAAAAAACAAGTGCGTACAAAATCGCACTTTACCTACAACATCGTAACACGTTGTCTATCTCAAAAACACACAAAACAATATTTTTTGGCGAGTATACCATCACAGCAAAAGCTGATATTTAAGCCATTTACACCCAAATTTAGACGCCAAAATTGTCTTCTAAAAAAGCCTCACTGGTCACACTGCCATCGTGATTGCTGTCACAACAAACACCACTATCATCACCACAACTGTAATAGCACCAACAGCAGCAACTGAAACAACTACCACTACCCCTAACGCGTCTTGGTACCAAAGGCGTGAACTACCCATCAGCTAAAGCTGATGGGTAATTCACCATCTTGCGCTATGCATCGTAACAACTGCAAAGCTTGCGAAATTTACTGCTATTGAGTGGATCGACCGCAATCACCACGTGCACCTCGTCTAAGGTGGCGTAATCCAAATCGA
>CALXYZ010000042.1 GCA_944393075.1 uncultured Anaerobiospirillum sp. | reverse complement strand
TACAAAGACGTATTGGTGGTTTTATAACAGAATTTAGAACAGACTAAGGCGGCGCTTCCTCCCCAGAGTTACCTCTGGGGTATCCGCGCCGATATTAGATGAAGTTTTCATTAGACAATATCGTCGCGCTGATCAATCGCAATGAACCGTTACCAACGAGGTTTGTGAAGGCTCTTAATGGCGTGACTTCTTTGGCACTCAATCGCGGTATTTATACCCTGACGCTAGAGGAGCTCTATGAGAAATTGGGTTTAGAGCTCGATGCGTCAAACGTCTTAGGTAAAGAGTGCTATATCGCCCCAGAATGCCTCTACAAAGTGGTCAACATCTTAGATCGCTACAACATCAACATGGTGCCTTTGTCAGTGCCATGCACTCTTAGCATCTACAACACCATCTATCTGCTCAAGAAGCCTGATCTGACCTTAGACCAAGACGTGGCTTTGATTCAGCGCTTTGCCAAAGAGCGTCCAGCTCATCTGACTAATGGCCAGATTGAGTCGATTCAACGTGCTCAGGCTAAGCTCAAAAACTTCAACACCCTTATTCGTGTCTTCGAGTACTTAGGTGCCGCCCAAACTCACAGCCTTGATGCTAATCAGCGTACCGTCTTAAGTGAAGCTCTGTCACAGATGCTGTTGCCTCACGACGGTAATCGCTACATCCGCTCGCTCTACTCCTACGTGTGCGACTACGGCAGCTATTGGTACGACTACTCCAACCCAAAGTATGTGGTGCGTCCTTTAAGCGGTAAGGAGCAAGAGGAAGTCATTGACATCGTGGCTCGTACTATCGCGCCATCGCATGGCAATATCACCATTCCTGACAGCTTCCCATGGCGTGACCTCTTAGAGCAGCGCTATAAGTTCTACTGCCCGCATCAGCTGATCGTGGGTCATGTCGGCTCTGATGGTGCGATCAAGGTACCACCACGCGAGCGCCCTCTCTCAGAATTAACGCTCACACAGCGCCGCAAGCGTATGCAGCAGCGTCTGCAACGCCTACTTGAGTCCATCAACTACCAAGGCCCAGACCACGACAAGACGGCCGCAGCCTTAGAGCGCAAAGGTAATTATCTCAGTGACCGCCAAGGCTTTAGCTCGGAGTTTATGCGCAAGATCCAAGATCTCACGCGCCGTGAAGATCCAAGCTTTAGCGAGGATCTACAAGCTCTCAATGAGCAGCTTGTGGCAGACGCCAATATGCGTCTGAGCCTGCCTAACTTTGGCAAGAGTATTCTGCGCCTCTACCTCAAAGATGATACTGAGGTGCGCTCTGATGCTGAGATGGAGGCTAGTGCTACTGCTACCGCGACTGCAACTGCTAGTGGCAGTGGCAGTGCTAGCGCTAGAGCCGCAGCATTTGACGATGACGATGACGATGATGACGATGAAGCTTTTGGCAATGAGGCCATGGAGTCAACTATCATTGACCCTAACGTCTTTGTCGAAGAAGCTGAGATCGGTCGTCGCACCGCAGATGGTAAGCGCCGTCGCCGTGCTAGTGCGCGCATGAATATCCCATCGGTGATGGGCTCTGAGCCTTTCCATGCGGTGTGCTATACCTGGGAGGACTTAAACAGCCTTTACCACAGCTACCTCGTGTCGGTTGAGGACAGTGATCACCTCATTCCTGATGCTAACCGTGATTACGGCGCAAACTTACGGCAGTTTGTGGAGTTTCCACCAAAGCAAATGCCGCGCTTAGATCGACTCAATTGCTTTGAGTTTATCCTGCGCAAGATGTTTGCTAACACTGCTCAAGCAAGCTTCGTCGACGAGCAGGGTGTCGGCGATGATGCTGACTATAGACGCCTCTTTGAGATTGAAAGCCACAACAGCTTTATCATGCTCAATGGCTCGCCTATTCCTTTCTTGTTCTACCACAGCCTCTACTACTTCGATAAGCACTTAGAGAACCCTGCTACTCACTTCAGTAACGAGCTCTTTTACTGCCATCTCTTTGAAAAAGAGCCGTATGCGATCAACATCTACCTCTCGCGTATCTGCGATAAGTATGGCTCGCGCCTCATCGATATCCCTGAGGAGTTCTATACCCTCATCGCGCTGCAGTTGTTGATCTTCCCACAGCATCGTTACATGTCGCAGAGCCAAGAGATCTTAAAGTTTCTCTTTAGACATACGGTCAAGAGCAGCAACCTCTACAAGGTAGTGCTGCTGCGCCTTTTGGCCCATCAGCTCTACAAGATCGTGCATGAAAAGAGCAGCTACAAAGAGATGAGCTTAAAGCTCGTGCCTTTAGCTGCCTCTTTTGCCACCAAGAATACCTTTGGCTTCCGTGGACTGGCTAAATTACGCGCCCAGCAAAGCGCCCACAGTACCGCCGCTCAAGAGGCTGCGGCTGTGGCTGAAGCTACTGATCGCGATGCCGTGGAAGCTGCCATTGCTGTAGCCCAACAAAAGGGAAAGAGCGAGATCTACCGCGATCTAGTGCTCTTAGCTGAGGCTTGCTTTAGACTGCTACCACAACACCTGAGCTTAGATAGCGATTTAGCTCACGCTGTGGTTGTCTGTGTTTATGAGTACTACTTTGATCCAGAGAGCTTTGCCGAAAGCTGTGCTGCAGCCAAGCTGTACACTCAAGAAAACCACACGCGTAGTGAAATCTCCCGCAAAGAAGAGGCTTTTAACGCCCTGATTGAGGTCGTGAACTACGACTTACACAGCGCTCAAGAGCACTTCTCTAACGTTAAGGCATCCTACGACCATCGTCAGTTTGTTTCCAAAGAAGATGAGAGCTTAGTCAAGCAGGACTTTGCCCACATTCCTTTCTTAGACGACAAGCAGCAGGCGATCGTAGCCGAGGCGGTGCAGTGGTTTGCCGAGAAGCTAGAGCAGGATGAAGAACGCCTGCATGAGCTCACCTCTGAGGCAGTAGAGGCTGTAAGCAACTCTATGCCTGTAAGCAGCACTAAGGCTAAGACCAAGACCACGACCAAGGGCAAAGGCAAAGGCTCAGGCAAGGCCAAAGCCGCTGACAGTGACAGCGGTAGCGTCAGCGTCAGTGACAGCGATAGCGATAGCGCAGACCTTGAGCTCGATGACGATTACTTAGAGCGTTTTGGTGGCGGTGTGGAGCGTCGCTTTGCTATTGGTGGTAATAGGGCTATCAGAGCTAATGCTGAGGCTAGTGGTGCTGTTGTGGTGAACACCATTGGCGCGGCTGCTGCCCTCAAGGATGACTCCATTAAGACCAAGCGTCGTGGTGGTAAAGCCGCGGCTGCCAAGCAAACTGCAGCCGCAGCCGCAGCCGCAGCTGATAACAGCGAAGATAAGAGTCTGCTGCAATCCTTAGTGGCTCAAGCTCAAGCCTTAGATGCCCAGCAAGCTGAGGAGCAAAGCCGTAAGGCTGCAAGAAAGAGCCAGGCGCATGCGCATGCGCAAGAGCAAGCTAAGGCTGAGTTAATGGCAGCTCTCGATGCTGATCGGGTTGACGATGAGCAGTTAAGACGTAATGTCGCTGAGGCGATGCTAGGTGCCAGCATGGTGGTGCTTGGGGTGCATCCTCTCACACAAGATCGTCATGAGGCTTTAGCAGCCCTGCCATCGGCACAACGCCAAGGCTTAAGCTCCTTCTATGTCAGCGACTTAGAAAAGAGCTATGCCAAGAACAGCACTTTTGGTGATGACCTCTTGTCGCCGCTCTTTAACACCTACGTGATCCCAGTGATTAAGCGCCTGCTCTACAAAGACCAGAACATGTACTACGCTTTTTCACAGGCTCTGGATTTAGAGTCGGTCTTCTCGTGGCTCAGTAACAAGATTAAGTACGACTTTATCCGCGAATACGGTGTCTATAGCCTTGAGTACAACCGCTTTATTACTGACTCCTTTGTCTACGAAGACAATGAAGAGCGGCACCGTGAGCTGCGTGAGTTTGCTCTGCGCGCTAACGATGCTTACCATTTGGGTTTCTCTCGTGGTATCGATAGCTCTGAGATCTACGATTTGTCGTTGTTGTTGCAGCGTAATTTGCGCGTGCAGATAGTGCCGTTCTATTACGCCTCTTTCCACAGCAACAACATTGCGGACATGCGCCCACGCATCAGCCACATAAAGGCTTTAGCTATCCCAGATCTCTTTAACAACCCAGATCTGCAGCTTGCCTACGATGATCTTTTGTTCACGCTCTACTGTTCGTACATTGTCTTAGAACTGATGTACGCCTTAGTGCCAATCACCGATAGAGAGGGCCTGATCAGCATCATCGTAGAGCAGATTGTAGCCATGCATAATATGCAGCGCCAGAGCGATTGCATCCGCTTCACTTATGAGTTTATGACCGGCTGCGATCAGATCATTACCTTAGAAGGCCCAATCAAGTCGACAGCTTTCTTAGACCGTAAGTTCAAGCTAGAAGAGGCCATCTTTGGCTCTAGAGGCTCAGATCGCTTCCTCCACATCCTTGCTGTGGCCTTTAGTTACGAGTTCAGCAAGAGCTTTGTGAGCGACTTGGTAAAAGAGAGCTACTCCGATCTGCTGCATGCATTGCACGTCCGCTTTGATCCAATGGATGATGTAGACGATAACCCCAATAATGGCAGCAATGGCAGCAATGGCAGCAATGGCAGCAATGGCATGGCCAACTACTACGCCAAGTACAACGATAACGACTACAGCCAAGACAACTCCTTAGAGCTTGATCTCGATAAGATCCAAGCCAAGCTCAAGGAAAGTGAGCAGGTGCAAGCTGTTATCACTGATCTGCGTGAAAAGGAGGAAGCAGCTGCCGCCGCTGCGGCGATGGCTATGTACAACTCCCGTCAGCAGGATAAGTCGGCAAGCGTAAGCACCAGCTCCAGCAGCGGTACAGACGCTGACGAGACGATGCAACTGCAACCACAAGGTCAAGCTCCATCACAAGCTCATGCTACTGCTGAGGCTGAGGCTATGCGTGAGGCACAACACCACTTTGGTCAGCAAGGCGCTATAGACGAGGCTCGCGCTCGTGCCCAAAACGAAAGCGCTGTGCAAACTAATGACCAAGGTGAAGTGGTATCGGTCAGCACGCACCCAATCAACTCCAAGCTCAACGCCAAGGTGCGCTCAGTCATTGAGGCTCTGGCTATTCAAGGCACTGATGCCATGGTCTACTCGGAGTTTAACGGTATCTGCGTCAGCCATGGTCTGCTCTCAGGTAACTACTGCATTGAGGCCTTAAACGAATACAGCTTTGAGACCTACGATGAGCCAGTCCTAGAGTTAGATGGTGAAGGTGATAGTGCTGTGGTCTACATCAGTGTCGATATCATCAACGAGATGTACCAGCACTGTATTAACCTCAAGAAAGGCTAACAGAGCCAGCTTGCCTAGCAGGCAATTATCCGAATCCAAGACACTAAAGCCGCACCAAGTGCGGCTTTAGTGCTAGTAGAGGCTTGGAAGAGAGATTGCACTACGAGTCATTGCCAACACTGTGGAGTGTGCCAAATACAGGTCTTGGGTCAGGGCTCTCAGGGCTCGATTACACCTTCTCAAAGATTACCTCGGCAGACGGTATCGGTAGGGGAAACAAAAACAGCCAATTTGTGCGGTCGGCCGTTCTTGGGGGCAGTTGTTTGCTGCGCTCGACCTTAGAGCAGGTACTCGTACCAGTGCTCGTCGATCTGGCTTTGCAGAATCACGCGGCTTAAGTAAAAGACTTGCTGTGGGTTGAACTCTAAGGTCACCAACTTGTCTTGCTCAAGGTTCTGAGGCTCTTTCTTTGGTTGCAGCAGCTCTTGGTGAGTGTTCTGCTGACGCAGTGAGATCGTTCTAAAGTGTCTCTTTGCCTCAGAGTTCATGGTGCTATACAGCGCAGCACTCTCGTAGGTGATTGGCATAGGAGCGCCCACACCCTCAGGTAGGTCATCGTTGTTTTGCTGAGGCTGTTGCTGCTGTTGTTGAGCCTGTTGCTCGCTTTGACCTTGACCTTGACCTTGAGCCTCTTGAGAAGTCTGATTGGTCTGAGTATTTTGCTCGCTTTGTGCATCTTGAGCTTGTTCCTGAGCCGCATTAGCCTGTGCAGTCTCAGTTTGGGTGTTCTTGTTATCTGCCGCGTCCTTAGCATCAGTGACTGTAGTGACGCTATCTAAGCTGCCGGCGACGATAGGGCCAGGGGTGGTAGGGATCTCTGCGTATGGGGCGTAGATCTGATTGATGTGCTTACCGCCCACGCCAGAGAGATTGAGGTTATCGCCACTGCCGTTGTGCAGGCGGTGATGCTTTTGCACTTGGTTAGCGTGCTCGTGGGCTTGAGCCTGATTGTCCTTGGCGTTGTCCTCAGGGATTACTTCCTGCACGTTAGGATGTGGGTCTAAGGAAGGGTGAGCGTCGATAGGGGTGAACTGCACTGGGTTATTCATCACCGTTGGTGCAGGTGGACGCATGCTCTCTACAGGGCTTGCCACTACGGTCAGTAAGTGAGTCTCAGACGTGATGATGTTAGGGTCTAACTTGTGGCTCTTGGTGTAGGCGATTAAGAGATCGATAAAGTACTCTTTGAGTTCGATCGACGAGAAGAGCGTTTGCAGGCACTTGAGAGCGCACAGACCTAAGTAGGAGCAGTCATCACGCAGGGAGTCGAGGTTTGGCTCGTAGTCGAAGCTCTTGATGAGATAGCCGTAGTCGAGCGCAAAGTTGTACACCTGACGGCCGATTTGCTCATAGACCGTATCAAGCTCAGTTTGCTTTTGAATGCGGGCAAGTTGAGGAGCACTAATGCAGGCGCCTAAGAAGATCACCAAGCGCTCTAGCTCCGATTGTCTAATGAGGCAGAGACGGTCGACACTCTTCTCAAAGCAATAGGAGATGTTGTGCTCGGCGTGGAACTTAGCGAGCTCTGGGTGGAGCTTAAAGAGCGAGTCTTGCACTTCCTCTAAGGGCTTTTGTGCGCGCAGGGCATTTTGCTTGGCCTTAAAGTCGTAGTTAAAGGCCAAAATACGACTCAATAGGTCATGCTGCGTCAACAAATACTGCACATAGGTCGGAGTCATAGCCATCGGAGTGCCTACCTATTCTTTTTCAACCTGCTCTTTTGCTCAGCTAAAGCCACTAAAAGACAACAATATTAAGCCAGCTTACTGCTTAGGTCAGCTTACACTAGCTCCATTGCCCATGAAAACTCGACATGGACTTAGGACAACATCTAAGGGCTGCAAAAGACGAGCCGCAGCCGTGGTGTCCTAATGCTATTTTCGGCAGTTATAGCTGTTTTTTGAGGGCTGGCTCACGATTCGCGTGGAAATGCGCCTGGTGTAATGGCCATAGTTATGGGCTTGTGGCTGATGTTTGCATCTGCACTGTAACTTGCTTGCAGTGATGTGACCGCAGATAATATGCGGAGGGTCTATCATTTTGTTTTAAGGGAATGCGGCAATGGCAGGTGGTGCAAGTTCTACTTCCAGCTCAACAAGCTCAACAAGCTCTACAGCTTCTACTGGGGCGACTTCAGGTACGACTTCGCGTACCAATAAGGATTTCATCGACTTTCTCAAAGTCTATGGCCCTTGGACTGGTAGCGATAATCAGTACGAAGAGCAAGTCTCACGCAGTGCGTGGGATAACAATGTCGTGCCTTTTGAGTATGATCGCCCATATCGTGCTTACTTACAAGAACTTCATTTGCTGCTAGCCTCAGGTAAGTCGCAGGCTATATTCATCAGTGGTTGTGCTGGTGACGGTAAGACCCACTTTTTGCACCAGATCTTCGTTGACCCAGAGATCATCGGCCGCACTGAGCAAGAGTGGATTGAGTGCTTAGACCACAATGAGGGCTTATGGCGCTTTACCCAAAATGGCGTCCACTACACCTTAGTTCCTGACCTGACGACCCTTTCCGATGACCATGATATCGCCTCCTTGATGCAGGAGGTTTCTATCGTCTTAGGGCTGTGTGCTGCCCCGTCCGACCTTGCTGCTAGCTATAAGAATGAGCGTCACTTGGTCTTTATCGCTGGTAACAATGGCAAGATCTTAGAGCGCTTCCATCAGCTGCTCTCTGAGCAAGTGCAGGCATTGCGTACCCGTGCTCAAGAGTTGGTTGCTACTGCTACTGCTACTGCTTCTGCTACAGCTGCTATTGCTGGTGATAGTTCGGGGGCGGGCGCTGTTGAGACTGTAGATCTTGCACCTGAGTATGTGGCTTTGCTGCGCTCGCAGTTTAGCGAGATCAGCACAGTGCAGTTGCAGCTGTTGCAGCAACACTGTGCCGCAGATCTATCCTATACGCTTAATTTGCTGCGCTTTATCCAAAAGCTTGAAGACAAGTACCTCTCTCACGAGGATGTGACCTTTGATCAGGCCACCATCTTCGATATGACCAATACCATCACCAAAGAGCTGATCGAGGAGATCATGGTCAGCGTACTCTGCCACGATAACTGGCAGCGCTGTGTGCAGTGCTCAGTGTGTGGTCAGTGCCCAATTGTGCGCAATCGCAATCTTTTGTTGAGTCCTTGTGTATTGCAACGCTACATCAAGCTCTTGGCCTTTATCAGTGCCAGTGGTGTGCACTTTACCATCCGTAATTTGCTCTTGGTGGTAGTAAACGCCATCTTAGGTTGCGAGAAGTCGACCTCGTCTTCTGACAGCACTTTCATGACCTGCCAAAAGGTCGTAAATCAGATCAGTGGCCGCACCAAGACCAAGATCGTCTCAAACCCTTACGACAATTTGTTGGGCTTAAACCTCTTTGGTAAACGCCTGCAAGACAGTCCTGTCTACACGCAGTTAGCGACCGTAGCCTTAGGTCAGAGCACCACAAAGCTGATCGATAACTTCATTTTGTTCGGCAATCTCAATGCCTTCCAAAAGGAGCAATATGCCCATATCGTCTCTGAGCATGACCACTTCGGCTTGGAACTTAAGCTCAAGCAAGCACTCAGCTCGTTGCATCAGAGCGACCTTGGTGACGATAACAGTGCTGATTTAGATCTGGGCGATAGCACTGCTGCGACCTCTCTAGCCCCAAAGCGTCGTGGTCGCAAGAGCGCAGCTGCCCGCGTAGCAGCGGAGCAAGAAGAAGCTAACCTCAGCAATCTCAGTGCGATTATGCAGGCGCTGCGCCGCGTGATTTTCTTCACTATCGGTGGTTCTGCGACTGTGGCAGGGACTGCTGTGTCGGTGCCGGTACCTGAGATCAGTGCTGAGTCCTTGCTTCAGGCGATGCAGCATGATTTTGATCGCGATCTGCCATTTAGCCCTTATGTCTTCACGCCTTATCGCTTTGTGCCGGAGTTCTTCTCCTTGCTGAGCAAGGTGCGGGCGATGCAGCAAGTGGAGTCCGAGCTGCAGCGTCTGCCTGCTGATGGGGCTGGAAGGACTGGGGCTGGAAGGACTGGAGGTACTGGCGGTGCTGTGAGTGCTGAGCGTTCTGCGCTGTTGCAGCGCTTAGGTGAAGCGCGCTCGGCAGTGCGCCGCGATGAGAGCGCCTCGCGTTTGATTTTGGGGCTGAATCGCGCCTTTACCACTTTGATGACGGTGGCTGATAACGAAGAGGTCTTTATCTCCAGCAACAATAAGGTCAACCCAACGGCCTTATGTGTACTGACAAGCCAGAGCCGCTTTAGGTTACGTGCCCATGAGTACGTGGCTGGCACCATCAATATCGATTGCTCCCATGACCACGATAAGCTCATGACCTTGTCGTTCTATGACCATGCCGAGGCGCAGTATGTTCCAAAAAGTCCGCGCATCGATTTCAAGCTCACTCCAAAGCGTTTTGAGTATCTTATGGCTCTGTCCTATGGCTTTATGGGTCTTAGCTACTCCCCTGAGTGCGGTGAGGAGCTCAACTCCTTTAAAGCCAGTATTGCTTCGCGTTTAGAGCGCTATATGGCAGCCCTTGATTACAACGTGCCAAGTGACGCTGGTAGTGTCATCTCTACCATTAAGTTCTGTGAGCTCAATGAAGTCGGCCTGATTACGCCTAAGGATTACTAAGATGGTTACTACTAAAGCTAAGGATAGTCAGGCTGCTAAGGCTGCGCAGACCGCCCAAGCCAGCACGCTTGAGCAAGCTTGGGCGGTGCTGCGTGATGCAGCGCAAGTGCAAGCCATTAAAGCTGAGCTCGCCTCGCGTGAGGAGCAGGTACTCGGTGCGCGTTTGCCGCACGACTTAGAGCATAACGTGCGCTCGGTGCTGTTAGAGCAGACTCTGTATGGTGTCGGTTGGCGTCGTGAGGCTAGCCCTGAGCTCATGATGCTTGAGTTCCTCCATGTGCTCTCTTGCCAAGGTAAGACCGATCCTTTGTCCTTGGATCTTGCTAATGCTCAAGGTCGTACCTACTATCTGCGTCGTCGTCAGCTGCGTCTGCGCCGTATCTTGTTTAACAACCACTTCCTCAATTTAGTGGAGAGCAAGACCGCTTTATCCGACGAGCAGCAATGGCAGCTGTGGGAGCGCTATATCATTGAGGGCAATAGCTTTAAGCAAAAGCTCAAAGGCAAAGCGCGGCAGCAAGGTAAGGGCCGCCATGCCACGGCTTTGCCGGCCGCCACCGCGGCAGCGGTGGCTGCGGCTGGCGGCGTGGGTGCCGGTGGTGCGGGCGCTGGTGGCGCAAGCGCCGCTGTGGTCGGTACGGAGCTCAGCGCCGGTGCTAAGGCGGCAGTAGAGGCGGTGACAAGTGGCGATAATGTCATCGCCCAAGAAGAGCTTATGGTGGTCGGTGATGCCGGCAGCGAGGTCATCCTCACCATTACCCACGACGATGTGGTAGAGCTGCGTGAGCACTTCGGTTCGTTTAAGAACTTCTGTAAGGTCGTCAATCTCTTGCGCTCGTGGGCTATCAACTACGACTCCGATCGCTCTTGGGCCTCAAAGTTCCTCTTTCCTTTTGGTATCGATGCGCTGTTCTGGGAGTTGGAGAGTAAGAGCTCGTACTTTGTGGGCGTAGGACAGCTCTTGTACACAATGTTGCAGCGCTCAAGCCATGCCCATGAGTTGGGCCCACAGCTCTATCAGGCTTTCTTTAGCCGTCACGATCCGCTCAATCAGCTCACCACAAAGTTAGAGCGCTCACAGGTCATCGGTGCGCTCCATGAGCGTTTGTCTGCTATGCAGAGTATGAGCTTGGAGCAAAAGGCAGGCTGTAACGATTTACAGCTGACGCGCTATCTGCCATATGCCCATCATGCGGTCTATGAGCGCTTAGCTCGTGATATCGACAATATCCTTGCCTTAGACCTCACCAAACAAGAGCTCTTCTACGCCTTAAGCTCGATTTGCATGCTCAACCTAATGGTCTTTGTGTTGGAGCAAAGCGCCAGCATTCTGCGGCTCTGCGGTGACGACAACTGCGATATCAACATGGTGGTGGTGATTAACCCTGAGCGTGCCACCAACTTCAAAAAGCTCTCAGCCGTGCGCTATCGCGATAACGATGCCATTGTGGCCCTGAGCTTAAAGCGCTATGCCGTTATGCATGTAAAGGCATTCTTAGAGGCGGTAGCGCCATTCCTTTTGAGCAAAAAGAGCCTAACCACAAAAGAAGCTGAGTTTGTCGGTGCGGTGATGAGAGAGCTCTTTTCCTTTAACGACAATCTGCGCTTTGATCTTACTGATGGCATTGTCGTCAATAGTGATAGCGATGCCGTCGACAGTGATGACGATGATGAGGCTTATGCCAAGGTGCGTGCTAAGAGCAGCGCCGCAGCCGCCGCAGGCTCTGGCGCAGCCGCTGCAGTTGACGATGGTGCCACTAAGAGCACATATGCTCGAGGTAGCGGCGGTAGTGGTGTCAGCGGCGGTAGTGGTGGCAGCAGTGGTCGTGGCAAGTACAGCTTAGATGGCTTGCTTGAGCACCTCACGGACTTCATTGAGGAGCGTGATAACCACCTCAATGACCTCTTAAGCTACTATGCGCGCCGTATTGGTCTGTCTAATGGTGCGACTGCTCGTACTCCGTGCTACACCCTGAGCGATGACTTGCTGCGTCACTTGGTACTGGCTACCTTGGACAAAAACGAGCCATTTTTGATGCTCAGCGAGTTCTTAGAGCGCGTCTATGAGCGCTATCACTTAGTGATTGGCCCAATTGAGGGTAGGCTCTACTACCAAGAGCGCTCTAGCAAGTCTGCTGAGTACACCGACGAAATCGAGTTTACTAAAAATCACCGCGCCTTGCGGGCCAAGTTAGAGCGCTTAGGTCTTTTAATCCCGCTGAGCGATTCGTGTGATTACATCAAGAACCCATATGCCACTGGTAACAGCCACTAACTCTGGAGAGCACTCAAATGAATAGATTCTTGCAGCTACTACAGCGCGGCATGGCTCTCTTAGAGCAGCTCACTCCACCTGAGGCTACCGGCGCCGCTGGCGACACTGGCACCGGCAGCACCGGCAGCACCGGCACTGCCGGTGCTACTGACTCTGCCGCCACAGCGCAGAGCGCGCAGCCATCAACCATTATCGTGGGCTTAGAAAACCGCAAGCACACCCAGAGCGTTAGCAGCAGTACCGTGATTACTCGCAGCGCTCCTGCAACTGCAACTGCAGCTGCAGCTGCAGTGGCAGCTGGAACTGCATCTACGGCCGCCACAGTCACTGCAGGGAGTGTAGGTGCGCGCTCCGAGGTGCATACGGCTATTACTGGCTCAGCCGCCGCCGCAAAAGTCGCAGCGCTTAAGCAAAGTTATGCTGCGACACATACTACCAATACGGTGGCATCTACTACTGTGGGTGGTATTACCCAGCAGAGTAGTGCTCACACCACCATCATCTCAACACCAAGTCCAAGCCTCACTTCGGGCTTTATCACCGCGCAAGAAATGGCTGCTATTCAGGCTCAATTAGAGCAGCAACGCCGTGCCCAAGAGGCCGCAGCTGCAGAAGTGGCAGCGCCAATGTCAGAGACCACGGCAGCCACCGCAGATGTTGCCGAGGCTGCTACGGAGTCGGTAGAGCAGCCGGTAGAGCAGCCGATAGCTGTGACAGGGGTGAAAGTAGAGCTGGGAGAAAAGCCTGCTGAAGAGCAAGCTGCAACTGAAGCCGCTGCATCTTTAGCTACTACTACTATCACTCAGGAAACAGCTACTCCTCTGCCATTAGAAGAATCGCTGCGTACTGCAGCTCAGAATACTGAGTCTGATGTGACGGGGACGAATGCGACTGTGGTTGATACAGTTGCAGATAGTGCTGCTACTGCCACTGCAGCTGTCACTACAGCTGCCACTACAGCTATTACTCCGGAGCTGATGAGCTTTGATGATGAGGTCAACTTAGTTGCGCAGGCGCTGCTTGCTTATGTCGGTAGTTCCTTGGTGCTCGCTTGTGTGCCTGCTACCAAAGAGGAGTACTCCGATAAGGTCGCAAACCACAGCTTAGGTATTCTCAGTTTCTATCAGCTCAGTCCAAGCTTTATTGAGCTGATCTGTGAGCGCTTAGCCGCCTTACAAGAAAAGGCCAAGGCTAAGGACGGTGGTGCCGCGGCAGCTGCTGCCGCGGCAGCTGCTGCAGCGGCTGCGGCCGCAGGCGGAGCTCCGTCTCTGGCAGCCGTGCCTGCACTGACACAAGAGTGCTATGGCCTCAAGCACATGCGCCTGATGATCCCAAAGAAAGTAGTGCCAGAGCTTGATAGCTCTAAGAGTTGGATCAGCACTAAAAACAGTGCTGCTATCCGTAATATGAAGCGCAGCACTATCTTTGTGGTGACTGCCACTAACAGCGGTGAAAACGAAGACACCATGGGCAATGTGCTCAAGTTAAGTGGCGATGACATCAAGCAGGGTTTAAGCAAGTACTGGTACGACTTTATCTGTGATTTAGCTGCCGCTCCATACGCTGCGACCGCCGCTAGCGTCGAAGCCCAATACCTCTCGCAGTTAGCACTACAGGTACAGCAGATCTTAGGTGGTAGCGAGATTGAGCGCAAGTGCGCCCAGCAAGTCATCACAGTGCTCTCAAGCAGCAATAGCTTGGCTCTTGATATCAACCACATCTTAAGCTTTGTGGCGCGGGTGCTGGTGCATCTTAAGAGTGGTGTCATGATGCGCACCGCCTTAGGTAAGGCCTTACCTGCCATCAACTTCCCCGCAGATAGCAATATTTTCCAAGGAAAGACCTTTGCCACTGGTAACAAGGGCCCATATAGCACGGCCTTAGAGCGCATGGCCAAGCAACGTGGCCCACTTTTAAGCCGCTACGACAGCACTAACAAGCCACTCAAGCGCGAGGTCTTGCAGGCCAACTACGACTACCTCTGCTCGCTTGACAGCAACGGCATGCCACTAGACAGCAGCGCTGCTGTCGCTGCCGATAGCAGCGAGCGCGTGCAGCCGCTTTTAAGCTCCAAGGAGTGTGCGCTCTTTGAGGGCTACTTAGAGCACTTCACTGACGGTGCAGAAGGCTATGCCAAGGCTTATGGGCAGCTGTGTGAGGTGGAGTGGGAAGGTAAGTTAGAGCGCTTTTTTGTTGGCTCGGCTAAGGCCAAGAAAGACAAGCTCTCGGTACGCACCTTAGCGCTGATCAACAAGAAGCAAAGCGCCGCCTCTGAAGATCTCAGTGAAACTGATCTTGATATCGTGGCTCTGTCGGATAAGAAGCGTGATCACATCACCAGTGATGAGCGCGCGCTGATGTACGATTTCATGCAGCGCTACCGTAATCTCTTAGAGCAAGACTCTAAGATCTACGGTGAGTGGGAAGCTCTGATCTTTACCAATAACGTAGAGTGCACAGACTTCTTAGCAGGCCTGACTCAGGTGATGTTAGGTCTCTTAGGCTCGACGGGCGCAAGCACTCAAGATACTAACGATGCTAACGTCCACGTTCTTAAGAGCGTAACCATTGCAGTCAAGTACAGTCGTGGTAAGTGGTTAGATGAGCGCAATTACGAGGCGATGTGCTTCTTCTCCACGCACTACAGTGCCCTTTTAAAGGAGTTGGAGCAAGCTCTTCCAGGGCGCTTTAAGGTAGAGAATGAGGCTTTTAAGTCACGCGTCTTCAATGGTGAGACCGAGCCCAACCCAATTCTTAACTTCCCGCTCTTCTACTCTTTCAACCACAAGCATGGCTTAGGTCGCACCTCGATCTTTGTCAGCGACGCTGACGCGGCCGCAGCCGCGCAGGCCCAAGCCGCTGGCACGGGAGCTGGCGCGGGTACCACCGCCGCCAGTGCAGCAGCTGCAATCAGTTCGCGCCGTCGTACGGCCGCTGCTAAGAGCAGTGGAGTGAAGAAGTGTACCCGTGTGTCGAAAGATAGCTTCACCATCGACTTCCACATCACTCCAACTTACTCTGATCGCCCAGAAAAGAAGAGCAACGATACCATTCGCCTCAAGTGGATCATGAGCCCTGATGCTGTGGGCTTAAAGTTCTACAGCGATGCTTTGGCCTTGGTGAACTCCGATGCTATGCAGTTAGGCTGCTTTACCCGTGATCCATTCTCCAAGCAGGGCACTATCCAAAAGGTCAATCTGCAAGACAGCTCGACCTTACTTAAAGTCGGTAAGTACGGCTCAGGTTCGTTCTTTATCAAAGACCCTGTGCCTGAGAACAACCTAAGCTTAGTGCTGCGTGACTTCATTGCGCGTCTCAAAGATGAGGTCAACACCGACAGCTCGCAAAGCGCTGTCAGCGCGGCCCAAGCCGACGCTGAGGAAGCCTCGTCGGTGCTGCAAAGCTCGTGGAACTACAGCACTGCTTATCGCAAGCTTAAGCTCACTGCCCGTAAGTTAGATCAGCTCTACAACAAGGTCTTAGCGTCCTTAGTGATGTGTAGCTTCAACTACGACATGGTGATGGAGCTCAACACCACCTTTGCCTCGTTGCAACAGCAGATGATGGATAACCCATTCCTCGATTACTACTACGAGGACTTTGCGAATACTTTGCGTCGCTTGCACGATATCGGTATTGCCCGTAACTACGATGACGTCTTTGACCCAGACCACGAGTGCGCTATCGTTACGCCTTTCAATATCGAAAGCCTCAGTGCTTTTGCCCGCAAGTTAGAGCGCGTCAAGCGCCTCATCATTGCCATCTTTACGCAGCAGCTCTATGTCAATGACCGCGATCTGCTCTTACGTGCCCTTGACGAGGAGCTGTCGTATCCATGCGCTCCAGAGCTGATCTCGCGTTTAGGTGATAACCCACGCAATAACTGCTTCCTCAGCATCTCGCAGAGCGTCAACGGCTACACCCTCTACGAGCCATTGCATGTCACCGGTACTGCTAACGCCGATGGTGCTGGTGCTGGCGCTGCCGTCGCTATAGCAGCCGGCGCCGGTGTTGGGGGCGGCGGTGCAGGTGCAGGTAGTGCGACCGGCGCGCGTACTGGTAGCACTGGTACCGCGTTCTTAGGTTTAACCCAATTCGGTTCACGTACTGCGCGTACCACTAAGGGCCGTGGCGGTGGTAAGAAGATTGCCGCCAGCTTAAGTGCCGACGAGGCCGTCAAGCACACCGAGCAGACTTACACCGTAGCGGTAGCTGACTTCTTAGAGCATTACATACAAGCACGTCCATACCTCAAAGAGCAGTGCAATGTGTTGATCTACAACTGTGGTGCTATCGAGCTGCCACTGGCGATCTATCGTGCGCTCTTAAACTTAGGCGTAAAGTATCGCACCTTAGCTGATACCAAGCTGACGCTCTTTGTGATGAACACCTCTATGGTCGACTCCAAGGAGATCTACAGACTCTTTGAAGCTGAACGCTATGCCACTTTAGATAGCCTGTCCTTAGACGAGAGCTTTACGCGCCGTGTCAGTGTGGTGGTGCTCAATGAGGGCAATAAGGAATTCGGCCCATGGCTCAATCGCGAGCACTTACACCTCAGCCCAGAAATGGTCACACCAGACCTGATGGCTTTTGGCGCTAATGCGGGTGCTGGCTTAGGTGGCTTAGGTGGCTTAGGTAGCTTAGGTAGCCGCCGTGTTAGCAATGCCGCGTTAGGCACAGATGCATCTACCGATAGCAATCAGCGCCTCTTTGATGTGTGCTTGCTCTTCCATGTCTTTAATCCATGGGTAAACACTAACTTTGCGCAGTGCTTACTGCCGGTACAAGAAGAGCACGATAACTATCTGCCACAGGCAATCTCGCTGCATGATCCTGATCACAGCGATCACGATAGCTCAGCCCTTTACCTAGCCTTCCCAGCTCCTTATCGCAGTAAGGTGCTCTATTTGCACTCGCTGTACTTTATGACGACCTATGACCTTGAGGTGTACAACTCCCAAAAGGACAAGATCGCCAAGCTCTTAACCGACAGCGCTACTACGGCAGACACCAACAAGCCAAAGATGGTGCTCACACCAGTGTATGAGAAAAGCCTCAAGCTCAGCTCTTTTGGTGTGCGTGACCTTATTACTACCGTGCATCGACACGCTGATGTAGTCGCTTGCTTTGATGACCTCTTAAGCAAGCAGCAGCTGCAACAAGCAGGCATCAAGGTCGTGCACTACAAGAAGCTCAATACCAACTTGCTGAGCCTTTTGGTGTCTACTGCCAGCTCTGATGTCCGCGTGCAGTACTACTTAAGCTCGCTGCTATCAAGTTTAGACTTAGGTCTGACCGAGGAGGAGCAAGAGCACTACTTAGACAAGCTCAAGGAAGATGCCATAGCGATCTCTGGTAGCGTACTGATGCGCGCTGAGAGTAGGGCTATCTACGCTTCCGAGCTCTTAGGCTTAGTTCTCTCGAAGTTTGTGCTGCAAGCCCAGTTGCGTGCCTTGTTGCAGCAGCAACAACAGCAACAACAGCAACAGCAGGCAAGCGATAACAGCAGCTACGAAGCCTACTTCATGCTCGATGACTACGCCGCCTTGTTTAACTCCAAGCGCACCTTGATCTCTGACATCCTCGCCTTGCAGGTAGTCAAGCAAGACAAAGGTCGTTATTTGCTGCGCCTCATTGTGCTTGAGACCAAGTGCCTTAGTGCCTCAGGTGAGGATATCGCCAAGTCCTTAAAGCAGACCAAAGAGACCACTCAGCTCTTTTACGGCGCCTTTAGTCATAACGGATCGGTAGCTACCTTAGACCGTAAGCTCTATTTGGCCCACCTCGCTAACATGATGTCTGAGAGCAATAATTCTGATGCTGACGCGATAGCAGCACCAAATGCAGGTGTAGGTGCAGGTGGTCGCGGTGGCTTAGGCCGTAGTGGTGGTGGTGGTTTAGGTCGTGGTCGTCGCAATTATCAGCAGGGTCAAAGCCAGCGGCAAAACATCATTGCTATGCAGCAAGCACTGCGTGCCGGAGATGTGGATGTGGCTATCTACGGCTGCTCACTGATCTTTGTGCATGGCCGCGATGAGATCAATCTCTTTAGCAACAGCCAAGAGGGCATTGTCAGCAAGATCATTACCGAGCGCCAAAGCGACGGTAAGGACTTACGCTTGCTGCAAATGGTGGTCAAGCGTGCTGCCATGAAGCAGCTGATGCACTGCTACCACCCAGATCACGCTAGCGATCCATTAGGCGTCATTACCACCTATACCAATGACTTAGAGGACTACTTTAAGCATGAGGACAAGCTGCACTTAAGCACGCCACAGCTGTTCACATCCGCGGCCGCAGCCGTCAAAGCTGATGGTGCTGCGCCTGCGTCTGCTGCGTCTGCACCAGCAGCTCCTAAGACCACAGCGCCCGCACCCGCAGCACCAGCCCCAGTAGCTCCTGCTGCCAGTACTAAGCCGGTTGCACCTAAAGCAGTGCCTAAGGTAACAGCGCCCGCCCCTGTGGCTACTCCAAAGCAGGCGCAGGTATCGACAGTAGTGGTAGGTACTCAAGCCCCAAAAGCAAAGGCTCAAGCTGCCTCTACGACAGCAGCAGTTACACCAGCAGCTACGGCAGCACCAGTGGCTAAGCCTGAGGTTGATCAGGGGCCACACACCGTAATCTCGGTGACTACAATTAAGCCACAACCAAAGGTAGCTCCTGCTCCCCAGAAAGCAGCTCAGACTGCTCCGCAGGCTGTAGCTGCAACGGCGTCCGCCCCTGTAGTTAAACCAAAGAAGAGCGTTTCAGCTCAAGCAGAGGTACTTGATTTGTCTGCTTTCTGGATGCAGCACCATAATGTCGACAACTTAGTGGAGACCTTAGTGCCACTGTACCAAGAGGAAGTCAGTGAGCGTGAGAAGTGGTTAGAGCTGATCGTATCGCGCTTAGGCTCAGCTTACAGAGACTTAGGACTGCACACACAAGTGCGTCGCTATCAGCTGACGTCTCAAGGTGCAGTAGTGGAGTTTGTAGGTAATGCTGCTTTCCAAGCATCACAAGTGCGCCGCGAAAACGAAAACCTGCTCACCACCTATGGTCTGAGAGTCACTCAGGTCGAGAGTAAGGTCGGTTGCATTGCTGTGCATTTAAGCGACGAGCACCTAAGACACAATGTACCATACCTGACTCTGCTCAAGGAGAGAAGCTTTGACTACGGCACCGGCA
>CALXYZ010000041.1 GCA_944393075.1 uncultured Anaerobiospirillum sp. | reverse complement strand
GAAAAAGGGGCTTCTTAGGCCTAGAATGTAGTCAATTACAGGCTTCTTGGTAAGGGTACCTTATTTGCACCAGATACCACGCAGCTGTCGTGGTCGCAAGTAGGATCTGGGAGCTGGAGACGTGAGCGCTTACAGCAATGATGGTTTTTTGGCCATATATACAGGTAAGGCAGAGACGTAAGCGCTTCGGACGAGCGGGGACGAGCACTTTACCGCTACTTAATATGGTCGACGTGCCATCTTTGCGGTAACTAGTTTGCGTTTCTTGTTTTTCGACGTGCGTAGCTGGTAATACAAGTGCCCATGCGCTTTTGGCGTTATTTTTCGTGCCAAAAACGGTTGGCATGGCCCAAAGCAGCCTGCCATGCGGCATTGCAACCTAAGCTTGCCCTAAGTTTGTCCTGTGAATTGAGGACTATACTTGCGCACACGGTGGATCGAACCACAATTGTGCAGTGGTGCAAGTTTTTTTGCGCCAAGCGCTTGCACAAATAGAAGATTTTGTTAAATTTGTTGTGTCGATTGAAAACGCTTACCTACACCCTGTCGGTGTAGTAAACGTTCGTAGAATTATCCTGCGACTTAACATAATTGACCTAGCAGATGCCCGCTTTGTGGCGAGCAGAGTACGAAAACAATTTTTGCCTGTATGCAGCAAACACACTCTTTTAGCTTTTTTGGTGAACACATAGGCATAAAAAAGCCTTTGCGGCGAACTGAAGGCTAGAGGAGGATTTGTTGTCTCGGGACACCCTATCCCCTTCTCTGATTTGTGATGGTTTTAAGTTTTTAAGGCCAAAGCGAATCGCTCTCGGGGAGGTAGCACAATTAGGAGTTAGTGCTACCCAGTAAGAGACTCTGCAAGGAGTGCTCTTATTGCTTCAGCAGCTTGCTGCTGGCCCACCTGATCAGGGATCCCTGACAGGTTCGCTCACAAGAGCAAAAAACAATCAAACAAACAGGCTAGACACTCACAGGCGTGGCGCAAGCCCGCAGTGGGTGTTTTGCTCCCTTCGATAATCGCACCTTGCTGCCATAGCCCGCGATTTCTTCCCGCAATACAATGTCAAAACACAACTCTCGCGCCATGCCTCTAGCATGCAGCACAGCTCTGTCTTGTTGCGTGCCTCAAGCATGCGCGCGAGCGAAAAAAGCCCTTTCGTCCTCAGCTACGTGCACGCACACACAAGCGCCCTCATGCGCCAGCGCCCCTACACCTCTGCTAACACGAGCACGAACACTTGCACTAGCACGAGCACTAGCGCAGAAAGCAACGCCTTAAGGATAGTCGTGATTAGGGAACTGCCCTTGTTCGCACAGCTGAGAGTAGAGATCAAAGATCGTGCTTGGGTTAATACCAAGCTTGCTAGCCTTGGTTAGCAGCAGCTGATAGAAAGGCTCAGCGCCATTGCGGAATACGGCACAAGCCCCACGAAAAACCTCGGCAAGATCGACCACAGTGGCCTCAGCAGTAAAGAGCGACTTGATGTACGCGGCATCTTTGAGCAATTGTGGAGAGGTCAAAGGGCGATCATAGAGCACGTTGCTAATGAGATCACAGGCATCATCCTGTCCAATATACCAAAACAAAGGAACAAACACTTCCTTGTATTGGCTTTTGCAGACAGGATCGAAGCTAATCGCCTCTAAAGCCTCTGGCAAAGTCAGGTTCTCGTACCCCTCAGACACCTGTAGACGCACCAGACACTGACAGATAAAAACCAGCGCACAAGCACGAGTGAACTCGTGATCGATTGTGGTCTCTGTTAGCACCTGTAAGGACGTCTCATAACCACCACGCTTAACTAAGCAGATGTAGAGCTGAGTTAGCACGTGCAGCTCTTGCATGGTGATTACCCTGAGGTCTGATGGTGCAGCCAACCCTATGTACGGGAAATTCTCGTAAGGGCCATAGACAAGGGTGTCACCGAGCACAGGGTCATAAGGCCCATAGAGACCGGCTATGGTGCTGAGATCGCTTTTGATCTCCAGCTCCTGCTTGAAGTCTTTCATGCCAACACAGCCAGCGGTGTAGACCGTTGGGCCTAACTTGCGCGGTAACACCTCATTGCGCGTGCCTTTCTGAAAGCGAAAGAAAAGCTTGGCGCCTTTCTTACCAGTGCAGGTAAAGATCTGGCTCTTAGGCATATCAAGCAGATGCGCGAGGCGATCCACAAACTCACCCATTAGCCCGCCGTCATTAAAATCACAGTCAAGCGCAATAGTGTTGGTGTCTGCAAGACGCAGGTTAAGGGAGTTAGCCCGATAAGCTAAGTCTTGCTGAGCCCAGATGTGCAGCTGCTCACGCGATGGAAGCTTCCACGGGTGGAGGTTAGGCAGCTTATGCACAGAGCCAATCACCGTCCAGCCGAGCGCGTACAACCTGTTCTCCAAGTCGCGCAGGTACTCGCTGAAGACCTGCGGGCTGTAATGAAGCCCGCCACTAAAGATCAAGGTGCTGAGTCTTAGCATCACAGCCTCCTATGGTTCAAAGAGGAAACGGGCACCCTCAGAGCGGAACACATGCAATGGATCGTCGCTGTTGGTGCCATAACGGGACTTGCGTACTGCAAGCAGCAAGTCAGTTTGGTTGAAGACGCGATCCTCCTCATCATCAAGTAAGGAGCCTTGCACCTTGCCCACATCACTGCCGCTACTGCTGCTACTGCCACTGCCGCCGCTACCGCCAGCACTGCCACTGCCACCACTACCACCACTACCACCGGCATTGGCGTTCTTGTCCTTGCTCTTGTTGATAGAGACAAGGCCAGCGCTGAGGTCGCCCTTGTACATCATGAGCACAGCTGCCGCCGGTTGCACCATATAAGTGCATTCAGCAATGTCGTAGAGGTTAGGAGGCAGGTTCTGCCCTTGCTTGCGGTTAGGGTTGTTGAGCTGAGCCAAAGACAACACCGCGCAATTGTAGGTGTTAGCCAACCGATCCAAGCGGTTCATGGTGTTGCGCACCCGATCAAAGGTGCTGGTGTTGTTGTTTTTGTTTGGCAAGGTCTCGTTGACGATGTTCTGGATGTAGTCCACCACCACCAAATCAAGACGCTTGGAGGCAGAAAGACCTGAAACCAGAGCCTCGATGTCGTCAATCGACGTACCGCCCGACTTGTTACCATACAAGGTAATGTCGTAGCGGCTCTCAGCAAAGCTATCCAGCTTCTTGAAGCTATCAAGGAGCTTGTTACCGTCCTTAGCAAGGCGCTGCAGATCGTGCTTTAGCAGGCTGATGTCGTTGAGCAAGCCATAGAAGCGCAGCTCGATCTCACGGACGCTCATCTCAGAAGAGATGAACAGCACCCTAGCATTAGGGAACGTGTTGAGCAGCCTGACCGTTGTGTCTAAGGCAAACCAGGTCTTACCAACGCCGCTATGAGCAGCAAAGATCGTGACCTCACCACGGCGGAAGCCCATGATGTGCTCATCGATGTGAGCGTAACCACTTGGCACAAAGCGCTCCATGTTAGGCTTCTCATCGATGCGCTCGATCACCTCTGCACGCACGTCAGCAGGCCACTGCTCCACAGGGGCAGTCTCGCCCTCCATCACTGGCAGCGACTCCTCGAAGAAGTAGCGCACAGCACTGGTGTTGGCCTTAAAGGAGCGCTTTAAGACCCCCGCTGCGAACAGGCAAGCACGCTGCCACAACATCAGGGTGTAGCTGTCCTCATAGAGGTAGCGCATGTAGTCACGAGCCATATCCTTGCTTTGGATAGTCTCGGTATCAAGCACGGTGTTGAGCACGCCCTGATCAAAGACGTCATAAAGGCCCTCAAGCTTACACCACTGCAGAAACTCGCTGATGGAGTAGTCCTCGTGGCTCTTGCAGAACTCGTAGAGCGCCTCAATAATGACGCGCTGCTCCACTGGAAAAAAGCCAAAGAACTTCTTGTTCTCGGTAAGGAAGTTCACGCGATCAGGCACATTGCCGTTGCCAGCGGTGTAGAGCCAGAACTTGAGGATGGCGTTGGCCTTAGATTGCACGCTGTCATAGAGCTTGCTCTCATCGCTATCGACAGGGCAATCCGCGGCAAGGGGCTCAAGCTGCTCTACGAAGACAACCTTGTTGGAGTAGATGACCTCAGAGTCAAACTCAGCAGCACCCTGATCTGGCCCCAAGCCTTGAGCATCGCCCATGACCTTAGCATCAGCAGCAGCTGAGGCAAAAGTGGATGCGGCATCGGAGGCAGCAGCAGAAGCAGAAGAAGCTGAAGCTGAGGATTGAGCTTGGCTCTGGCCCTGGCCCTGACCCATGGTCTGAGCTTGGGCTTGGGCTTGAGCTTTGGCTTTAGCCTTAGCCTTAGCTTGGAGATCAGGGCGGATCAGGCTCAGGTCATTAGGGTCATAGCCCGAGCTAGAGCCATCGTCGCCACTAAATTTCTTGTAGTGGCGTGGCACCTCATAGCCATGACGCTTGGCCTCAGCGATCAGTGCACCAATGCCTGGGCCGCTGCGCTTAGACGACTGGAAGAACTCACGTTGCTCTTGGAGCTCGTCTTTTGGCTTGCGGTGAGGGTATTTACGGCTCCACTCTTGAGCGACATGAAGCACGTCCATATCTGCACCATACTCACGGCCCAAGATGGCAAAGGTCTTGTACCACTGCTCGCGATCGCAATAATCCAAGTAGTTAAGGATCTTGCGCAGCTCATCAAGCTCGACCTTGCCCTGCTTGGAGTAGCGGCCATTTGAGACTTTAGCTCGCTCCTTCTTCTCCTTTTGCACGCAGAGCTTGTCGACAGCATCGGTGATAAACCGAGGCAAAATCGACGTTGAGATCGACTCAGCAGGCTCAGCATCAGCAGAGGCAATGGACTTCTTAATGGCGTCCACCCCTGATACCTCAGTTTTCTTAGGGGTGGAGGCACAAGAAGACCTTGTAAGATCGATCAAGGAGCCATAATTCACGCGCTCGTGACCACGATAAATATCGTCGGCACTGGCGGCCACAATAGCAGCAGAGGTTTGAGCCGTGTTCGCTTGTGGAGCGGACACAACTGTAGCGGGAGCCAAAGCTGGCGCTAATGCTGGAGCCTGAGCCACTGCCGCAGCTGTAGCAGGAACTGGAGCCGAAGCTTGAACGGCAGGAACAGTAGTAGGCGTATTGGAGCCAACACTGGCAGCCGACTGTATTGACGGAGGAGCAGTAGTACTCCCTGAGACTAAAGCGGCACCTGTTGTTGGGATAGTACTAGCCATAGCCCCAACACCAGAAGTAGCTGGGGCTGGTACTGCAACATTAGGCATAGAGCCCATTGGAGCAGCATTAGCAGGAGCTACTTGAGGTACAGGCAAAGCAGTTGGCGAAACAGAGGTTTGGTTCTGGCCAACAGGGATAACAGGCGCAACTTGGGCTGTGTTAGACATAGCCGCAGTTGGGGCTGTAGCAGCAACATTTGGGGCTGCTTGAGTAGCTGGAGCTGTTGCGACCACGTTAGGCATAGAGCCCATTGGAGCAGTATTAGCAGAAGCTACTTGAGGTACAGGTATAACAGTTGGCGGAACAGGAGTTTGGTTCTGGCCAACAGGGATAACAGGCGCAACTTGGGCTGCGTTAGACACAGCCGCAGTTGGGGCTTTAACAGCCTCATTGGATTGTGCTTGAGCACCTTGCTCACAAGCCTCAACACCCGAAGTAACTGAAGCTGTTGCGGCCACGTTAGGCATAGAGCCCATTGGAGCAGTGTTAGCAGGAGCTACCTGAGGTACAGGTATAGCAGTTGGTGGAACAGGGGCTTGATCCTGGCCAACAGGGATAGTAGGCGCAACTAGAGGAGTAGTTGTAGCCACAGTGCTTGAAGTGACTGGGACCTCAGGCACTGTGTTAGACACAGCTGCAGTTGGGGCTGTAACAGCCTCATTGGATTGTGCTTGAGCAGTCTTAGGAGAAGGCATCTCCTGAGCAGATTGAGCCAAAGCCTCAACACCCGAAGTAGCTGGAGCTGTTGCTGCCACGTTAGGCACAGAGCCAATTTGGGCAACATGAGCAGGGGCATCTTGGGGTGCAGGCATAGCTGGAGGTGTAGTAGCCACGGTGATTAAAGTGGCTGGCGCTACAGGAGCGATGTTAAGCACAGCTACAGAGGAGTCTGTAGTAGAGGTAGTGGGCTGAACGGAGACTCCCGAAGTATCCGCAATGTCTGTTAGCAGATCAGGGGCTGCCACCTGTTCTACCGAGCTTGCAGGCATTAAAGGAAGAGGGCTCGCATCCTCAGTGCTTGAAATGGCTGGCACTTCAGGCACTGTGTTAGACACAGCCGTGGTTGGATCTGTAGCCACCCCAGCAGCGGCGCTAAGATCAGATAGGGCCTTCAGCTTGGCAAGAGAATAGCCCGATAGAAACTTGGAGTCTGGGAGATGCGAGAAGCTTTGATCAGCGGAGCTGACAGGAGTGAAAGCCTCTGGGCTCTCTTGCTTATCAAGAAGGGAGTCACCCATGCAAGGGTCAAACTTCCTTAAGTAGCGACCTGCGTCAATACACTGAGGGTACGAATAAGCTATCTCAGCATTTTGAGAGGCCTTATCCTCATGCTCGGCCTCATCGCTAAAGTCGATGCCCTCACCGTTGTTCGCCACCAACAGAGAAATGGCGTGGAACCCATTTCTTACCGGAAGTTGCGGTCTTGCCGGAGTAATAGCAGCAAGCGCCGCAGCAAGATCGATCTGAGGATCTACGTCTGGCAAGCTTTCTATATCAACGAGGCCAAGATCAAGGTCGTCCTCAGCATCATTGACAGCAAACTGAGTTGCACAAGCAGCAGTGCGCTGCAGACTAGATTGAATCTGACGGTACATCTCAAGAAGCTCTTGATCTTGTACCTGAGCTACAGGGGCAACAGGGGCAACAGGTACAACTGCCTTGATCTCAGGAACAGACTCCGCCAAGCATAAATCCAGTGCAGCAGACTCGGCGAACTTATAGCTCACCTTGTAATTAGCACTGGTATCCCAGTCCGAGCCCATGCAGGTCTTAAGATCAACCGCATAGGCGTTAGCCAACGCGACTACAGTAAACGAGAACCCTGCATTTCTCATCTCGGCTATATCAGCCTTTGAATCAAAGCCCCAAGAGGCCCCAGAGATCTCGCTGTTAACAGGGTCTTGGGTGATAACTAGCACGAAGTCTAAGGCGTGCTTCATAGAAGACAGCGCATCAATGACGATTTGCTGTCCTGGGAAGCTGGCGCCAGTCACTCGATCTTGAGCTGCGATCTCATTAGCGCTCAGCGATTGAGTTTGAGTTTGAGCTTGATCTTGAGGGCGAGTCAGCACAAGCTCCTGATTACCACAGCCATTGAGCACCAAAGTGTTGTCATCAAGGACATCACACTTGGAGACAAACAGGGTCTCCTTGGTATTGGTGGCCTCATCAGAAAGCGCATCAAAGCACCAAGAGGCGCCCGAGATCTCGCTGAGATCTGGATCTTGGGAGAGGATGAAGGTGCCGAATGAAGAAGCTTTGAGCTCCTTCAGCACAGCCAGCTCACTCTGAACAGCCGCACTAGTGACGACCTTTTCAGAAGTGTTGGTTACACCTAACGACAAGACCGGAGCCATAGCGTCGTTGTATTGGGTGCCGTCAGCCTTGCAGGCTGGATTCTGAGTAAGCGACTTCATAGCCACCTCCTAGATGTTCTCGTAACCGCGCTCAGCGAGCTTGATGAGGAATGGGTACTTGTCCCCATGCAGAGCAACAAACTGCTCCCAGCTGCGCTCTACCGCAGGGGTATGACCTAAGTCAAAGTTGACCTTACGGGTGATGCGATCAGCGCGAGCAGTTCCACCTCGGTTGTAATCTGCAATGTGGTCTAAGCCACCCAACTTGCGCATCAGCAAGAACGGGTAGGTCAGACGCATTGGAAAGGAAGCACGCATGCCATCAGCTGAAGCCCAAGTGAAGTCATACCAGCTGTTGAAGCCGTTGGTGTAAACAGGGAAGTACAAGGCAAGGCGCTTCTCATAGTACGCAGGGTTGTCCTTGACCATGGCGGAGAGCAGAGGGGTACTACGAGCCCAACGCTGAGCGGCAGCGTTCTTGTAGATCTCGCTGATGAAGTTCTGAAAGAGCTTATTGCACTCTTGGTAGTTGGAGAGGATCTCCATGCACTGACGCAAGATGACGCTCTTGATGAAAGGCAGAGGCGACGGGTTCTTGCTCTTGCCTAGCTTGTAGCTCGACAAGATGCGGTAAATGAGAAGCTTGCCGGTATAGCAAATTGGCACACCAGCTTCGGCATAAACCCTTTGCCACTCATCGCTGCCATCAGGCTGCTCCTCCTCATAGCCATAACGGGCAGAGAGGATAAAGAACAGCAGACCTTGCTGATGAGTCTTGATGAAGGAGGCCAATTCCGAGAGGTTATAGCAAGGGCAATCCTCTGGGCATGCAAACATTTCGTCTGCGTGGTAGCAGATTTCATCAAGCACGGTGAAGAGGAAGAACGGCTGAGCCCAGGTAGAGCAGAACTCTGGCCAGCCGTAAGCGAAGTGGCACTCGCGCACGTGGTTGGAGTTCAGCTGCTGAGCAAGCCCAGTAAAGTCGAAGCGTGGCTCTGTCTCCAAGCCACCGACATTCAGTGAAGGTAAGCCACGAGCACGCATTATAGAGGTGAAGTCGAACTTGCAAGTGTCGACCACAGTTGGCGGGAGAGCTGCTGTGTTAGCCGTTACAGACTTAGCACGAACAACTGGGGTGGTGGTAGCGGCGGTAGTGGTGGTGGTAGCGGCGATGACAGCCGTTTGAGGAGCCGTAACAGGAGCAACCGCAAAAGTGGAGGCAGCAGCGCTCTGCACCTGTTGTACAGACTGATGCTCTTTAGCCAAGCACTCGCTAATGCTGGTACCAGCAGCATTGTTCGCGACGCACACGATTGCTGTTGCCCCGTTCTCTACGGAAACCTTCTCTTGGACAACAGAGGTTGCAAGAAAAACTGACTCGTGAGCCTTGGTTGAAGCTTGAGCTGGGGTTGAATCTGGTGCCGAAGCTGGTGCGACTACAGGGGAACAAGCAGAAGAAATAGAAAGATGATCTGCAACTTCTTTGGTGGCAGCCAGAGACTGAGCATCAACAACAGCCTGAAAGGCAGACACCTTTGCGTCCACCACAGCTGGAGTAGGAGCCGAAGCAGAAGCTGAAGTAGCAGCAACACGAGCTGCAAACTGACCAAAGGCGTTGCTAGTCGACTCTTTACGGCTGATAAGCAAGCGCAGGCTAAGCGAGATAATGCGGACGCCATTACCAAAAGCAGACATGCTGCGGCGCAAGTTGATGTAACCCTTGTCGGCAAGGGTCTTGATGATGCGGTTGGCCTTGGAGTGGTTAAAACCAAACTCCTTGAGCATCTGCTTGTTGGTGTAGACGCACTCCTGAGTGCCATCTTTTGTTAAGACGGTCAGGCGGCCAAGGATGGTGATCTCGTCCTTGTTCAGGTCGAGAAAGTCGATGCCTTTAAGGGCACGAATGGCAGGATTGGAGCCAGGCATATTTCAGCCCTCCTCAAATATGCAGTCCAGCCCTCGACCTGATACAATAGGCCCAGGGCTGGGACTGAAGTTATAGTCGGCAAGCTGCGGCTTCGCTGAAAGCGTCTGAACCACGCTGACAGCATTAAATAAAGCCAATGCTTGCAATTAAAGTCATTGTCGCTTTTAAACAAGTGGCATGACAAGTCGCCAGCTCTATTTTTGTGATTTAAATCACGTTCTTGTGGTTATTTTTGTTGCCTTTTATCCCACCTTTGTGCTATTTAGCATTCCTATTAGCCCTTACGCCCAGCACCCTCTAATCTGGCTTGTTTACGCCACTTTTGCGAATTTGCGTTACGCTTGCCAGACCTTATTCTCTAGAAGCCTACCAACCACGCAATATACAGGCACTAAGATAATTCACGCCAATCACTAAAAATCAACTTAACAGCACAAAACACAGTTTGCTTAAATCTCCTACAAGTCCCACCATATGGTCATTTTGGTTGATAAACGCAAATCACCTAAAACGTTTGCGTTAGCACAGCACAATGCCGAAATTTCATGCAGCTAAACGCAAATGCGCTTAAGCGCACATAGCATCCCAAGTAGACCAAGATCGCGATTACCTACCCAGCCAGTAAAAAATCGTTCGTTCACGCAGACGCGCGTAGAGTGTCCTAAAATCGATTTTCTACCCTTGGACGTAGGGTTACTCATCCGAGGGGTACTTCGTTCAATTTAGGGCCTTCTACGCGCGGCTATGACGCTTTTTTGCGTCGACTTGCATCGACCAGACTCACTGGCGCAAAAACAAGCATTCAAAAGCAGACAAAAGTTTGTTATTTGTCAGTAAAAAGACGCGAGTTTACAGAAACGCGCGTAGAGTGCTCTAAAATCAATTTTCTACTCGCGGACGTAGGGTTACTCATCCGAGGGGCACTTCGTTCAATTTAGGGCCCTCTACGAGTTGCTACGAGCGATTTTTTGATCCGAGTGTCCCGAGCTCGTAGAGGCGAGAGAGGGATGAGCTGTCTGAACAGGGCAAGTTTGGGCAGCTGTTGTGGCTGGAGTACGCGGTGGTAGCGGCGTAGAAAGGAGCGGTGCGAGTTTGAGGGGGCTGGGGGAGCTTCCCTATGCCCATTAAAAACAGGGCAATGAAAAAAACTCAAGGCCCAGGTGCTAGCTTCAGCGTACACCTGGTGCCGAAAGGGCAGGAGCTTGCGACTGCCCTCAACAGGGGCTAAGAATGAGCCCCAAAACCCCGCTGGTAAGAGCCTCAGCTCGCGCCAGCGGTGCCCACAGGGGCGAAGAATGAGCCCCGCTCCCCTGCTGGTAAGAGCCTCTAGCTCGCACCAGCAGTGCCCACCAAAAGCGAAGAAGAAAAACCCAAAAGCACCAGGTGCTAAACCTGGTGCTGAAAGGGCAGGAGCTTGCGACTGCCCTCAACAGGGGCGAAGAATGAGCCCCAAACAGCCAAGGGAGCACGCTTCAGCTGCGACCTTGGCATCAAAGGGCAGGAGCTTGCGACTGCCCGAAAAAGAGCGGGCACAAAAAAGCGGCTTCAGCCAGCTTTTTGGGCGCGCTTCATGCTACGCGCACGCGCGCTCACGCGCTCGCGCGATTTCTAATTCATTTATTCTTTAATTCCTTATTTCATAGAGAGTCTCTGAAAGCCAGGCAGAATGCGGCTTCCAGAGGTCAAAGTGAACATGAAACGAACATCAGGCGAACATGAAACGAACATCAAACGAACTTCCTTGATTTTATGCGGCTTTCAGATGAACAACGGCATAAGAACGCGATGTTCAGCTGTCCAGCTGCTAACGCCAGATTTTATGCGGTTCTCAGTTGACCAATGGCTTAAGAACGCGATGTTCATTTGCTAACGCTAGACTTTATGCGGCTCTCAGTTAACAAATGGCGTAAGAACGCGATGTTCAGTTGTTCACGCCAGATTTTGTGCGGCTCTCAGATGAGAAACGGCATAAGAACGCGATGTTCAGTTGTTCACGCCAGACTTTATGCGACTCTCAGTTGGCCAATGGCGTAAGAATGCGGGGTTGAGTTGTTCACGCCAGACTTTATGCGACTTTCCAGTGGGCGATCTAGGCTTCACCTGGCTCTAAGATGTTTTGTGCGTAGCCACGAAAAAGAAAGCTAGATTTCACGCGGCTCTCAAGTGGGCAAGTCAGGTTTCACCTAGCTTCTCCAAAAGAAACCTAGACTTTGTGCGCATCTCAGTTGACCAATGGCGTCAGAATACGGGGTTGAGCCCTTGCTATACAAGATACCTAAAAGTGAATGTTTAGTACCTCTTTGGAGTGCCCCTCACCCCTGCCTCGTTGCCCTAAAAGTATCGTCGACTAACTCTAGTTGCATCTTGCTAACCACTATCCCCACTCAGACTCACTAACTCACAAATCGCCCTACTCCCTGACTGCATAAGGCCGTGCCTAGGTTTACTGCACAATAGTGGCTCCAAGCGGCCTCTGTAAAGGATATCGGCCTACAAACTCTGTGCACGTAAACCAAATTCGCAACCGCTTGCGAATTGCGATAGCAACAGTTACGCTGCCCTTGGTTATCAAACTCCAAATGGGGTTGGGGTGAGATGTGAAATAGACGACATGACCTTGGAGCACTGGAACTGATTATGAGCAAATGGCTTAAGGAGAAGAACTACTTGGCGCTCTACCAAGCCTACCCGCAGCCCATCAACACGATGCTGATGATCGAGACAAAGGAGGAGTTTGAGGACTTCCTTGCGCAAGAGCATGAGATCGATACGCAGTGCTTTTGGAACTACCATGCCGCAGCACAGGGAGACTGCTTAATGATCGGCGGCTATGAGGGCGACGTCACCGAAAAGGTCGCAGCTTTTTTGAAGAGTAAGCTACCAGCTGCCGCCTTTGCAGAGATCAGAAGCTACCTACAAGGTCTCCACGTCGACATTAACGATTGTGACAACTTGCAAGAAAAGCTCTTGCCTTGCACGCAGCGCTTACTTGCACATGGCTATAGCCTTGTCATTAACATCGACGATGTCTATTGCGAGTGCGCTTATTTCCTCACGGTTAAGCACATTGCTTAAGAGCCCCTACTTCCTTGCTTTCTCGCAACGCTTTTCCACAGCCTAAAGCCGCCTTTAAGCACTACCTTCAGTGGCCTTCAGAAGCCTTCATACTAGGCGTACTTGCTTGGCTTGGAGCTAGAGTCGTCATCCTTTTTCTTTGCCTAGCCTTCTCGTTCTCAGCACTGCTTATTTAAGCCGATTCTTAATCCTGCCGTGGCGCACACTTACTATAAGTGCGGCTTGTTGCACTTTGCTTTGCGGCGTATCATGGATATTCGCAATAAGTGCCGAGCCCTTACAGCACCACGCTTGACGTGTTGTTGGCACAAACAAATGGCTTAAATAAGCCGTTTGCTGTAAAATTGATGGCCCTAACGCCATAGTTTATGCATTATGTGCCTAAGAGAGTGCGCTGTTAGCGTTTTGACAACCTTTTGGTGTTCTTGCTTGTGTGTTTAGCTAGAGCAAAAAGGTTGTAACAGCACTCAAGGCTTAAACTTAAGAAGAATAAGAGAGAGAAAAAAGCGTCAGTGCTCCGCAGTAACACTGCTCAAAAAGCATTCGCCGTGATCACCGTGCAGCAATTGCTTGCACCTAAACACGCCGATTAAGCCTCAACTCAGCTGCGACCGTAGCTAGTGTCTAGGCAAAGACGCTCAAAATAATCAATCAAACACGGGATCAGTACGATCACATCTTTTTTGGTCATTGGGTAGCAGAAGAGAGGCAGGATCATGCGCAAGGCGAATAAGGCGACCTTTACTAGCCGCCGTTATCGGGAGCTGATGCAAAACAACCGCTTTGAGTGCTATAAGCATCTTGATACAAAGCCAAGTGCTGAGGTTACGATTAGTCCTCACCACCATGCCTTCTATGAGATCATCTTTGTGGTGGATGGCCATTTCTTCTACGAGGTCGAGGGCCGACCTTACCACTTGAGTAAAGGTGATGTCATCTTGATCGATGAACTGCAATTCCACCATGGCTACATCAATCAAGACCAGAGCTACGAGCGCTTTGCTTTGTGGATTCACCCAAAGTACATGCAGCTTTTAGCTAAGCGCTTCCCTAAGCTTGATCCTCAATACTGCTTCTTACAGTTAGGCTCCCACAACAACAACGTCATCCACTTAGACGATAAGACCTTTAACGAGCTCAAGATTGAGTTAGAACTGCTCTTTGAGAGCTTCTGGAGTAAGACTCCATCAGATGAGGTGTTGAGCGAGAGCTACTTTGCCATTGTCATAACAAAGCTCAACCAAATCGTCCATCGCCAAGAGCAAGCAGCTGCTGCTACCGCTGCTAGCTTGAGTGCTACCGCCTCTGGTGCCGCTATCTTCTCCACCCAAACCGATCACCCTAACGTTACCTCTAACCCAGCCGCCGAAGCTGGCGTCACCAACACTCTTGCTACCGCCAACAGACCGCTAAATGTCTTTGCTACTTCAGGTGGACTCACCAGCAATATGTACACCTCTAATAGCGAGGGACTCTCCAATCTCACCCGTGCTGACACTGGTATCTGGAAGTCACATGGTGCTACCGAAGACACCACTGTAGTGCTCGAAAACGATGTGCTTAGTGTTACCTCTGAGCGTACTGCTTTAGCTGCACAGCAAGCAGCTGAAGAGGAAGAGGAAACCGAGATTGCCTCGGAGAGCAGGTCTAGTGGTGATGACAACGGCATTCCACCACTGCGCCCAGTGCAGACTTTAGAAGAGGCTGTAGCGCATGCTAATGGTGGTCGGATCTCTCAACCAACGCTTGCCGCTAGCATTAGCCGTAGTAGCACCAGCTTTGGGTATGGCTATGAGCTCTATCATGGCTACGAGAATGATGAAAACGATCCGCTCAACTTCCTAGGTACTACCCTAGAAGTAGCTCGCTCTCAAGACTATGTGCCTGTCTCCAATGCTTTAAACCCATTTGGTACACAAACGCTTTCTCCTACGGGTACGGCTTTAGCCGAAGAGCAAGATGCCGCAGCTGCCTATGCTGCTGAAGACCATGGCTATCGTACTAAGGGGCTAGAGCGCTTTGATAATGACTCGGCTGCCACTGCAGCTGCGGTAGCTGCTGAGGCTATGGCAGAAGCTGAGGATGCACATGCTGCGGCCGAAGCTGCTGCTGATTTACAGCTAGCCGCTGAAGGCGAGATCGACGGTCTGTCGCTACAGGTGTCGGGATTAGCAGCTAACGCCTTTGCTTTAGCCGCTCAAGATGATGGCTCGAAGCCAGCTCCTATCGTCACTCAAGAGGCAGAGATGAAGGGAATGAGCTATCAGCTTGATGATGAAGCCGACTTCCAAGTGAACTTAAAGCTCAGTGAACGTCTTAAGCTTAGCGCTCTCTTAAAGTACATCAACCTCAATATCAACGAGAGCTTGAGCTTAGATGAGTTAGCCCAGCGCTTTAACCTCAGTAAGTTCTACTTAACTCGTCGCTTTAAGGAGCTCACTGGCTTATCGCTGCACCAGTTCATTGTGAAAAAGCGTCTGACTAAGGCGCGTTATCTCATCAGTATCGGTATCGACCCTTATCGTGCCGCTGTGGACGCTGGTTTTAACAACTACTCGCACTTCTCGCGCACCTTTAAGTCCTACTTTGGACAAAACCCAAGCTCGATTCCTCAAGCCAACACCATCCACCAAAACGATGGTGCTACCGAGATTAAGGTGCCAAAAGCCGAATACGACAAGGACGGCCCAACCAACTTAATCTAAGAGCAGCTACTGCTCTGCGGCCTTGTAAGATGCCTCCAAACTCCAAACAGCCCAAGCCTTAGCTTGGGCTGTTTGTTTGTCGTGGTAGTAGTCTAAACCAGCCTTTCACCTGTGACTGGTTTGGGCTTTCGCGTTTTGAGATTCGGCTACTTACTCCAATCCCAATTCCCAAAGAAGCGCTCTAACGGCAGCAAGTCTTCAGTGTCTGCTGGGGTTATATGTTGAGCTGCACTGAACACCACACTTGGGTCTTCTTTTCTACAAAGAGCTGCTTTCACGCGCTTGGCTATTTGGCGCATGATCACTGTAGGTACCGCCTCGCCAATGCACTGGCGAATGTTAAGCTCCTCCTTTTTCATCAGCGCTGTCTTTTGCTCTAAAGACATGGCATTGAGCTCATCTAAGCTCTGCGGTAGCCACTTAAAGCTCTCAGGAATATTCATCATCAGCATCAGCTCACGAATGCTAAAGACGCGGTTATCACATGGGTGCACAGTGTTTTGGCTGGACATGATATCTGTACGGGTATGCACGCATGGAGCGACCTTATCCCAGAACTGGCGACGATACTTGTCACCCTGTGTGGATTTGTTGAAAACAACCTGACCGTCTTTAATGGAGTGAGGGATACGTAGCGGATCAGTGTTCTCAAAAGCACTTTGCCCCTCCTTGAGATTTTCGATCCACGGTAGCATGCGGGGATCATAGCGCCTAAAGAAGTGGAAGAAATCGTGCTCATCAAAGCCTCCCATGGTTTTGAGGCTTGGCAAATGACCTATCACTTCGCGCAAAGTTCGTGGTGGTTGTGGTGGTGGCATAAGGTCATAGGGCGTCACGCCTGTAATGGAACGGTTAACACCAATCACCAAGGTACGAGTGCGGCTAGAGGCACCGCCGTAATCCTTAAAGTTGATCACCTTAAAGGCTATGTGGTAGTTACTGCCTAAATTGCGCTCAACCGCCACTTGTATTGGGCGGTTAACACCATCTAAGTCGGTACAGATAGCCTTGCAAAAGGCTGGCACATTCTCAAAGACAAAGAAGTTTGGCTTGATGTCTCTGATGCACTTAATCGACTCCATCACAAGAGAGTTGCGACCAAGCTCATCGCCCTTTTTGTGGTTAGCTACAGACATGCCTTGGCAAGGTGGAGTTGCTATGACCACATCCACAGTGGAAACACCTTGTAGCTGGTGATAGCGCTCGATTTCTTGGGCGATACGAGCGCGTGTATCGATCAGCGTCATATCTCCACATATGTAGCCACTGTCATAGCGGCACTTATGATTAAAGCGCTGCACATTAAGTCGCCGCTCAACAACTTCCACTGTTGCGATGCAGTCGTAGCCTTCCTGAAGAAAGCCGTAGCATCCAACCCCAGCACAGCTAAACAAGCTGATGTAAGTGAGCTTTTGCGCCATATACTGCCTCTGAAGTGAGCTCTAAAAACGCAAAAAGCGGCATGACTCCTCCCCTTGAGCGCGTAAGCACAACAAGACGGGTAAGAACCGATGCCGCAAGTAATGTCGTCTAAAGGAGCTGTTTGTAATCCTTTTCGTCAACAGCTCTCTGATCTAAATCCAAAAGCGCTAATATCCTTAGCGTTTAATGGAATATAGCACACTTAGATAAAACTTGTCCTTCAATATTTAAAGGGATTTTAGCAAAAATATGTCTTAAATTAGTAAAAATTACCTTCGTGATTATGGTTAAAAATGAAGGCTGTTTTCACCTTTGCTCTAGCCGCCACCAACAGCAGCGATCATATGCACGCAATGGTGAGGTAAACCAAGCTTGTGGAGGCAGTGAACTAGGAAAATGAGGAATCAAAGGAGGGCTAAATGCCTAGCATGTATCTTAGGCAGGGGAGCAGCACTACGCTCAGTGCTCTATACTCAATGCTATGAGCTCTGGTGCAGATAGGACTCCAAACAGCCCATACCCCAGCATTGCTCCTAGGTATGGGCTGTTTGGTCAGGGAATTAGTATTTGCCGTGCTTGCGTAAGTAGGCGATTAAATCGTTGGTGCGGTCTTCAAGCTCGTTGATGAGCATACGAGCGCGCTCGTAGTCCTTGTCTTGGTTGTAGTCCATGGTGTCTAACAGGTCATGGAAGTCGCCCATGGAGTTATCAACCTGCATCACCACCAGCTTAAAGAGCTTAAAGCGCAGCTCTAATTGCTCGGTAGTTGGTGCTTTTTCTGCGTCGGTTTCGGCTGCCTCTTGCTCAACGGCATGCAGCATCTTATTGATACGCGCAACTAGGGCTTCGATACCAGAGATGATGTCATCGCCGTGTTGTGCTCCATCTTCGCCCTCGCCCTCACTCTCGATTTCGCTCTCACCAATGCCGACTTGGGTGCTAACAGTCTCGTCTTCGATCACTGTGGTAGCCGCCATCTCATCGCGCTTGTTCTCATCGCTCATCACCATCCCTCCACCAAAAAACCATGTACTTCGAGTACTACGTTGCGTACACATCCACATCTGTGTCTGTGTCCGCGTCCACATCTGCGTCTACACAAGGCTTTCTGCCGCTATCTGAGCGGCTGTATACCTTGCAGTTGTTGCTATTTTATAAAACCGCACTGGTCTGTCAAAATCAGCTTTGGTTGCTAGTTTTAGCCTTGTGTCACATTTTGGTGCACATCTCAGTGCAAGGCAAATTGCCGACTCTGTTCAATTAGGCTACAATCGATAACCTTAGAAACAAGGCAAAGATTAGCCTTTGCTAGGTATGACTGCTTGTCATAGCTCAACAATGACTGATCAGGCTTTGGGTTTCTAGGTTTTTGAGAAGCTGCTAATCGTAGGAGCCTGTTGGCTCTTGCAGCAAGTGAATGTGAGGCTTCTGCCCTATGCATTTAGAGGGCATCGCATCTGACGCTAAGTCTTCTGGCAAATGCTTACGTGAGATGTAGCAGGCGATGCTAAAGCGCTAATGCTGCTAGGCAGCTTGTATGAGCCGATTTTTCCTCGGAAGTTGTACCACTCATGTGTTCTATTTTTGGCATTTTTGATATTAAGGACAACCCTCAAGCTCTGCGTAACACCGCTCTTGAGATGTCACGTTGTCAGATCCACCGCGGCCCTGATTGGGAGGGTATCTACCAAGGCGAGCACGCTATCGTCGTGCACGAGCGTTTATCCATTGTCGACCCAAGTAATGGTGCTCAGCCTTTGTACAATAAGGACAAGACCCAAGTCTTAGCTGCTAATGGTGAGATCTACAATCACATGCAGCTTCGAGGCGAATTAAAGGAGCCATATGAGTTCTCTACCGGCTCTGACTGCGAGGTGATCTTACCTCTCTACCAAGAATTCAAGCGCACTGGCGAAATGTTCTTAGACCGTTTGGTCGGTGACTTTGCCTTTGTGATCTACGACGCTACCGATGACACCTACTTCATCGCTCGTGACCACATGGGTATCGTGCCTTGCTACATCGGTACCGATAGCGAAGGACGCTTCTACGTTGCCTCGGAGATGAAGGCTTTAACCCCTGTTTGCGATACCGTTAAGGAATTCCCTCCAGGACACTACCTCTACTCCAAGCAAGATCTTGAGTTCCACCAGTACTACAAGCGTGACTGGATGGAGTACGACAACGTCAAGGACAACACCACCTCTGTTGAGGCTTTAAAGGAAGCCTTATTAGACAGCGTTAAGCGTCAGCTGATGTGCGACGTGCCATATGGCGTGCTGTTATCCGGTGGTCTTGATTCCTCCGTAATCTCTGCTATCGCTAAGCTCTACTCTGAGCGCCGTGTCGAAGACGGTGGTAAGAGCGAGGCTTGGTACCCACGTCTGCACTCCTTTGCTATCGGCTTAAAGGATGCTCCAGACCTCAAGAAGGCTCGTGTGGTTGCTGACTACTTAGGCACCGTCCACCACGAGATTCACTACACCATTCAAGAGGGCTTAGACGCTCTGCGTGATGTCATCTACCACATCGAGACCTATGACGTCACCACCATCCGTGCTTCTACCCCTATGTACCTCATGGCCCGTTACATCAAGGCTATGGGCATCAAGATGGTGTTATCTGGCGAAGGCTCTGACGAGATCTTCGGCGGCTACCTCTACTTCCACAAGGCTCCAAATGCTCAGGAGTTCCATGAGGAATTAGTTCGTAAGCTCTCGCAGCTGCACTTATACGACTGCCTGCGTGCCAACAAGTCCTTAATGGCTTGGGGCGTTGAGGGTCGTGTGCCATTCTTAGACAAGAAGTTCTTAGACGTGGCTATGCA
>CALXYZ010000040.1 GCA_944393075.1 uncultured Anaerobiospirillum sp. | reverse complement strand
CCTACGCGAGACAAGTAGATCAGAGGGGAGTATAGCAACCCACGAGTCACGAGTGGCAGGCGACCGTACAGTAGGATTTTTTTCGGATTTATGATTAGATCACAAATGTAATCAGAGCATTGAGCCGCATTGCAGTCCAACAAAGCTGAGCAATACTTTATCCAAACATGCGACCTTATCCCCACTCTCACGAGTGGGGTATTGGTCGCTATAAGTCAGATAAATAGATCGTGTTGCTTGAAATGAATTTTGCGGTGCAGCTTCCAAGATCTGGTCTAGTACTTTATTTTCACTTAGCTTTTTGGGCAGCACGCCCTTCATAACCAAAAGAGCGTGCCTTTGCTCAAAAAGCATTATGTTTACATGTTATATAGTATACGCAATGCTGAGCCCTGTAGTTAAGCCTTTTAACAATTTAGCGCAACTAACCCTGTAGTTGCTTAGATGTATCTAGATTAGCGCTTGTCCAAAAAATGCTCAGATTTAATCTCGTCGGCTACAAACTCTACTCCTTGTATTTAAATAGCCTATTTGAATTCAAGGCTAACGCCGCATTCAAGGCTGCCCAGGCACTCGCTTGCCTATAATTTGACCTACACTTACATACCAGCGCCTACACATGCATTTCTACACTCGTTTAACTTGTGATCAACAAGCTAATTTTCAACACAACTTGCACTAAAACCACGTACCAACCACTGTTGACAACGCATGAAATATAAGCACTTCAAAAGGCTTTCTTCCTGATATATAAGCTCCTACACCACGTAAAAGCATGTACTCTCAAGGCGAAAAACAAAGAACAACAAAAAAGCAGCAGACAGCAAGAAATGCAAAGTAAAAACAAAAAAAAAAAAAAACCCCCTAGCTACTCACTCAAAGCAATTACAAAAAATTTTCTAGGTAAGGTGACGCAGATCAGGAGTTGAGCTATGTGCGCAGCTTTAGCTATCTAGGCACAAGAAAAGAGCTGCCATGAGCTCACTTGTAGAAAAGCTTGGTAGTAGTAGTTACTGCACGGTGTTATGAGGTGTGACCATGCATATTACAGTAACCATTTCTGCCTTCTTTCCAAGAAGCAAGCTCATAGCAGCCCTTTGCAAAAGAATAAAGAGCATGTAAGAAAACACAACAGCAACACCTCTCTCTTAAGAGGAATAATGCTGCTGTAACAATCTTGTCTATGCCTGTTTAGTCTTGTCTAAGACAGCTCTGGGAGTGAGTTCTTAGGCCAGTACATCTTGGTTAGCCTGCTCAAAGGCAGCATCATCCACAGGCTCGCACCACTCGTTAGAGGCGCCCGCGACTTGAGGAGCAACCGAGAGGTGTTGCATGTAGCTGTCCTTGGTAGCACCGTGCCAGTGCTTAACTTCGGCCTTGATGTTGACCACCATTCCAGGCTTGAGCAGGATTGGCTTTTGGCCCCACTCTTGGTAGATACCCTCACCTGCAACCACCACTAAGATTTGTGGGCCCTTGTGGTGGATGTGCCAGTTGTTGCGGCAGCTTGGCTCAAAAGTCACATTAGCCACACCGCAGTTATCAGCCTCATATGGGTTAAGATAGCTATTTCCGATGAAGTATTGAGCAAAAGCAGTGTTTGGTTGACCTACAGCCCAAGTCTTTAACTCGTCGACAGAAGTAATCTTGCTCATAACGCACCTATCTAAATTCGCTTGCAGCCACCAAGTACAGACCATAGGATATAAGCTATAGACTACAGCCTTATGGTCTTTGGCCTAAGCCCAAGCCTAGTGCTCTCGCTTACTTGGTGCTATTAACAGATCTCATTGCTAAGTTCAGATTAGAGCGAAAAAAGCGTTATGACACACCGCAAACCCCACTTAGATAGGATCTGACAAAACTTTTAGAGAAAAACGCAAAAAAGCTCTTTAGGGGCGCAGCGAGCACAGTGTTTGTTATAGCTACAACCAACTCTCTTGCATGATAACTACGACACAGGTGGAGCCATTTGTGTGGCCGCAATCAAAATTCATCAAAAAAGTCTGCCTTGATCACGCACCCACAAATCTCTACAATGCGCACCACACCGATAAAAAAGCGCAATAGAGCTCCTACTCGTTTTTTGCGCTTATGGCCATAAAGTGCCATAATTCATACGGATAACTGTCTAAACTTCTGCTGCTACAGCGCCTTGCCACCAGTTAAAGAAGAACATGGCAAGAACAGGGTAATACCCACGTGTAAAAGCTAACAAGCAGCTTACCGACGACATAGCAGACGCAACTAGTCAGGAGATACTTGCACCAAAACCACTCTCAGATACAATCCTTCGCTCTTCTGACCGATAATAGGTGGTAGATGAAGTGTCAGCAAATCAGCTAAGGTTTGGTGCTCTTTAGTTAGCGAGTACCGACTCCATCTCTCCTTTACTGCCTATACCACGTCTTTCCTATGCTCAACAGAATTCATGTTTTTGTAGCTGCAACTATGCGCCAACACACTAGATAAGACCTTGTATACATCTGTATACAAATGTATGCACAGAGAGCTACGCCATAGTTGTTGCTGCTAACCGTTTTTTTAGGCACCTGAGATTGTGGGATGGATTGCGTTCACAGCTCTTGTGCCGTTTAGTATTTGGTTTTGGACCCTTAGCATGCGAAACAATGTCCCTGTCATCGATCAGGAAAAGCACTTTCCCGATGACCCCAGCGCCAAGATTATCTCGGTGACCGACCTCAAGGGTAATATCACTCAAGTCAACGATACCTTTGTGCAGATGAGCGGCTTTAGCCGTGAAGAACTCATCGGCCAGCCACAAAACATCGTGCGCCACCCTGATATGCCTGAAGAAGTCTTTAAAACTTTATGGGACACGATTCAGCGCGGAGAGGCCTTTATGGGCATTATCAAAAATCGCTGCAAAGATGGCTCCTACTACTGGGTCAACGCCATGATCATGCCTATCATGCAAAACGGCACTATCATTGGCTATGAGTCAGTACGCACCCGTGCAACCGCCCCACAGATTGCACGTGCCACCAAAATCTACAAGATGCTCAAGGAAAAGAAGAAGCCCAAAAAGCGCCTCGATTTGATGTCTATCATCTGCTACGTGCTCTTCATCGCTTCCTTTGCCTACGCTGCCTTCCACCCTAGCATGTGGAGCAACATCCCTTGCCTGATCATCACTTTAGGTGTGATCTACTACATCATCTACCGCAAGAACCACTTGCTCGATATCATCACCCGCTGCTTTGATTCGCACCCAAGCCCAGTAAACACCTTAATCTACACCAAGAAGGCCGGTCGCGAAGGTGAAGTGCTCTATGATGTGATGTACAACCTCAAAGAGGTCGACACCATCTTAACGCGCGTGCAAGAGACTTCTGATCGTTTAACCGACATCGCCAACGAGGGCTTAAGCAAACAAGCCAATAGCGTCGATGACATCAACGATCGCACCCAACAAGCTAAGGCTCTGCTCACAGAGATGCGCGAGATTGCCTCCAACATCTCCCAGATGATCAACGACATCAGCGGTAGCGCCCAAGAGACGGTGCGCAACTCCAATGCTGCCGCCAAGTTAGTGAGCGATGGTAAGGATGTGGCCAACCAAACTCGCGATGTGATTGACGCCTTAAGTGAGTCGATCAACAAGATCGCCACCGCCATCACTGATCTGGCGGCCCGTGTTGATGACATCGAAAAGGCCAGTGAGCTGATTAAGGGCATAGCAAGCCAAACCAACCTGCTGGCTTTAAATGCTTCTATTGAGGCTGCCCGTGCTGGTGAAGCCGGTCGTGGCTTTGCTGTGGTGGCAGATGAGGTTCGCTCACTGTCGCTACGCACTGAAGAGACCACTGTACAGATCCATGATCTGATTTCGAGCTTTAAGAAGACTGCGCAAGAGACGGTGGAGTTAGCTGCTGCGAACCAGCAAAACGCCCAAGCTGGTGTGGAACAAATCCACGCCACTAACAACAAATTAGATGAGGTCTTGCACAGCATCAGCAACATCAACAACCTCATCACCAGCGTCAACGAGACCGTACAAGCTCACGCTGGTACTGCTGAGGACGTCAACATCAAAGTGCAACACATTGCCTCTATGAGCGAGGAGAATGTGGAGAGCTCTAACGACAACTTAGAGCAGATGCGTGAGGTCAGCTCAATCTCTACAGATCTCAACACCATGATCAACCGCTTCAGCAACAAGGACAACACCTAAAAGCACGCGCAATAACATGCGAAGTGGCATGCAAAACAGCACGTAGTGCTCTTAGGACACGCAAAGGAGCGCCAACGCCACTTGTGCTCACGCGTAATCGAGTGCACACATCTGGGTAGATACTAGCACCAGTACTGTCATGAGGGCAGACATTGGCTATTAGCCTCCTCAGCGAGCGTTACAATCAGCGCAGAGGACTCGGCTCCATGGGCTTTTGGGCCTCTTTGAGCCACTTTGGCTCTTTGGAGCTACTTGGGCTCTTTGGAGCTACTTGGGATCCTTTGTTTTTTATCTTTTTGCTCTTTGGCTCTGCTTATTTTCAGATTTCTTTTGCTGCACAACCATAAGTAGTGCATAGGCAAGCTTGTGTAGAGTTCCCTAGGCGACTGTTCGTCTTGGTGCGAGGCATCAAGACACAAAGTCGCGCGCAAGCTCGCTTGATTGTTTGCGTCATAACAAACTGCTTGGTGGCTGTGCTTTTGATGTTTTTTTGTTAGAAAAAATGCGAAACAACGGCCCTGTTACCCTAACTGAGCGCAAGTTCCCTAGCGATCCGTCGGCCAAAATTGTATCGTTGACTGATACCCGCGGTGTTATCACCGAGGTGAACGATACCTTTGTGCAAATGAGCGGCTATAGCCGTGAAGAGCTGATCGGCCAGCCACACAACATCGTGCGCCACCCTGATATGCCGGCCCAAGTCTTTAAAGAGATGTGGGATGAATTAAAGCGCGGTAAGCCTTTTATGGGCTTGATCAAAAATCGCTGCAAGAATGGCGACTACTACTGGGTCTCAGCCCTCATCTTGCCTATGATTGAAGATGGCCACATCATCGGCTATGAGTCGGTACGTACTCGTGCTACCCCAAGCCAGATCTTTCGTGCAGAAAAGGTTTATGCTGACATGCGCGCTGGTAAGGCTTTGAAAAAGCGCCTGAACCTGATGGCAGTTGTCAGTTATTCACTCTTTTTAATCAGCTTTGCTTACAGCACCTTCTACCCAAGCTGGTGGAGCACTATCCCTTGCTTTGTCATCACCTTAGGCATAATCACCTACATTCTGCACCGCAAGAACGCGCTGACTCGCTACATCAGCTATTTCTTTAAATCGCGTCCATCGACCATTAATCAGCTCATCTACACCAACAAAAGTGGTCGTGAAGGTGAGGTTATCTACGATGTACTCTACAACCTCAAAGAGGTTGATACCATCCTTACCCGCGTACAGGAGACAGCAGCCCATCTCAATGACATGGCTGCCTCTAGCTTCAACAGCAACAAAGAGAACTTAGACAACATCACCTCGCGCGAGGAAGAAGCTCGCTCCCTGTTAGGTGAAATGAAGTCGATTGCTAATGCCATCTCCAAGATGCAGAATCAAGTCTCTGATGCTACCGCCAAAGCCTCTGAGGACTCAGCTCAAACCGCCATCCTCACCACCGAGGGCCAACAGCTCTCTGCTCAGGCTATGGGTATCATCGACAGCCTTAGCCAATCGATTGCCTCAATCTCTCAGGCTATCAACACCCTATCGCAACACGTTGATGACATTGATAAGGCCTCGGCTCTGATCAAGGGCGTAGCCAACCAAACCAATCTCTTAGCTCTCAACGCAGCCATTGAAGCTGCGCGCTCTGGTGACGCTGGTAAAGGCTTCTCGGTAGTAGCAGATGACATCCGTACTCTCTCAGAGCGTACCGAACAAGCCACCTTAGAAATTCAAAAGCAGATTCGTGACTTCAAGAAGAGCGCTAAAAAGACTGTGGCTTTGGCCTTGGACAACCAAAAGCATGCTGAATCGGGTGTGATTCACATGCACGCTACTCATGACAAGCTCAACGAGGTCTTAAACAGCATCGATACCATCAATCAGCTGATTGATAACGTCAATGCCACTGTAAAGGCCCATGAAACCACCTCTCAAGAGGTAAAGGCCAAGGTTGAGCACCTCTCTTCTATGGGTACAGCCAACTTAGCTAGCAGCAAAAGTGATGTGAAGCTGATGCACAGAATCACACGCCTCGCCAACAGCCTCTACTCGATGATCAATCGCTACAGCAACAAGGGCCGCGTCTAAGCCCTAAAGGGCCAATACCATGGCCAAGAGCCTAGGCCAAGGCTCTAGCTAAGGATTAGGCCCTAGGCCTAGCCAAGACGTAGCGCCTGTCTTAACCTGCCAATCTTTCTCACCTCACGCTCACTTCCTGCGTTACAGCGCAAAAAAAAAAGAGAGAGCGTACACCAAGCCTCCTAAAACTTTCTTAAAGCGAGACGTTGCAAGCAATAGCAGACATAGAGGAGATGACTGATTATTTTTAAAAGCCCGACAAACAAAGGCTTTAACGGCATTGCGGCTGTGTTGTGTTACTTGAGGCTAACTATACATTAAAAATCAAGAATGACTTAAATAAAGGCTTTCTACTTTTCATGAAGCCACTATTCGTGTCCTCTCGCAACATAACCAAGCTTGCAAGAACCACATAAAATCATGCCTCGGTAATTATTCGGTCTGCTCCTCTAAGTCTGCTCTATGTCTGAAAGATAGGATTTGTGACTTAATTAGCAGAGATCATGCGTCGAGCTTGCTACACTAGGTTTGCTAATCTCACCAAGCTAAGCTGTGCAGCTACATCAACGCTTTAAAGAACGTTGCTCTGTGAGGTCTTTCTATGCGATTGAATTTGCCTGTCGTCAACGAGCCTTGTAAGTTTCCGAACGATCCAAACGCGAAGATCATTTCGCTCACCGATCCTCGTGGCGTCATCACCTATGTCAATGACACCTTTTGCCAAGTTTGCGGCTACAAGCGCGAAGAGCTGATCGGGCAGCCGCACAATATCGTGCGCCACCCTGATATGCCACCTGCTGTCTTTAAGCTGATGTGGGATACGATTCAGAAGGGTGTGTCTTTTATGGGTGTGGTGAAAAACCGCGCCAAGGACGGCCGCTACTACTGGGTCAGCGCTTTTATAATCCCTATCATCACTGACGGCAAGACTGTGGGTTATGAGTCGGTGCGCTCGCGTGCAACCCCTAACCAAATTGCACGCGCCGAGCGTGTCTACGCTAGATTGCGTGCCGGTAAGACTCTGCACAAGCGCCTCTATGTGGGCATGATCTTCCGCTCCGTGTCGCTGATTGCGGCCTTTGGCTATGCTTTCTACAACCCTACTGCTTGGGGCTTATTGCCTGCGTTCTTAGTCTCGACCACGGTCATTGCCTACCTGCGCTACAAGAAGCTGCATCTTTTTGATCTGATTACCAACCGTATCAACCAAACCCCAGACGATATCAGTGCCCGTGTCTTTAGTGACAAGCCTGGTGAAGAGGGTAAGGTGCTCTACAACATCAACTACAACGTCAAGCAGATCGACACCATCTTAACGCGTATCATGGAGACCTCGGAGCGCTTAGATGAGATCTCTAGCATGGGTTTAGCAGAGCACGAAAGCAGCATCAATGAGTTAGGCGAACGCGAGCGCTCGGCCAAAGAGCTCTTAAATGAGATGAACCTCATCGCCTCGAACATCGCCAAGATGATTCAGGATGTCACCACTACCGCGCAAAGCACCTTTGATGACTCAAATGCCGCTTCTTCACAGATACACGAGGGCCAAGCTCACGCCAAAGAAGCCATGCGCATGGTCGATGACATCAAAGTCTCTATTGACCATATTGCTAAGCTCATTACGCAGTTAGCCGCGCATGTCGATGAAATTGAGACCGCCTCTAGCCTCATCAAGGGAGTAGCCAACCAAACAAAGCTGCTGGCCTTAAACGCCGCCATTGAAGCTGCCCGCTCAGGCGAGGCTGGCCAAGGCTTTGCTGTGGTAGCTGACGACATCAAGAGCCTATCAGAGCGTACAGAGCAGGCCACGATGCAGATTAAAGAGCTTATTCTCCGTTTTAAGAAGACGGCTAAAGAGAGCGTGAGAGTGGCCGAGATCAATCAGGCGCAAGCGGGCCGTGGTGTAGAGCAAATGCATCTCACTCACGACAAGCTCTCTGAGGTTTTACAAAGCATCGACAACATCAATCGTTTGATCTCCAACGTCAACGACCTCGTGCACACTCACGAGAGCACCTCACAAAAGATAGCAGACAAGGTGCAGCACGTGGCTGATATGAGTAACCAAAACCTCCACATCAACCAAGACAACCTCATGCAGATGCAGGAGATGCAGAAAATCGCCAGCACTCTGCACACCATGATCATGCGCTTTAGCCACATCAAAGCCCGCTAAAGCGTAGCCAGCGCGCCGCGCCGCAGCTGCGCTCACGCTGCCGCCACCGCTGCGCGTGCGCTCCTCAACCAAAAAGGCCGCAATTACTGCGGCCTTTTTGGTTGCGCTGGACGCAAGGGCGCGTCACAAGCGTGCGGCGCTTACGTGTAGAATTTAGCGCTAATTAGCGCCGCCACCACTATTGAGGTAGCTGTTGAGGTAGATGGCCGCCACAGCTGCGATGATCAAACCAATACCCCACAGAATGTTCTTAGCACTGACTGGAGGTGGCAGACGGTCGACCTGACGCATGGTAACGTCAATCAAGGTAGCACTATTTGGCGAAATCGAGAAGGTCTCAAAGCGATCTAAGATCAGCTTAAACTTGGTCTTCTCATGGGCGAGCTTGCGCTTAAAGAAAGCACTACGGCGCTTTTCGATTTGAGCTACTAAGCGATCTTGTTTCTCCTGCTTCTTACGCTGTGCCTTAAGAATTTCCTTTTGGTGTGCACGCTCAGCCTTCGACACAGCAGCTGCCACTTCAGCTTGGTACTTTTGCTGCTTAGCATTGCCAGAAGCAGCCCCCACTCCAGCAGCCACTGCTGCACCAGTAGCACCATCACCATTAGCCTCCACCATAGCAAAAGACTGCATCTTGCTCTCATCAACCACCAAATCCTTATCAGTAAGGATTGGTGCTGCCTGAGCTTGTGAACGCTGTGGATGGCGCAAGGCGAGGTTGACGAGCACTAACATGAAGCTGACGTTGTAGCGCACAATCATGTCTTGTAAATGCATCATGCAGTCGATGTAGTTACCGCGCAACCCGAAATTGCGGTTGAAGTCATCAATGATCTTCGAGCAGGCGTTGTAGAAAGCATAGAAGTTACCAATGAGATGCTCATCGTCACTTAACAGATAGTGTTTTTCAAAGTTTGCACTGACAGCGTTGTAGTAAGGCAGCGAGTCCTCTACACGACGCAGTGAGGCAATAAAGTAATCAATATCGTCCGACTTTAAGCGGAAATAGGCACGCTCAAGCTTAAAGACGATGCTGCGCATCTGCTGCACTAAAGCATTGGAGTATTGACGACCAAACTCTGTAGCGTAGAGGTGGAAGACGTAGTGAGTGATCGACACTAAGTTGTACACATAGTCTAAGTACATCGAGCGCTCACGCACCTGGAAACAGTGCTCACGGAAAGAGTCCATAAGGCCACTGTTGACGCTCAAAAAGCGTGTCAGTTCATCAAGCACCATCTGCGCTGCTGGATTTGGGTTGAGCTCCACCTCCACAAAGTCACCCTCCATACCGTGCTCACGGTTGATGGCGGTGATGTTTTCGATGAGGTTGTTGAGGGCATCGTTAAGGTGGCGATCAAAGCTGTTAGCTTGCTTCTTAAGCTGCAGCGTCTCCACCAAGTTGGTATGCGGCATCTCAGGAACTAAACGTACCTTCTTGGACTGAGCTTCCTTATTGCGCACACCGTAGCCGGCACCTGCATAAGAGCGCTCATCGGATTGCTCATCGCGCTCATAGCGGTCTTTAGCGCGGCTTAAGACTTCTAGCACCTTACTTAAAACAAAGGCGCCTTTAATCTTAAACTGATCGCCGATAATGCACTGCACAAAGTCTTGGGTGAGCTGCTCGTCTTGCAAGCAACGGCTATACAAGGTTGCAGCATCATCAAAGCGGTCTTCCATGAGAGCCAACACGGCGAGGTTAATGTAGGAAGAGAAGGAATGTTGGCTTTGCAGGATCTTAACTGCCTTTTCGCGCTGGCCTTGAGCGAGGTAGTAAAGGGCGGCATGGTCTAAGCGATTGCTATCGACAAACCAGAACAGAGCATAGAAACAGCGGCCACGGGCTGACATCAGCTGGCTTTTAGCTAAATCGAGGCGACGCGGGGTACGCAGTGGTGGCTTGATAAAGGATGTCATATCCTGACCAAGATCAATCTCACCACCTTTTAAGAGCTCTGTCATCATCGACTTATAGTTCGCCGTCAGGGTAGTATTCTTTGCCTGTGTGCCCACCCCGAACACGCGGTAAGGATTATCTGCGACAAGACTTAAAGTCATCTGCGACCTCTGATTCTATCTTCACCAAGGGCAGCCACAAGAGCATCAAAGTAGCAGGCACCTAGCAAGCACCAAGCAACTACAACCAACTAGCAGCAGCAAGCGGCAAACGGCAAACGGCTAGGCAGCGGCAAAGCCCATTAACCCTCTCTCAGTTAGCACAAGCTGTGCCACGAAATACAGCGGTAAATATAATATTATCGGCACTAAAAGCCAAAAGCTTGAAAGCACGCCTGCAGCTCGAGCTGTGCGTACAGCGCAAATCAGCCTCTAGCCCTTGTACCATAAGGCATTAACCCCTGTAGGTTTATACTTAAGCAGCCTCTTTTAGAAGCGTTTGAACTTGCCAAACCCGTTTGCTGTACGTACAGCTCGAAGGAGTTTGGCCCACTGCTGCGCTGTATTGGGCAGGATCTGACCTACGAGCTCATTGAGCATGTGCTCTTAGACCAGCCACTGCGCTCACTTCTGCTTCAATCCGATACTGCCAAGCTGCACGCTACATTTAACGCAGACAGCGTGATTACCGATCATGCAACCTGCTGTTTTAGGGTCATGCTGTGTTCCTCAACAGCCCTGCCTTCTACCGCAACCTACTAATGATCCAATCAGCTAAGAACGGCATTGCCCAGCACCAATTCTGTAGCTGAGTAAGAATCTGTGCGAGCAGCTGTGGGAGCCTGATTATAGCCAGCACACAACCGCAGCCCAGCTCAACCAAGATTGCTGCTGATCCCCAGTTGTACCAACAGCGGCATGAGGCGTGGTTGCTGCGGTTGCAGTGACTGCTGTCACTACTGCACTGCCACAACTGCTGCCACTATTTTTCTCTGCTCTAGACGCACCAAGGCCCACGCAGGTTTCCCTGTGTGGGCCTTGGTGCGAGCTTAGCCCCCAATAATAGAGGCTATGCGGCGTGATCGTTAAACTGTAACGATACGCAGCGAATCAGTGTGGCCGGATTGACCCATGGTCACGCCGAAAGCCACCACAATCTTGTCGCCAGACTTCACCTGACCGTGGTCTTGTAAGAAGCGCACCACAGCACGCAGGAGCTCGTCACGGTTGGAGAAAGCTAAGTTGTCGAAGTGGTATGGGAACACACCACGGTATAAGCTCATCCAACGTACTGCTTGCTCACTACGCGAGAAGCCATATATTGGCAGACCAGAACGATAACGAGACATTAAACGTGGGAGACGACCACTATCGGTAAAGGCTACTAAGCCGTGAATGCCCTCTAAGTGGTTGGCTGCGAACATCGAGGACACAGCAATGGTCTCTTCGGCGTTGTCGAAAGTACGGTCAGCACGGTAGCCAGACTTTTTCACCTCAGACTCTGCACCGTAGCAGACGCTAGACATGGCACGCACGGTCTCAACTGGGAAGTCACCAGCAGCTGTCTCAGCCGACAACATTACAGCATCGGTACCGTCTAACACTGCATTGGAGACGTCCATCACCTCAGCACGGGTTGGCATTGGGTTCTTGATCATGCTCTCCATCATCTGTGTTGCAGTGATGACCACACGGTCTAAACCACGAGCAAAGTTGATGAGGCGCTTCTGCACTGCCATTAAGTTGGAGTCACCAATCTCCACACCTAAGTCACCACGAGCCACCATCACGGCATCAGATGCAAGCACAATATCACGCATAGCCTCTTCAGAGGCCACAGCTTCAGCACGCTCTACCTTGGCTACGATCAGGGCGTTAGAACCAGCCTCACGCAGGAGACGACGGGCTTCTTGGAGATCTTGACCGCAGCGAGGGAAAGACACAGCCACGTAATCAACGCCTAATTGAGCAGCGTACTTGATGTCTTGCTTGTCCTTAGCGGTTAAGGCAGGAGCAGATAAACCACCACCTTGCTTGTTGATGCCCTTGTTGTTCGACAGTGGGCCAGCCACGATCACTGTGGTGAAGATCTTGTTGTTTTCGACCTTGGTGACGGCTAATTGGATACGACCATCGTCTAAGAGCAGAATGTCACCAGGCTTGACGTCATGAGGTAGGTCCTTGTAGGTAAGACCGACGATCTCTTGAGAACCTGCATCTAAAGGCAGGTCAGCATCAAGCACAAACTGATCACCATGCTTTAAGAGAATTGGACCTTCCTTGAATTTACCAATGCGGATTTTAGGGCCTTGTAAGTCGCCCATAATAGCCACAGGTAACTCTAACTTAGCCGAAGCTGCACGCACCATCTCCACACGCTTTTGGTGATCTTCAAAAGTTCCGTGAGAGAAATTGAGACGCACCACATTTGCACCGGCGCGGATTAACTCCTCAATAACACCAGGACGGTCGGTTGATGGACCTAAAGTAGTGACGATCTTAGTTCTACGCTTTCTTGTTGGCATGGTTCCGATCCTAAAAACAAATGATCTTGGCGACAGCAATGACGAGACATCCCATCCTCGTCATCTCGCGAACAAAAGCTGACTAATACCTATATTGAGATACCGCCCAATCCTTATGTTCACCGCGACTTGTTTGCCCTCTGCTTCTAAGAGGAGGACAAGCGCTTGTCGCTCAGCCTATCAAGCCATTTTAAGATGGTATATGCACTAATGAAAGCAGCAAAGCGTTAAACAGTGAAGTTCCGCTAAAAATCGGGGTTTCAGAAACGCAAAAAGCCCAGAACCACATGTGATACATGGCTCTAGGCTTTTCTGAGTGCTCGTGCTTGTTAGCGCGACACTTAAGCAGCAGCAACTTGCAGCTATTGCTGCTATTGCTGCTATTGCTGATGCTGCTTCTTAGAAGCTATTAGAGTGGGCAGCCAATACGACGGGCAACTTCTTCGTAACCCTCGATGACCTCGCCTAAACCCTGACGGAAGCGATCCTTATCTAACTTCTTGCGGGTTTCCTTATCCCATAAACGGCAGCCGTCTGGAGAGAACTCGTCGCCTAACATGAGCTTGCCCTCGTAGAGGCCGAACTCTAACTTGTAGTCGACTAAGATTAAGCCAGCTTCGTCGAATAAAGCCTTTAAGACATCATTGATCTTGAAGGATAAAGCCTTCATCTCATCGATCTGCTCTTGGGTACCCCAACCAAAGGAAATGATGTGGGAATCATTGACCATTGGATCGTGCAGGCTATCGTCCTTGTAGAAGAACTCAAAGGTAGGTGGGTTTAAGTCCTTGCCCTCTTCCACACCTAAACGCTTGCAGATAGAACCAGCAGCAACGTTACGAACCACGCACTCAACTGGTAACATCTTGAGCTTCTTGACTAAGCACTCGGTGTCAGAGAGTAACTCTTCGACGTGAACAGGAATACCGGCAGCCTCGAGCTTCTTCATGATGAAGAAATTGAAGCGGTTGTTAGTGCGGCCCTTGCGCTCTAATTGCTTAATGATCTTGCCATCGAAAGCGGAAGTATCATCACGGAAGAGCATGATGTAGTGATTAGAATCATCAGTCTCATAAACTGACTTAGCCTTGCCGTGGTAAAGTTCCTGTTTCTTTTCCATAACTGCTCCAGCGGGTTGCCTAGTGCACCAAGCATCAGATCAACCACTGCTTAATTCGAGTTAAATACAACCAACCGCTCGCAGCCAAAGCCTCAAAAGCCTCACCAGTCACCATATGTCCATGTTCACGTCCATGTCCATGTCTTGGAGTCTTTGAAAATATGGCCTTAGCCACAAAAAAATAGGCCTGAAAGGCTATCCTTTCAGGCCAGTAATTTTAGTCTTCCTCAGAGAATTTCGCAAGATAGTTTGCGCCGTCGCTTTTGTAGATAGCAAACTCGCGGGCAATGGCTTGCGACAGACCTGGGTACATTGCTGCAACTGTGGTAGCGCTCAGTGGCTTATCATCCTCATCGTAGAAAGTGATCACTGTTTGCTCTCCCGACACAGCCAAACGCACAATGTATTCACCTTCAACTAAGTTGAACGGCTCTACGCCTAAAGCACGATAATCTTCGGCATTGAGCTCTTCAAAGCTGACGTTGAAGGATGAACGAGAAATCGAGTACTCATCAACAGTAAAGCCGTACTGCTCTAAGAGACCACGCATCACATTCCAAGTAGATTGGTATGGAGCAGGTACAATCAGAGCATCCTGATCGTTGTTATCACGGCCTAAGAAAACGTTGACGTTATCAGGCACAATCTCACCTTGCTTGCTTTGCATGACCAGAGCCTTGATCAGGCTGTTGGCAAAGCCAGTGGTAAAACTTCGACGCTGACGTGGGTTTAAGTAGTCGCCCATAGCATCGCCATCACCAGTGTAGGAGCTTGAGGATACTAAAGACACATTGAAACCAACTAAACCGCTAGAAGAAGAACCTACAGCGACCTTATAAACTTGGCTATAACGATAGGCTTCCATACCAGAGCTAATCTCATCGTATGGCTCACCAAAGCTGTTGTAGTCCATAGGGCCGGTAGCAATAGCGTAGCTCATTGGGTTGCTCTCGGCGACAGGCACACGCAAGAATGACAGAGCGTTGTTGAGCATCTGCCAAGCCTGATCTTGAGAGGTCACATTAAAGGTGCTGTATGGTAAGAACCAAACAATGGCATCTTCACCATTGTTGACGATCTCCACCCCCATTTCGCTAACCTGAGAAACCACAGGAGGACGCACATCCATGCGAGCACCTACTAAGGTACGGCTCTCATCGCTAGCCTGAACGGCAGGCACTTCTAAGGTACGATCGGTCATTGGAGTTGCAAGATCAGCAGGCACCACTAAAGGATCGACATGCTCTTGCACATCGGTGTGATCGTAGTAGCCAGTTGGCTCTCTTAGAGAAGCATCCGAGTCATCTGTGGCAAAGTCCCACACATCGCTCACGGTACTGCAAGCAGTCAGCATTAATGCGCCACTACCTACAGCAAGCGCCCGCGCTAAAGAATGTAATTTGAGGTGAGCCACCTTAACTTTCTCCTAAGACCAAGCCATGACCAACAAAAAGGCCCTCAGCACTAAAGCCAAAGCTCAGAGTCATAATGTTCAGCACAAATGATACGAGCCTATAACGATGCTAATTGTAAATCATCTTTTGATGCCTTGCTATTGCACAGCACGCAAATGCGTATCTTATGCTGATTTGTGGTTACAAAAGAGTAAAAGGTGCACACTCAGGAAAGATGGCTTAGAGGCTTAGAAAATTAGAGAGTTAGATGGCTAGAGGTGTATGGCCATAGGGGCATGAGCAGAGAGAGCTTACTGCCGTGCCACCAAATCCACCATCAAAGAGGGTTGCCCCTCTTTGATGGCAAGGAGGAATATGGCAGCTACCTTCAGCAGCTACCTTAAGTAAAAGCTTACATACCAGAACGGATGAGAGGCTTCTTTAAGTAGTTAAAGAGATTCTCGGCGACCATGTTTAAGACTTCCTTGATGGAGCTTAACTCAGGGTCGTACTGGTTGATGTATACAGGCTCGCAATCAGGCTCGTAGTAGCACACCGAGGAGAATACGGCGTCAACATCGGTCTCCGATAAGGTTAGAGAGCAGCGGAAGTCCACAAAGCGCTCCACACCAGCTTGGGCGAGCAGAGGATCGCGCATCACCTTATGGAAGTTGATGACCGAAATATCACGCGCATCTAAGTAGATGTGATCTGGTCTCACACCGGCCTTAACCCAATGCTCGGCCTTGTCGAAAGCACGCTCAAGAGGAGAGTCGGAGTGAAAAATGAATGGTACCTCATAGTCTGAGCCAGGAGGTGGCGCGAGCGGTTCGGTACTCTTCTCAAAATCATCATCATTATCTGACATGTCGTTCTCCTTGTTTCAGCTTGCAGCTGTTGCTGTGCCTGAACTTTCCTTAGTATTCAGCCCTAGCTACCTGCACATCAGATCGCTTTGTTTCGATCTTGATCTCCAGATTGGAGATCAATGCTCACAGACAGCTACAGCCTGAGATTGGGATTGGATTAGGGCTTGAGCTTAGTTAGCCTTGTTAGCCTTAGGCCTTAAGCTTGAGCCTTCTTTGTCTCGCGCAGGGCGACGGTTAAATTAAACACAGGGTGCTCATCGGTGGAGTATTTGGAGTCCACACAGAAGTAACCCTCGCGCTCAAACTGGAAGCTATCGCCTACCTTGGCCTTTTGTAACGAAGCCTCAAGCGCAGCGTTCTCAATCACGGTCACAGAGTTCTTATCGACGCAGGATAAAAAGTCTTCAACTGCACCTGGGTTAGGGTCAGTAAACAAGCGCTGATAGAGCATGACCTTGCCTTGGTAGTAGTTGTGAGCGTCGACAAAGTGAATTACTCCCTTTGGCTTGAAGCCATCAACATCGCAGCCCACCGAGTTTGGAATAGCCTCAACGTGCACGCAGGTGATCTTGCCGTTCTCATCCTTTTCACAGGAAGTGGCCTTGACGATATAGCCATGACGCAGACGCACTAAACCACCTAACTTTAAGCGCTTGTACTGCTTGTTAGCTTCCTCTCTGAAATCAGCCTCATCGATAAAGAGTTCACCGGAGAAGGACACCTCACGGGTACCTAACTCTGGCTTGTCTGGGTGATTTGGTACGGTAAAGGAAGTAGCAGTCACACCCTCTTGACCGTAGTTATCGATCACTAAACGCAGTGGGTGTAACACAGCCATAGCACGTGGAGCGTTGGCATTTAGGTCTTCACGAATGCAGGCCTCAAGAGCAGTCATCTCCACAGTGTTGTCTTGCTTGGTCACACCAATACGACGGCAGAACTCACGAATCGAAGCTGGGGTATAACCACGACGACGTAAACCAGAGATGGTGGTTAAACGTGGGTCATCCCAACCGTCGACATAGCCCTCAGTTACTAACAAATTGAGCTTGCGCTTAGAGGTAATCGAATACTCTAAGTTAAGACGGCTCATCTCATACTGATGTGGGTGGCAATCGATGGTGATGTTGTCTAACACCCAGTCATAAAGACGGCGGTTATCTTGGAACTCTAAGGTACAGATCGAGTGAGTGATACCCTCAATAGCGTCAGAGATACAGTGGGTGAAGTCGTACATTGGGTAGATGCACCACTTATCACCAGTCAATGCGTGAGTTGCAAAGCGCACACGGTAGATCACTGGATCGCGCATACAGATAAATGGCGAAGCCATATCGATCTTGGCACGCAGACAGGCCTTACCCTCTTCAAACTCGCCGTTCTTCATCTTCTCAAATAAGGCGAGATTTTCCTCAACCGAGCGATCACGATAAGGGCTGTTCTTACCAGGCTCCTTTAAGGTGCCACGGTACTCACGGATCTCATCACCAGAGAGCTCGTCAACGTAGGCTAAACCTTTCTTGATGAGTTCGATGGCGTAACCATAGAGGCGCTCAAAGTAATCAGAAGAGTGGCGAACTTCACCGTTCCACTTAAAACCTAACCACTGCACATCACGCATAATGGAGTTGATGTACTCCATATCCTCTTTCACCGGGTTGGTGTCATCAAAGCGCAGATTGCAGGTACCGTTGTAGTCACGAGCGAGGCCGAAGTTTAAGCAAATGCTCTTAGCGTGGCCGATGTGCAAATAACCATTTGGCTCTGGTGGGAAGCGAGTAGCCACGTGATCATGGCGGCCAGCCTCCAAATCCGCATCGATGATATCGGTAATAAAGTTGCGTGGAATCTTCTCTTCCATCGAGAGCTCCGAATCGGAAAAAAGCAATAAAAACGAAAGCTACCTAAGCTAAAGCTATGCGCAGTAGCACCACAAGAACCAAAGCATGACAGAGCCAAGTCTTTATTTGTCTATTGAGAGCAACAGACATCACTGGACTACAGGGCTATGCACACCAAAGGCGCTGACGTATTCATCTACACCCTCTGCAGCTCACTCAGTTACTCATTCACTCAGTCACCGCTGCCCAGCACAGTAGTACAGCAAAATAGCACAAGGCAAAGATGAATACGCCATCTACTAAGGCGTAGTAACGCGTATCGGCGCGTTCAGTATCACTACTCCTGTAGCATCCCTCAAAAAAGGAAAACCAAGGTCTAAAGGCGCAAATAGGCCAGATCCTGACCTATTTTGTGGCGTCCGCCAAACTTCAAGTTAGGATTTTAGCAAAGCCTAGGCACGGGCTCAAATTTTGCGCGCAAAAAGCCGCGAAAAGCCCCTAAGTAAAGCCATTTGCCGACATATGAGCAAGCATTAACACGACAAAAAATGCGTTAGTTGCAACAAGCATTTTTGTGGCTTCACAAGCCCCAACAAAGCCCTACCTTGCTCTAAGCACGCTATACCAGCGACATCGTAACGCGACAGCGGCTTACAAACCTAGAGGCAAAGGCAAAGTTTGCGAAGTGGCTTGCGTGCGTGACGCCGATTTCTTTCACTTTTTTTAGAGTAATGTTAAAATATAACGCTATTTTCGAGTGCTTTGGTGCTCTGAGAGCAAAGCGGCAAGCCCGACGCTAAGCCTACGGCAAGGGTTAAGGCAAAGACAAAGGTCAACAGCTACAGCCGCAGCTGCTAGTAGATTGGATTTTTAGGGTTTCTCGGTATGAGCTTTGAATCAGAAAAGCAATTTAACGACTTCCAACACTTTGCACGTGGTCTGCGTCGCTCCGGTGAGTTCTCCATTCGCGAGAGCAACATCTTAGAGCAATGTGGCACTGCCATGATGGAGCTCCATTTAGGCACCCGTAAGCCTCAAGACGAGACCGAAAAGGTATTCTTAGAGCAACTGCACTCTGATGACGTGATCACTGATCCAAACGCCAAGATCTTCAAGAAGTATCTGCAAGTGATCCAGCCACGCCGTCTGCACCGTCTGTGCTCTGTTGGTGCTGATGATGAGATGGGTGCAACCGATTTTGGTGGTGGCAGCGAGGACAGCTCCATCGACTAATAGCTAAGAGCCCCAGCGCTCGCACCACGTGCAACACGCACGCACACGCACCTTGGGGCCATACAGCGCCCATGAAAAAGGGAGGCTTTTGCCTCCCTTTTTCATGGGCGTTTGGTAGCGGTAGCAAAATCACAGCGCATCAACTCTTCGCAAATTAGTCGAGCTGTGCGTACAGCAAACGGGTTTGACAAGTTCGTGCTGCATGCTAACCTGAGGTGGGAGGAATTATGAATCCAAGAACTATACTCGCACCGTTAAAATCGGTTCACTCGTAAACAATGGGGGATTGGGGTCAAACTGGTTGAGGAAGGGGATACCAAATGTTACTTGTAACATCG
>CALXYZ010000039.1 GCA_944393075.1 uncultured Anaerobiospirillum sp. | reverse complement strand
TATCCAAAGATACCTTTCTAAAAGACACGCGATGTTGAATCTAGGTCAGATTTCGCTTGATCCTAGCAATAAAAAACAATAAAAAAGGCCACCAGTGTCACCACCGGCAGCCTTTTTGGTTCTTTTCTTTCTTGTTGAATTCGATTGTAGCGCGTATCGAGGCTGTGTTCTCAAACCGCGCTCATAATTCTTCTAAGTTGCACTACTTTGATTGGATGCAGCGTGGTGCAACTTATCTCAAAGCTCTTTTAAAAAGTCGCTCACAGAGCTCACGAACTCAAGACTCTGCGTTATCTCTTTATCTTGGTTGTTGGTTGTTAGATAAAGAGCGACAGGATCAAGACGATACCTAAGCCTACTACGGAGTTCACTAACTCCAGTAAGCCCCAAGTCTTAAAGGTTTGCGCCATGCTGAGGTTGAAGGTTTCTTTCATCAGCCAGAAAGCAGCATCGTTAGGCATGGTGATGGTGTTGGAACCAGCAGCGCAAGCTAACATTAAGAGCACAGGATCGATATCGTAGACACCAAGTAATGGAGCGACTAAGCCAGCAGCAGTGATTGCAGACACAGCGCCTTGGCCAGTAGCCCAACGAATGATGGCGGTAATGATCCAAGCTAAGATCAGTGGGTTGAGGTTGACGCCCTTTACGGCCTCAGCGATGTGGTTGCCCACACCAGCAGAGATAATCACTTCCTTAAAGACACCGCCAGCACCGATGATCAGGATCACCACGCTGATGCCCTTGATGGCAGCGCTAATCGAGTTCGAAGCCTCGGCAAAGCTACGGCCAGCACGGATACCGAATACATACAGAGCCACTAACAGGGCTAAGAATAAGGAGATGATTGGGCTACCTAAGAAGTTCAGGACATAGACCACGGAGCTCTCCTTTGGCAGGAAAGCAGCAGCCACAGTGTGGCTAATCATCAAGATTGCAGGCAGCAGAGGAATCAGTAAGCTGACAGCAAAGTTAGGAACACGCAGCTTCTCGTAGGCAGAGTCATCAACATCACCTAACAGTGGCATCTTGTAGGAGCCTAAGTCACCTAAGAAGCGAGGCAGAATGATACCAGCAGCGATGATCGATGGGATTAAGGTGATGATACCGAAGATGTACACTAAGCCGCTATCAGCCTCTAAAGAGGTCATCAAAGCCACAGGACCTGGCTGTGGAGGCAGCAAGGAGTGAGCTTGTGCTAAAGCAGCTAAGGAAGGGATCACTAGGTACATGTAAGGCACTTTAGCCTCACGTGCGATACCAATGACCAGAGGCATCATAATGATGAAGCCTACCTCGAAGAACATTGCGGTACCAAAGATGGAGCCGATGAAGAGTAAGCCCCACTTTAAGAATCTGGTACCACATGTCTTCAAGATCACATCCGCTACGCGTTTAGACGCGCCGCAGTCTGTCATCAGCTGACCTAGTGCCGCACCTAGCACCACAATAAGTCCCACGCCCGCAAGCGTGTTGCCCGCACCTTTTGTAATAGCTGCGACTAATTGGTCTAAAGGAAGGCCTTCTAAGAAGGCTACCATCACTGCCACGATTAAGAGAGCAATAAACGAGTGGAGCTTGACGTAGATCGTCAAAAAGAGCAGGACTACGATCGATAGGCCTACCCACATCACTGGGATCCAGTGTTCCATATTTTCACCAAACTGCACAGTCTCTTCTCAAACATGCAACCAAAAGCTTTATGCGTGCACGTGCACACTCAGTAGGCGCAATAAGCCCACTAAGCCCTACTAGCTCACTCAATCGCACTTGGCTGCCTACGCTCTGGTCTTCATACCACCAGACCTAAACCCAAGACCACATTGCTAAGCAGTTGGAAAAGCACATAACAGTGCACGCGCACAGCGTCGCTGCTAATGCTTTGCTCCTTCTTGCCTTGCCTGTGGTGCTCAGGTGAGAACAGGCTGTCAGCCCAAACATATCCACAAAAACCTAATCTGTCGAGGTGACACAGCGTAACACACTGTATTAGCTACTGCTCTTAGCATCGCAGTAACACCGCAGTGCTACTGCGGTGATAGCGCATTAAGCATTAACACAACACAGGGACAACCCAACCTCAACATTTGCACGGCATGATAGCAAGGTCAGACTCGTTTTGCCAAATCTTGGTTACTAGTATGTAAGATAGCTCACACTTTTCTTGCTCTTGGTCTTAATGAAAACGTTTTCCGCATAAGAAAGGGCTTTTCAGCCATCACCTACGCCTCAACTACTACTCCAATAAGACTTTTCTTGCGCTGTTTTGACGCCAAATCGTGCTCCAAACACACGCTTGTTTTTGCCCACTTGTCTCTTACCGCCAAGCTCACGATATTCACTCGTAGCCACTACCCAGACCTATCTCAGCACCTGCTACCTGTTCTCGGCTATCTGTTCCCTACTCTCTGCTCTTTACTCTCTAAGTATCTGCACAGTCATGCAAATGAAGATTGAGGCTTTAAACGTGGAACGTGGAACGTGGTACGTGAGGCTTCATACTTAATGGGAACCTCTAAAAATTAAAATACGCTAAACATAGGCCATTCTTTTGTCTTAGGGTACGGTTCCCCATACGTGAGTCTTTCGAGAGAATGGCAGCCTTGGTGCAAAAGGGCGATGGTTCTGACGCAGAAAAGGAAGAGGCCGCCAAGCTTTTTAAGCGCTTCTTTGACGTGGTGGCCTATGAGACTGTCTTCTCAGGCCCTATCTACTATGCGTATAATGTCAGCACTGCGCCGCACATGTAGAATGTGATGATGCGCTGATGACTGGTGTACATCTCGTACTGCGCATGCTACACGCTACATTATGCATGCTGCATGCTGCATCATGCATGAGATACGCACCCCAACAACACTACAACACCACTGGCAGCTCTAATGCCATTGGTGCCAAATGATAACGCTGGTTCACTGATGCCACGTGACTGTGGTGACAGTAGAACCACCTTTTACTGGTTTGAGCATGATCGAAAACCTTATCAATAGCTTGGGCGGTGATGCCGACGAGCACAGCTCTAAAGAGCTAGAAAATCGCCAAGAAAGCCTCAACACTGTCTTCACCGCGCTCAATGAAGACGAAGACGCCGCCACTGAAGTACAGCAGCGCTCTGCTTATGACTTCTATGAGATAGTGCAGTATTGCATCGCCAATGACTTCACGCTTGCTGATATGGAGGCCTTCGTGCAAGAGTTCTTGCAGCCTGATAAGTTCTCAGAGTACAGCAGCATGATTAACAACCCTGAATCAGGGCTGACAAGAGATGTGAAGTTTGCGTCGCTGTCTGAGTCCGACCAAATCTCTGTACTGTATGCCATGGGCTTAGAGAGCTTTTGTACCTCGCAGGTCATGGACAGCGTGGTCTACAAGAAATTAGAAGAGAATGGCGCCTCCCTAGCCCCGTTCGCGTCGATCAATCTCGTACCTGAAGCCTACGTACTCAACTTCATGCGCGTCAGTAACGAGCTCACCCCAGCTGCTGCCTCCAAGTTAGAGGCACACTTCTACCTCAACAACTGCTTTGATGAAGCACAAGCTCAAGCTCAAGCGCAATCCACCATCAAAGATGTCGAGCAAGACTACGCTGAGCTCATCAAACAAGGCTACTTCCCTGAGCTTAAAGAGGGCGTCACTGGCCGTGCTGCCATCATAGCGCACGCTATGGCCCATCGTATGGACGACTTGTTGGCTGTAGAAGATGACGAAGGCATCTTATTGCACCTGTGTCAGTATGATGAGGAAGTACACAACCTCCTTCTCCAAGAGCTCGATAAAGGTGGTACGCATGCTGCCAAAAACGGCTTAGATTTCGTTGCCGAAAAGGTTGCTGAATGCCTTGTAGGTAAGGATCCATCACCTGAAGCCCAAGCAGTGTATGCAGCCATGATGCGCCGCTACCAAGAAAGCATGATGGAACAGGCTGACAACGACGCAGACAACAAAGACGACGAATAAGGCATATCCCCCAATGAGCAACCCTTTCATCAGATGGGCCGCAGAGCGGCTCGATTACGGCACCAGCTGCGATATCGTGAACCAGTTCTTTAAGATGGCAGCCTTTATGGGTATCCCTCAGGATCCAACCAAGCGCGAGCAGTTTAGAGAGAAGCTGCAACAAGAGCGCGCTATCCTTGAGCAGCTTTTAGGCAAGAGTTTTGGCACCAGCATCAACACCGACGACTACTTCGATCTCTACGATAAGAATGCCCCTCAGTGCCTCCACTACGTTGACCGTTCCATCGACAACAAGCAGCTCTTGATCAGTGGCATTTACTATCCATGGCAGACCCCATACGAGAGCTATGTGCAACATCGCTTTACCAGCGTTCTCAGCTACGACGAAGCTGTAGCTGAGGTAAAGAGCTACTTAGACGACCCGATGTCTCGTCGCTATCAGCCTCAGCTCCTTGAGGTCTTAGAGCAGCTCAAGACTCTGCGTGAGTCCATGGAGAGATTGGCACGCTTAGTGAGCAACGGCGCAGGCTCAAAAGAGGACAAGGACGAGGCTAAGGAACTGTTCAAGCGCTTCTTTGATGTCTTTGCCTACGAGGTAGTGTTCTCAGCCCCAATCTAACACCGTCTCCATTACAGCGACATGAGGTGCTCCCATGCCTCAAAGCCCCAATGTATGTAATACCAGCCATCTGAAGACGATCTCAGCGATCACACAGACGCGCCGGTATCTGACTTTTGACTTTTGACTTTTGACTTTGCCGCAAGCCAAGCAAGGCACAGGCACAGGCATACGGGCACACCAACCAAAGACTCGTTGGGTTTTCTGTGGGCACTCGCCCTCTCATTACTTGGGAGACATTGCGTGCCACACCAAACACGTTGAGTAACAGAGCAAGACTTGCTCTAAAGGGATATACTCAGAGTAAGCCTTTTAGGCATCCATCATCTGTACAAACAAAGGAGAACTGTCATGTATGTCCCTTCCACACTTTCAAACGATGCGCTCTTAGAGCGTATCGAAACTGGGCTTGAAGACTTTGCGACACAAGCGCACTGGGTTTTCTATGATGTCTGTGCCATGATCGATCGCCTTATTGCGCAACTCGACGAGCAGCTCCCCTACCCTGAAGAAGAAGAGAAGCTCGAATTCGATCCTCGCATCGTGTACTGGAACACGATGAATCGTATTTTGGGCCCATGGGCACATCTCGACCCTTTTCTCCACACCAAGGCTTGGATGGAGAACTACCCTTGGATTCTCAGCTTCTGGGGTCACGCACGTGATTGCGTACGCGAGCAGCGCGACATCTCTGATTACTCTGAAATTTTTCAGCAGTACTGCCAGAGGAGGTGCCGCGGCACAATCAGTATCTTCCAAGCTCACGATTGGTTGGACTGGGATGTTGAGGACTGCGTAAATCCTGCTTTTGAGTATTGTCGTTACCGTGTATACCGCATTAACGACCTCCACGAGGCAATTGCAAGGCTGCGCTTAGAGCTAAAGAAGCTAGAAGTCGACAAAAAGGCCAGGATCCTTGATGCAATCGGCAGGTTTCGCAACTCTCTTTCTTTCGAGCTGCTGTTCGCAGCTCCTCTCTGGTAGCCACGAGAGCATAGCTGTAGCCCCCAAATCAGCACCTCTTCTATCTGCACAAGATCCGCCTAACAGCACCTGAGGCTCTTTTGCAGGTGGCAACAGCAGGCATTTTCAGTTCTTGCTCATTATCTTTAAGCTCTTCCTTGCCATCGCCCTTGTTGTTCCTTCTTCTTCCCTGTCCCACACATGATCGTGGTTCTTGGCTTTTGCTATTAGCTGTTATTGCTATTGCTATTAGCTCTTGGCAACCACTACCTATCCCTATCACTATGCCTCTACCACTGACACCTGCTTGATCTCAAAATAGGCCCCAGAACCAGATCCATATCTGCTTTGACTACCAAGGCAGCATATGATGCAGAGAATGCTGAGCATGTAGAGAGTGCAATCAAGCTGCGGTAAAGATGGAGCTTAACATTGCATTAACATCGATGTCACCGACTACCCTGAGTTCTTCCGCAACTATTGTGAGCGTCACGGTGTAGGAGCCATCGACCATATGGACGCCCGTGCTTGGATGCAATCTGAGGTCACGCCGCAGTCACGCCCATATCTGCGTATCGCCAAACAGCCTTTAGGTCGTTTAGCTCAATATCAGGAAGCTTTCGATGGGGTGTGCAGCAAGTTTCCGATGGTCGATATCTACCGCAAGCTCGATATCGAGATTCTCTTAAAGCAGTACCGCCAGCAGTTTGGCTTCGAGCTCTTAATGGCAGCCCCAATGACATCACAGCCATAAGCTCCTATAACTGTGTTCACCCAGAGAACAGCTCTCATGGTGCACCTTTGGGGGGTTCCCTAACCGCGCGCGACTGCGCGACTGCACGGCTGCGCGACTACTTGGCTACACGGCTGAGCGGCCGCGCGGCGCTCGGTTAAGAAGCTGCAACTTGCCGCAAGGCAACCAACACCAGCTATAAGCTACCCGCTACCCACTACCGGCTGCCAGGTGCCAGGTGCCAGCCAAAAGCGATGAAGTGGGCTTAGCGGCGCTGGCTGAACAGACTGAGCTCTGTGAGCTATGTGAGCACAGTGAGCTTAGCCGCGGTAGCGGTCTTTGGCGGTGAAGACGTTGATCTTGGCACTGTACTCAGCGTTGTAGTAGAGGGTTGATAGGAAGTTTACCTGCTCTACAACTTCCTTTGCGGTCTTAACTTGGATGTACCAGACCTTATCGTTAGCATCCCAACGGAAGCCATTCTCTTTGAGCTTGTCCTTAATATCGTATGGTGACTTGTAGGCATCAACGCGATAGACCTGTTGCAGTGAGCTTAAAAAGAGCTGCTCAAAGGCTGGCTGCAGGATGTGCAGCAAGTAGCACAGCGCTAAGCTGTTGTTGATGGCACGATGCGAGTCGTAGAAGAAGCCCGCACTCTGCACAATAAACTCTAAATTGTTGGAGCCAAAGCCCAGCGAATGCCAATCAATCTCATATTGCGTACAAGCCCAAGCCTGATTGTTGAGGCTACTAAAGCGGCGATCAAAGAAAGCACGGTCGAATCTGGCATTATGGGCTATCACCAAAGGACTGTCGGCAAAGAAGCTTAAAACCAAATCCTGATTAAAGGAGTGGCCGCGCACCATCTTATCTGTAATGCCGGTCAGCTTGGAGATGTTAGGTGGAATAGGACGCTGCGGATCCTCAAACTCATTGTAGATGCGGTCAATCGACAAGATGCAGCGACGATCTACGGACATCGTGCACTTGACCAAGCTCAGCTCAATGATCTTGTCGTTCATAGCCGAGATGCCGGTAGTGGCGGTATCGACAATCACTACAGAAGCGATGCGCTCATTGGGCTGCATTTCAAGGAAGGTGATAGGCAAGCGCTCAATAACATCAGCACGAGTCAGAGGTACGCGCTCTAGCAACTTAAAGTTCTCAGGATTGTGCTCAATCTCTTCTTCCCGTTCTAACGGAAACCTTACCTTGTCCTTGTCAATTTCCATGATGCTGTTGCTCTAACTTAGGTGACGATGTGGATGTGCCATGCCATTTTGTGATTCATGGGGGCCGCCCAACCCCGTAATTTGCATTGCGTTGTGTTCGTTGCGCAACGTTAGACGGCGTTAGGCAGCGTTAGGCTGCACCCCAAAAGCAAAAAAGCTTAGCGCTTAGCGCTTAGCGCTTAGTTCTTAGCTGCTTAGCCAATGTAGCGGTCTTTAGCGCTAAAGACAGTGATCTTAGAGTCCCTTTCCTTGAGATTAAGGGCCTTGAGGAAGTTGACCTGAGCAATAGCCTCTTCAGCACTGGTGACCTGAATGTACCAAGTCTTGCCCTCAGAATCCCAGCGGTACTTCTGAGCTTTTAGATCGTCCTTTTTACCATAATCATTTTTAGGGAGTGAGACATCAAGACGATAGGTCTGCAGCATCGAATTTAAAACCAACTGCTCAAAGGCTTCTGGAATAATGTGCAGCAAATAGCACAGCGATAAGCAGTCATTCACTGCACGGTGAGCATCATAGAAAAAGCCTGAGCTCTGCACTAAGAACTCTAACTTAGCGCCACCAAAACCCAGCGACTTCCAATCAATCTCGTTTTGCGAGCAAGCCCAAGCCTGATTACTAAGGCTAGTGAAACGACGATCAAAGAAAGGACGATCAAACTTGGCGTTGTGAGCCACCACTAAAGGGCTATCAGCAAAGAAGCTTAAAACTAGGTTTTGATCAAAGGAATGACCACGCACCATATCGTCGGTAATACCAGTCAGCTTGGTGATCTCTGGAGGAATAGGCCGCTTTGGATCCTCAAAGTCATCGTAGATGCGGTCGATCGATAAGATGCACTTGCGGTCTAAGGACATGGCGCACTTCACCATACCTAACTCAATGATCTTTTCGCTCGTTGGATTGATGCCGGTAGTTTCGGTGTCTAAAAACACCACCGAGGCCACACGCTCATTAGGCATGACATCAAGAAGCTTAATAGGCAAGCGCTCAATCATGTCAGCACGAGTCAGCGGCACACGCTCTAAGAGCTTAAAGTTTTCAGGGTACTGCTCAATCTCTTCTAAGCGATCTAATGGAAACCTTACCTTGTCCATGCTTTGTCCTTGTGGGAGTTAGAAGTTAGGAGCGCACGTTGCGCACAGCTCCCTGCTTAACTTTAGAAAAATTCACACAGCTACATGGCAGCTCTAGCAACGCGATCGCGCATCTAAACTGATCGCAGATTGCAAATCGCAAATCAAAGATCTCTGATACTTGATCTCTGATCCTTGATCACTGATCTTTGCTCTAATGCCGCCCTACAGTTGTTTGGCCTTAGCTCAAGCACCGCCTGAACTATCGCTAATGATACAAGCTCAACACTTTTTTGCAAATTAAGTGCTGTGCTGAACCTTGACCAGCCCTATCTTTACCACGCCCCAATAATGTTCCCAAAAACTAAGGAAACCTAAAAGGAAACCTATTAGTGGCGTATTGCCTTTGCTTATTCTCAAGCAAGCAGCAGAAAGACGCAGTCACCATGCAGCTGCAATACTGCTCGTTGCAGCGGCAATGCAACAGTGCTGCAGCGCTGGAGCGCTGCAAAGCGTGGCCGGCATCATACAGCAAAAGTTGTGAGCACGCTATAATGGCGAAAGCTGATGGCACCTTTGCCTCCAGCTCACATCGCATCAGAGATTGAGGACGCTTTTTCGATGGCAAGTGACAGCACCCTACATAACGATACCACCTTCTTCACAGGTGCCAACTACGCTGAGCTTAAGGCTGATCTCATTAGGCAGCTTGTGCCTCACAGTAGCGTTTATGTGCTGGCCTCCAGCTTCTCGATCTACGCTTTTAAGGAGCTGCAAGAGTACTTAGAGCAGGTCGATTGCTTCTATTTCCTCTACACCTCGCCTACCTTTACCGACGATTTGGATAAAGCCTTAGGGCTCTGTGCGCCTGCAATTAGCATGGCACCAGGAGAGGCACCAATTGCCCGTGAGTTCTACATCCCGCGCCTCACCCGTGAGCGCAATCTCTACGGCACAACATACGAGTTACGACTCAATCCCGAGATCTTAGACCTCAAGATCACTGCCCAAAGCTGCGCCCAATTCCTCAAGCACAAGGCGCAGTTCCGCACACTCACTGACCCAAACCCTAGCATTATGTCAGGTTATATGCTGATAGCTCCGCCGTTTGCAGCAGTAGATGATGATGCTAATGCTGATACCGATACCGATGCTGCGGCGTGCAATGCCGCCTCGTACTATCCTGTTGCCGCGTTTACGCAAGAAAACTTAGGTCTGTGCAAGCCGCAGAGCGCTGGGCCTATGCACCTCAACGCCATCAACAAAACCTTCAACAAAGCAGTCATTGACCAGTTCTCTGATAACTTTGTGCAGCTATGGCAAGATAAGTACAGCCACGATGTGCTAGCCACGGTGCTCGCACGCTTAGAGCAAGCCTATATTGAGCACTCGCCTGAAACCATCTACTATCATGCGCTCTACCACGTGCTGTACCCGCTCTTAGATGACGAGCGTGAAGACCCAATGTTGCACGATAAGGCCCGTCTTAAGGAGAAGCTTATCTGGAATACACTCCACGACTTCCAAAAGGATGCCGTGCGCGGCATTATCTCGAAACTAGAACAGTACCGCTGTTGTATCCTCGCCGATAGCGTGGGTTTGGGTAAGACCTACACTGCACTTGCGGTCATCAAATACTACGAGCTGCGCAATAGCCATGTGCTAGTGCTGTGCCCAAAGAAACTGAGCGATAACTGGAACACTTACAACAATAACTACAAAGACAACGTCTTTCGTGAAGACGAATTCCACTACGAGCTGCTCTTCCACACCGATTTGTCGCGCTCGCGTGGTTTCTCCAATGGCAAGGACTTAGAGCGCTTTGATTGGTCGGTATACGACCTCATTGTGATCGATGAGTCGCACAACTTCCGTAATGGCCCTGGCAGCAACTTAGGCGATGAGGACGATAGCAACAGCGCCAGTAACAACAGCAAAGGTCTGACCCGCTATCAGCAGCTGATACTTAAAGCTATTGCCAACACCAAGTATCAGCCAAAGGTGCTGATGCTCTCGGCTACCCCAGTCAACAACCGCTTTAACGACCTCAAAAACCAGCTGCTCATCCCATATGCCGGTTCAACCGACACCATGGATCGTGTGCTCTATCCACGCACGCGTGCACTCACCAAGCGCACCAACACCAGCCGCAAAAGAGCAAAAGCCAACAGCAATGAGACCAAAGCCTCTCAACCACTCACAGGCTTAGACCGTCTGCGCTCACTACAAGCGGGCGCAGCTGCTTCAGCATCTGCTGCTGCTTCTGCATCTGCAACTGCCGCTGCCACAGCCACAACCACAACCGCTGCACCAGCTCACACAGCGCCCGCCCCTGATTCATCAGAGCCGCTTAACACTGCCGCTGCGGCCCAAGCTATGGCTGAGCTCAAACCACTCAAATCGACTGAAAAGATCTTTGTGCAGGCACAGCGTGTCTTCACGAGCTGGAGCAAGCTGCCCCAAGATCAGCGTACCCCTGATCGCTTGGTAAAAAGTCTGAGCCTTGATTTCTTTGAGCTCTTAGACCAACTGACCATTGCCCGCTCACGTCGCCATATTGAGCAAAACTACGACATGAGCGCGATTGGTCACTTCCCACATCGCTTACAGCCAAAGACGCTTACTCCTCAGCTCATGGTGATCGATGCCAAAACTAAGGGTAAAGCCATTAACTATCAAGACATCTACAATGCCCTAAGTCGCCTCTACATGAGCATCTATACGCCATCTAAGCACATCTTGGACTCACGGCGTGCGAAGTACGAGCAAGCTTATGCTCAAGCACAATCTCAAGCTCAAGGTACAGGCTCGGCGCGCAACAACGGTGGCATCGATCAGCGGGGCCGTGAGCAAGGCATTAAGCGTTTGATGACGGTCAACCTCTTAAAGCGCTTGGAGAGCTCAGTCTCGTCGTTTCGCCTGACTGTAGAGCGCATGCAGGCAAACATCGCCAAAGAGCTGGAGCATATTGAGAAGTTTAGAGCACTCATCAACAAGCAGAGCGCTGGTGCTAACCAAGCCCTAGTTAGTGCCCCAGTAATCAACAGCGAGCAGTATGACTTCGATGAGGAGGACGAGAACACCTGTGAGCTTTATGTGGGCAAGACAGTACCGATTCATCTTGCCGATATGGATTTCCTTACATGGGAGCGAGAGCTCAGTGATGATATGGAGGTTTTAGCTGGACTGTTATCACGCATTGAGGTCATCGACCCACAGCATGACGGTAAGATCCAATGCCTGCTCCAAGAGCTCGGTGATAAGATCACCCACCCGATCAACGGCTCTAATCGTAAGGCCATTATCTTTACTGCCTTTGCTGATACAGCCAACTACCTCTACGAGTGCCTCGCCCCTGAGCTACTACAGCGCTACCAGCTGCATACCGCACTGGTGACAGGAAGCGGTAGCATCAAATGCACGCTCCTCAAAGAGCTACAGAGCCGTAATCTGCGCGCAAGTGGCAGTGGCTCCGCCGACAACGCTAAAGTCACGGTCAATCAGCTGCTGACTTACTTCTCGCCACGGAGCAAGAATAAGGAGACCCTATACGGTCGCGACAATCTGGCGATCGACATCCTGATTGCTACCGACTGCATTAGCGAAGGTCAGAATTTGCAAGACTGCGATTACCTTGTCAACTACGACATCCACTGGAACCCAGTGCGCATCATTCAGCGCTTTGGTCGTGTTGATCGCCTCAACAGTACTAACGAGTCAGTACAGCTCGTGAACTTCTGGCCTGACATCAGCCTCGATGAGTACATTAACCTCAAAAAGCGTGTCGAAAGCCGTATGGCGATCACTGTGCTCAGCTCCACCGGCGTCAGTAGCGACGATCCGTTTAACCCACACAGTGAGTCATTTAAGGGTTTAAGTGCCGCCGAAAAGGATGAGCTCATGGAACTGAGCTACCGCAAGACACAGTTAGAGAAGCTGCGTCATGAGGTGGTCGACCTTGAGGATATGGGCAGTGGCGTCTCGATCCTCGACTTAGGCTTCTCTGACTTCCGCATGGATCTCAAACAGTACCTCAGCACCAGCCAAGGCAAGCTCAACGCCGACCGCTTCCCCCTTGGCGTCCACGCGGTAGTCAGTGCTACCGACAAGCACCCACCTGGGCTGATCTTAGTACTAAAAAGGCTCGGAGATACTGAAGCACAGCATCGCTACAGTGCCGTGGCTGCCACCAGTGCCCGTCAGCAGCGTCTCAACAACCTTGCACACGAGAACATAGCCGGCTCGGCCTCGGCTTCGGCTGCGGCCTCAGCATCCACCTCAACCGCCAGCTATGCTTTTAGCAAGGCTATGGGTAATGGCAAAGGTGCTGTTGCTGGTGCAGGCGGAGGCGGAGGCGGTGCTAGTGGCAGTAGTGGTAGTGGTAGTAGCAGTGGCAGCTCACCATTAGAGCCTTACTACCTCGTCTACATTAACGAGCGTGGTGAGCTCATTCACAATCAGCTGCAACCAAAGGTGGTCTTAGATAGCCTGCGTACCTTATGCAAGGATAAGAGCACGCCTGATGCACAGCTGTGTGCGCTCTTTAACCGTGCCACCAATGACGGTAGAAATCTTGGGCAGATCTCCGCTCTGCTCTCTAAAGCGATCGACGGTATTGCGCAAAAGGAAAGCGACCAAAGCTTCATGCAGCTTTTCCAAAACAACGTTTTTGCCTTTGCTCCCAACAAGCTCAAGGTCGATGACTTTGAGCTGATCTGCATGCTCGTTGTGCTCAATACCGCCACTACTACCAACAAGGCACAGGCAACGACACAGCCTGCGGCAGCAACACCTGCAAAGAAGCAGCAGCAACAGCAACAACAAAAGGAGGCGTAACCCATGCTCGGTTTTCCTGAAAGCACCAAGCCACAATCAGCGTTCTCTTTTAATGTGGAGCAACTCCTGCAATACAAAGCTGACACAGCCTATAAGCAGAGCAACACCTTAGCTGTTGAGCTCTTAAAGGCCATTGGCTCGATCAACCTAGAGCATGTTCTCAATCCAGAGATGAGCGACTTTGATGCAGGTGATACGGTCAAAAACATCTCCGTTTTCAGCTTAGAGTTGCCTAACAACCTCACTGCAAGCAAGTACCAGCAGCTACTAAGAGCCAGCACTGTGAGCACCATGCTTTCAGAGTTCTTCGATGGCATTTCGCACGCGCTCTTTGTGCTCATTAGGCCTGACGCATTCGGCCCTAAGAACATGCAGTTGTGGCTCTCAAATCTCGCCGCCCATGACTCTACTACTGGGGTTCAGCACACCGACTGGTATACCGAAGCTGAGCTCACGGCCGCGCTCAGCCTAAAAGGCGATGACTTAGATGTCGTCTTTGCAAATTTGCGCTTTCAGGTGACGACACTACAAGCCCAATCCAACAGCACCGCCAATGGAGAAAATGGCATCAACACCAACTCCACCACCAAGTCGTTAAAGCCTAAATACGAGGACAATGATGATTACGACGACTACGATGATAACGATGAGGTAGAAGAAGAAGACGAGGAGACCATAAGCCTCAAGATTGCGCAGATGGAGTCTTTGGTTAAGGAGCGCATGAAGCTGCAAAAGGAGGTAAACCGACTCAAGAGCAGAGAGCGCTACGAGAGCCAGTTCAACCGCCGCTGCGCGCTAAAGAACGAGCGCGACAAAAAGCAGCAGCGGATAGCAGCAATTAACAACATCATCCAGAGCTTAATGTAAGGGCCGCAGATCACCAAAGACAGATCTGCCGCTCCTTGCTATTGCTTTTGCTATTGCACTTGCTATCTGCAATTAGGTTGAATTTGAGTCCACCAACTACTCGTGGTCAATGCCCACTGATGCCTCCACATCGCCAGCGATAATGCTGTGCGCATGCGCAATGAAGTTGTCAAAGTTGCTCACCTTAACGAAGTGCACCTTATCGCTATCGACTATTGGGGCCACACCTTGACCTTGAGCCTGCTCACGCATCAGCTTTTGATTGATGGCGGCAAAGTGCTTGCGGGCACACTTAATCTTGCAGTACTCAATATCACGAAGATCAAGTGCAGCTAAGTTGCCTTTACTTTCGCCCTTAGTTTCGACCACAAAGAAGAGCTGATTGATGCGATCATCGCTGTCAAAGTAAGCCACTGCCCAGTCAGGGGTGTAATGACCGACTGGTGTGTTGATATAGAAGTCGAGTGGCAGCTTAGTATAGACAGCTACATTGTCAGTACTCTCAAGATCCTTGGCGAACTTCAGCTCAACATCAGAGTCCCAGAACAAGTACTGGTAGATGCCCTTTTTGCAGCTTACCAGCTTGTTGTCCTTATCAAGGCGACCTTGCTTGATATTGGAGTTGAAGATGGCCTCACAATCGTAGCGCTCATCTTGGATTTGGTACTCAATACCATCCACGACCTCGCTACCTTTGACGGCGTTGATGAGATCAGCGCAGCGGGTGATGAACTCCTCTGGGCTCTGCTTGAACTTGTTAAAGGTGTCAGATTTGATGCCCTGTAAGATGGCGATGATGTCCTTACGGATAAGGAAAGTCTTTTCGACCAAGGCACCGACCAAATCAAACTTCGATTGGTTGCGATAGATATCGTCAGCACCGTGATAGGTGGTCTTGCCCTCACTAAAGGCTGTGCCTTCTTTAAGGCGCTCTTTGGAAATCGTTTGCAGCGAACCGCGAGTTACCGCCAACTTCACCACATCGACAAGCAACTCCTCATCAAGACGACGAATAGCCTCAGTAATCAACTTCTCACGCGAGAAGCTCACCGAGTAAGTCGACTTGTAGTTGATGCACTCCCAGAGCTTACGGAACTCAGGACTGTCAAACTGCTCTTGATTGAGGTAATTAGGGAAGTTCTTGCGGGCATCAGCTGGCTTAAAGGCACGTGGGTTAAAGACACTGTCTAAGATATGGGCCACAGCCCCCACACAGTCACGCCATGGATCACGATCAAGCAGCACCTCTTGTTGTGCTCTGATGGCATCAGCTTCCACACTATGATCGTTATCTGCAAGGTGGTTTTCGACCACAGGCAACCAAGTCTGAGCTAAGGTCTTTTCCACTGCACCATTGTCCTGAGCATCGTAGTAAGCCGATGTCAGCTTGCCCTCAGAGTCGATAAAACCCACGCTCTCCAAAGCAGCATGCAGCTCTTTAGCTTGCTTGCGATCAAGCACCACGTCGTGACCTTTGCTGTTCTTAAGCTTGATGCCAGAGAGCAACTTGTCGTTGACCACCTGTGGACGTGACTTGAGATCATCTAAGATCTCGTGCTGCAAGGAGGCAGCAAACTGCTCATAAGACTCACTAGCGATCACAGTAAGCAGGTTGATGTCCTGTACCTGCTTACCCCAAACACTGACGTCCTGACGTTGGCCGCTCTTATCGACGCACAGACGCATGCCACGACCAACTTCTTGGCGCTTGCGGATGGTACTCTTGCCTAAGTTGTCGTCACGCAAGGTGCAGATTTGGAAGACATTAGGGTTGTCCCAACCCTCACGTAATGCCGAGTGCGAGAAGATGAAGCGCACTGGGCTACGGTGCGGATCGAGGTCTAAGAGACGCTCCTTGTCCTTCATGATGAGGTCGTAGGCATCGACGTCATCGCTGCTCATGGTGGACTTGGCGATCTTACCTTCGGCCATACGACCCTTTTTATCGACCGAGAAATAGCCTGCATGAGTAGCTTGCGGCGTAATGTTCTTGAGGTAAGTACAGTAGTCGCTCCACGAGCCCTCTAAGTTGTGCTCTTGAATGTACTTAAGCTCGGTCTCTACCCTATCGGCATAGGCTTCTTCGAACATCTTGGCGTACTTGCCAGCACTGGCATTGCCCTTATCGTCGTACTCACGGTAGTTGCTCACCTTGTCGATAAAGAACAAGGTCAGCACCTTAATGCCGCGATGGAAGAGCTGTTTTTCGCGCTCAAAGTGAGTGTTGATAGTCTCTTGGATTTGCAGCTTGCGCAGCACATCGTCGTTGGCTTGGGCACCGTTGACCTCGCCTACATAAAGGCGCAAGCCATTTTCAAACTCCACAAAGCTATCAGAAGTACGACGCGACTCTTTGGCTGCAGCTTTACCTACAACAGTACCAGCGCCCGCACCCGCACCGGCTCCTACTCTCTGTGGCGTGAGCAGCGACTCAGATTCACTCTCTTCTACCGTGATAACAAAAGCGTCATCATCAGCATGGCGCTCTTGAGCACAGAAGATGTCGGAGATGACAAAGCCATCTTGGTACTCGGCAAGACCATGGGAGTGCTCGTAGAGATTGAAGCCAGCCATGGTCTTGCTAGGGATAGTCACCGAACGTGTGACCATTTTGACCTTGCCGGTTTTCTCACTCTTTTGCTCAAAAGTGATGGTAGCAATTGGACCCTGCTCGCTTGGCACCACGTCCTTTAAGAACACGTAACCGCTAGAGGCGTTAGACCCCTGCACCGAGATACCCTTGACCGCAATCTTTTTGACGAGAAGCTGATTGTAGGCATCCTGCGCATCCAGACGGTAGACCATGTTCTGGATCGAGCGGTGCGTAGCCGAATAACGCAAGATCAGAAGCGGGTTAAAGAGCTTGAGCGCTTCCTTGGTCTTGTTACCCTCAATCGACTGTGGCTCATCTAAGATCACAATTGGGTTGGTGGCCTTAATGACGTTGATTGGAGCACGGGATTGGAACGCATCACTGACGGTAGTGATGATGCGCGCATCTTGGTTTTGGCTGTTGAATGCCTGCGCATTGATGATCATCACCTGCACATCGCTATCACGAGCAAAGGAATCGATCTCACTTAACTGCGAGGAGTTGTAGACGAAGTAGCGCAGTGACTGCTGTGGGTACTCAAGAGCGAAGTGATCCTTAGTCATCTCAAAGGACTTACGCACGCCCTCACGCACGGCAATGCTTGGTACCACCACAATGAACTTACTCCAGCCATAGGCACGGTTGAGCTCATAGATGGTCTTGATGTAGGTGTAGGTCTTACCCACACCTGTCTCCATTTCAATGGTGAGGTTGAGAGGATTGCCTTCGCCGTAGGTGAGATCAGATGGATCTGATGGCGGCAAGAAGTTTTGCTGCTGCATTGCTTTAATGCGGCCTGAGATCTCCTCTTGTGTCACGAAGCTATACCAAGGCATATTGCCGTAGCCAAGCTCAGGCTCCATGTTGAGGGAACCATGCTCATCTAAACCTCGGTCAAAGATGTAATCACGCGTGATGCGAGGCATGCCTTTAAAAACATCGACCACAGCAGCTGCCGCATCAGATTGAAACTGCTGATGCTTAAATTGTAGCTTCATACCGCTTTTCGTACCAAAATCTATTACCAAAACCCAAAGACCACAGCCTGCTACGTGCGGAACACGAGACGCCAAGCGCGGTCGCGCCCATTATCTCTCCTTAGAGCGCTCGCCGAGTATAGCAACTCCTGCCACGAGATGGCAGCCAAGCCGCTATACTCTGCTCGTGAGGTCACAGCTCCCACACTCCGCACAGCACCAAGCACCAAGCACCAGCTAAGGCAGAGTGCCAACCTATGCTGTTACCTAATCACCATCGAGCGCCTTTAGCTCGTCAGCAAGAAAACCATTGAGCTTTGTCAGCACGTTCTCGCGCAGATCAGCTTCAATCTCCCTGTTAGGTACGGTCATCAAGTACTTTGGATGGCTGGCTTTATCCTTGGTATCCAACAGCTCCTTAATGGTGTAGTAGCCAGTCTGCACCATTGCCACTCTAACTGCGCTTAGGAGACTAGTGATATCAGGATTAATAGGGTTACGGACGGCAGTTATGAGCGACCGTGGCATCACAAAATCGGCAGTCAGATCAGTGCCCAAAAGCTCTTCAAGCTCTTCCTTGGCAGTGTACTTACTTGGGCCTTGCAAGCGGCTCTTAATGGTGTCAAAGAGGTGTCCCGTAAGAGAACCTGTCTGAGCCCAAAAGTTACTCAGGCTCCCAGCTTGACCTTGCGACAATCGATCAAGAGCATTCAGGATCGACCACGGGTTGTAAACTCGTGTAGTGGCTTTCTTTGATCCTGAGAACAGGTAACCACTGTACCTGTTGTGCAAGCGCTCCAAATACTCATCAACCGACTCACCAAAAACTTGAGCTCCATACTCAAGGTATGGCATGAAATTGCGCTTTAGCTCATCCTCAGTAAAGCCCAGCATAGTGCTGTACTCATAGTTGAGCGAGAGATCTTGAGCACTATTAAATCCAGAGAAAATACTGGTAAAAGAATAGCGGGTGATACCTGTAATGAAGAGAAAACGAAGGTAGCCCTTATCGTACATGCTCTTGAGAGCAACAAAGAAAGAAGAGTACCACTTCACACTCTTTTCAAACATATCCTTTTTATCAAGGACTTGATTGAGCAAAGCATCATACTCATCAATGATGATAACAAACTGATCCCCTGTGATTGTGTGGTAACACTCAAGAACAGCATTTAGTAGCCCTTTGGCAGTATCGTTATGACAGTCATGGAATTCAAAGTCAATCCCCTTCTCTTGGAAACCACACTGCAAAGAAATCAGCTGGAGCTTTCGCTGAATGTCTGCGCGAACCTTTGTTTCTAAATCGAAGTTGTCTTCCACTTCCGCGAAGTCAGTAAAACAGAGATGAATCACCGGATAAGTGGGTTCTTCCATCTGCTCCCAAAGGGGCTTGATAGCCAGCCCATCAAAGCGTTTAGTACCAACGCCATTAGCAAACAGATCAGCCAAGGTAGAGCACAAAAGACTTTTACCAAAACGACGAGGACGGGCAATAAAAAGAGGACAATTGAACAACACCATGTCTGCTATTGGAGCAGTTTTGTCCACATAAATTTGGCCCCTACGACGTAAAGAAACAAAGTCAGCGGCTCCTACAGGAAGTGCTCTAAAATTAGGCTTTGTAACTCCTGAAACTGGAATTGCTGTGCCTTGTGAAGCTTGCTTTATTGGATCTTGCGCCATTAAAAGTTTCTCCTATTGAGGTTAGCTCACTAAAGTGAATACAGGCTCAACTCTGCAACCCCATGCACGCAGAGTTGAGCTCAAAGCAACAGCTGAAAAAGCGTGTCAGCCTATGCTTTTACCCTAGCCCCATCATCTGATGGATAGCACCTTTAGTTCCTCTGCAAGCCATGGTTTGAGCTTTGGTAGCACGTTCTCGCGCAGATCAGCTTCAATCTCCCTGTTAGGCACAGTCATCAGGTACTGCGGATGGCTGTCTTGATCCTCGGTATCCAAAGCCATCTTTGATGGTGTAGTAGCCAGTCTGCACCATTGCCACTCTAACTTCGCTTAAGAGATCCGTTATATCAGGATTGATATGATTACGACCGGTGACTTGGGTCAAGCACTTTCTAGCAAAAAAGTTAAAAAATTTTCTATGGCGAAATTGTCGTAGCTGTTTGAGATCACACTTTTAGAAACAAAACAGCCTTGCTTGGATGTTGATATTCAGT
>CALXYZ010000038.1 GCA_944393075.1 uncultured Anaerobiospirillum sp. | reverse complement strand
GAAGACGTCCTTGCGGCCACCTAAGCAGGTAAGCCTAAAAGATAGGATTACTTGGAATGAATTTTTCAAATCGCCCACTAGTCAGGGCGTGACCGAAGATACAGCTGCGGTCTCGGCCCGCGTCCCTAAGCGCAAAGCTCCGGTCAAGGGTAAACAGTAAAAAGCAAACAGTAACGCGGGCTACATCGCCGGCAAAGGGCCAACCACAACAAGCTATCGTAAAAAGTGTGACGCGCCTTTTTGAGGGGCGCGGGATCATGCTGCTATAATGCCGCCTGTTTGCTTTGCCTTAGGGGTTGAAGTCTTAGGCGGCAAGCTGTAGTCCTCAGCTGGCCTTTGGTTTTTTGAGGGCGGACGCAGTGTTGTGTTGTTGTTGTTGTTGTGTGATTTTTTCTTAAGGTGGTGCGATGAGCCCTGTAAAAATGGTGGTGGGTGGTATAGCTGGTGTTGCTTCCCTCGTCTGTATGTTCATTTCCTTTACCTCCGATGTCAAAGAGACCCAGATGATCTTTGCCATCGCTATGTTGGTCTGCGGTGAGATCGCTTATCTGTGCTTTAAAAAGCGTAAAAAGGACGATCTTTTAGGCAGTGCTGGCGGTAAAGAGCAACAACAGCGCCGCAAAATGGATCGCGCTGAATACGCTGCCATCGCCGATCTCTTTACCGAGGGTGCTGCTCATACCTTAGAGAAACTCAAGGCTTTAGAGACTGTACAAAAGGGTAAGGCCACACCTAGTGAGGTGCTGCTGCGCAACATTGACACCTTGTTTGAAGCCATCGGTGAGGCTCACATGTTCACCGAGCATGAGGCTGCGATCTTAGATGAGCTTTTACAAAGCTGCGAGCTCTCGGTAGAGAAGCTGCCAGCCGTACTGCGCTCGCGTCTGCACCGCTCTAAGATCATGCGCGATCTGTTAGCAGGTGAGCTCAACGCTGCTTTTGATAATACCGAGCTCTTTGGCACTGAGTTACAGCGCAGTGAGGTCATCTTATGGCTTGACCGTAAGTGCAAGTTCTACGTGCGCAAGGCCAATAAGAAGCATGCTGAGAGCGAGTCTGCTGATGAGTCCATGCTCAAGCTCGTAGGTGAGGGCACCTTAGCTTTAACCAACTACAACGTGCACCTCGTGAGCGACGAGAGCTCTAAGGTTCATGCCAAGATCCCTCTTGCCAAGCTCACCCACGTTGTCAACGAGCGCAACAGCGTCATCCTGAACTCCTCGATCGATGGTGGCAACCCATTTATCGCTGATGTCAGCGACGGTGGTCACTTCTGGGCCCAAATCATTAACAACGTGGCCGCCAAAAAGCGTTAGTGTTAGATGCTAAGTACTAAGCACTAAGCGCAGCGCTTAGAAACGGTGCCCTGAGTTTATATCTGCCCATCTCAAAAAAATAGGGCCGCTAGTTTGTTGAGTGACTAAGCGGCCCTACATTTTCTGCAAGTTGTTCTGTTACTGTGTTGGCTTCGGAATAGCGGAAATAAGGCCGACTCTGCATAGTCGGCCTTACACAGTTTTTGGGATCCAGCCGCCTCAATAGCTGCAGAGCTCATGGGTGCATGAGCTTATGAGGCTGTCTTTTTCTCCTTGCCTTGCCTTGCGCTTTAGGCTTGTTGTTGTCTAGGGTTTAGAGGAGGAGCCGTAACAAGCGGGTGTAAGCTATGACTCCACACAGGAGGCTCAGCTACTTGAGTGATCTTGGTTTTGTCTAGCGTGTCATGATGTGACCTAGCGGCTATGGCGTTATAGTTGTTGTCGATTTAGGGAGTAGGGCCGCTTTTGGTAGTTAATAGGGATACGCGGCCCCACACGTGGTTCTAAACGCTAGAGATCAATTGACGCCTTGTTGGGATGGAGGCGTGGGTGTAGACCAAGCTAGCGATAATACTTGGGATGGTGTACGAAAGAATCAGCACAAAAAGCATGATGAGCATGGTGTAACCTGCATCTTGCAAACTGATCTCCCCGCCTTGATTGACGCACTGCGTCAGGTAGGTGATGAGCTGATGGGCAATGTTGTGACCAACCCTGAAAATAAAGCAGATGCTAAACAGCCTCAGTCCATACGCGATGACCATGCGCAAGTAGTTGAGGGCAAATTCACGGGTGCTCTCAAAAGTGCCAAGGCCCACCACTAAGATGCCTACCACCGAGACAAAGGCAGCAACAACATAAGTGACCGCAAAGTTGATGATGAGCAGCGCAATGATGGTGAACAAAGCCACCATAAAGAACATAAAGAACACGATGTTGCTGTTGGATAACAAATCTGAGTAATCGACAAGCAGCTGAAAGAAGTCGTTTAAGATCAGCGCAATGTCTTGGTAGTTGTTGCCACTGCTTCCTGAGTTGTAAGCCATGGAAGAGAGCGAGTTGATGATGTCCGAGGCGATGTTGTAGCCGTGGATGATAAGAAAGTGAAAGATACCAGCCACTAAGCATAGACGCACCACGGTCAGCGCAAAGGTCTGAATCGTGCCGTGAGCGATAAACATCAAATTGATTCCACTGAGCACCATCGAGATACCCACAAGCGCAAAGAGGATGTTGGTGGCGTAGCTTTGGATCTTGGTGTACAGCAAAGAGATGTTGTACTGGTAGGCTCCAATAATATCGGTCAGCTGAATCGAGCCTTGCAGCCCAACACCTGCCTGCGCCTCAGGGATAGCGATAAAGCAAGTTACCATGAGCAGTAAGAGGATGATAAGTCCTACCCACTTATGGCGGTTGCAGCTGATACGGCTGCAGTGGCTACGGCTGCAGTGGCTACTGCGGTTGTTGTGGCTACAGCAACTGACTTCGGGCCTTATATGGGGATCTTGTTGCATAGCAATTCTCCTTTAATGTCCAGTCCAGTTCAGTCCTTTTCTTTATCGTCTCTTACTTCTTGTGCAGGAGTTGTTAGTCGATGTCCGGCAAGGTGACAGGAAGTGGCTTTTCATCTACAGGCTCAAACGAGGTGATCTCATGGAAATAGGCATCAGTTGCCAGCTCGCGGCTGCTCTCTTTGGCCATAGCATGGCTTTGCAGCTTGGTGAGCTGTGAGACCTGGGTGTTGAGATCGACCATAGAGCTGGCAACCGCCCCGTTGATTTTGGCTAGCGCATCGATGGTGCCTGCTTCACTTTGGGATTGCTCGCTCTCGTGGTTGAGAGCACGCAGCTTGGTGATTTGTTCCTCTAGCTTGCTGTTCATGTGCTCGGCATTTTGGTAGGCCTGCATGGCCTGCGCTATGGTGCTGTCTTCAAGTTTGTTTAAGGTGGTGGCAAAGGTGCAGCGACTATTGCCTTGCAAGCAATCTGTCCATGCCTGTGCCTTTAAAAAGGACGCGTAGTAGCGCTGTGATGAGCCAAACTCATCCCATGCAGCTTTGGAGGCGTAAAGCAGCGCTAAGGATTGCTCTTGCATGGCGTTGATCTCTTGCCAAGTGCTTTTGTAATCCATGGCATAGTTCTTCTCCATCAAAAGCTGGGTCTCATCTAAGGTGACATTGCCGGTATTAAGGCGCGCTATTTGGTCTAACTGATTGATGTTAGATCGCGCCCACTGTTCGATATCTAAGACGCGGTGCAACATGTTCTCGTGATAGTTGGCGCTATCAAACACTGCCAGAGCCGAGGCTGTTTGGCTAAAGCAAATGGAAAACAAAAGCAGCCATACCGCCATGACCACAGTTAGAAATGGACGGTGCCTCCATATTGGCAAATGGCTGTGGTGAGTCTTGTTATGAGCACCAATCTCCGCACTGCGTGGCTTTGGTACAGGGGCCGCGACTGAAGCCTTGGTGCGACCATAGTGGTACTCAGCACGCAGTGTGATGAATACTGCACACAGCACGCGATAGGGCAGCAGCAAAAGGGCGATACAGGTTAGGAGATATTGCCAGACCGTGACTACGGCTACAGTGATTGCGAAGGCAATGGTTAGGGTTTGCTCGCTGGTGTCAGCAATGATGCGTGATGAGGAAGAAACAGAGCGCGAGTGAGAGTGAGAGACGGTCTTCATAGTGAACTCCTAAGAAGCTGCCAACACGAGGAAATGTCGGCAGCACATTTGATCACAAGCTAGATTCGGTTAGGGGTAGGGTCGTGGTTGATGGTGGTGGTGGTGCTGGCTTTGCTAGCCTTACCTTGTTTAGTTTGGCCTTGTTTAGTTTTGTCTTGCTTTGTTTTAGTAGGTGTATGCGCGGTAAGGGCCAGGGAAGTAAATGTCCTTGGTGAGGGTCACGTTAAATGGAAAGCCTGGTTTGACCTTAAGCGTTGGGGAGACAGCAAGGTTGCGCTCCACAACGGTGGTCATGACGCGTCCTAAGGATTGACCCAAGCTCTGTGAGAGCGCGCCATTGACGGTGAGATTGCCGTCATCATCACGGGTGTCGTCATCGACGCTGATTGCCACACCAGCAGTGATGCCGCCTAGCAAAATAGCATTCCCCATAAGGCGCCAGAAGTGGTTGTCGACCTCCGCGTCAAAGCCTGAATAGCCATCGCTACTGCTGCCTATCATTGCACCTAAGCTCATGGCTTTACCGTCAGGAAAGATCACACGGTTAAAACCAAGCATCATGCGTTCTTGGCCCATCATTGGCCCTGATGCATATTGGCCAATGATCTTGGAGCCGCGTGGTATCAGTACATGGTTGCCGCGTGGTGTATCAAACACGTCTTCAGTAACTTGTGCCTGTACCAAACCTGGCAGATCAGAGTTAATGCCGCTCAGCAACACGCAAGGAATCAATGCTCCTTGGCGCAACAAGTATGGCGAGAGCACGGTATCGACCTTAGTTGGCAGCAACGTGTCTTCGTTGACGAGACCGTCGTAGGCACTGAGAGTTTGGGCGTTCTGTACTCCACTGTGGCTCATGGTAGGTTTCACGGTGCTTGCGCCGCTGCCTGTACTCATGCCCATGCCCATACCCATACCCATACCAGCGCTCGCGCCACTCATGCTGTCGACACGATCTTGCAGTGCTGCTAGCTGTGACTTTCCTTCATTGAGGTAGTACTGCTGCTGAGCACTAAGAGCGTTATGGTTGCCGCGGCCATTATTGGCTGTGGTGGCTGCAGTGCCGCCATCTTGCAAGCCGTTGGCGGTGAGCTTGCTGACATGCTCGGCACTGTCGATAGTTGAAGTGGCGCTGAGCGCGTTGAGTAGCGCTTCAGCGCGGCGCTGCCGTAGTTGATGCTGCAGGCGCTCTTCGGCTGACATCTCCTGTTCTTCTATAGCCGACAAGAAGTTATCAATCTCCGATGGCGTTTCTGGGGTGTATGCTGGAGTTGGGGGGGCAGAAGCGGGCGCTGGTGTGGCTACAGTCTCTTTCTCTTCTACTTGTGGCAGTGTAGGATCTGGGATTGGTTCTAAGTCCGCTGGACTTTCATAGAGGGCTAAGTACTCAAAGTAGTCATTGAGGTAGCTGGAGCTCCCTTTTTCAGGTATCAGCGGACGGTCATCTTGGCTGAGGCGCTCTAAACGAGTGCTCATGGTGCGCCCTAAAGCCGAGGATGGGGCTACGACCTTCTCTACCTTGTCGTTTTCGATAGCCTCGCTTTTTTGGTGGAAAGCGTAGATTGCTAACACGCACATCGCTAAAGCAATCGCAATGGCAATGTACACCGGAATACGACCACTTCGGCCGCTGGAGACGTTTTGGTTGAATTGTTCCATAGCTGTTCTCCTTGATCTAAGAGCGCCACAGAGACAAATGGTGCGTACTAGTCGTCGCTAATTGCTGTAAGCGCCCTAAGGACGGTAAGAGGGCTTGCTGAAGCGAGTTTTCGCTAAATAGCGGAGCGACTTTGGTGGTAGCAGGGGTGGCAGTGGTGGCTGCTGCGTCGCCCGCACCAGAGCCCGAGTCCGAGCCAGAGCTCAAGCTCTCGGTATTGGTTGGGTGGTGTGTAGTAAGCAACAACGGTGCTTCCTGTAACACGGTCGCGGTCTTTGCCACTGTATTAGCCACTGCTTCGATCTCTAGCTTTTGCTTTGGCTTTAGCTCCGGCTCTAGCCTTGTCTCGGTAGCGTTGTGAGTGACCTGCGCTAAGGACATCAGCTCAGATTCATTAGGCTCTGGCACAGAGGAGCGGCGCGAGCTGTAGTGATCTGCCAAGGCTAGGTTTGGGATGCTGATTGGTAGCAGCGGCTCCATAAGTTCTTGGTAACGCTTTTGGAGGTTGATCGCGGTTAAGCGCTGTTGTGCGAGGTTAAGCTCCAGCAGAGTACTGTTTGCACTGAGGAGATCCTCATTAGCTGCACCAGTAGTACTCTGCTCGGAGTTTTCATTCGCTGTGTCCGATACAGCGGATACTGGAGCAGTGGTAAAGGCTGTAGTAGTAGTGGCTGTATCAGTGTTAGTGGCCGTATTAGCGGCAGCGGCAGCGGTTTGCAGCTTGTATGCAGGAATGTCCTTTGGTATTGGACGTGGGCTGGTTGCTGGTAGTGGCTGTGCTTTAACTTGACTCTGTGGCTCTACCTGAGCCTTGGTCTTTTGCTGTAGCTCAACCATAGTTTCAGCTGTTGGTGGCTTGACAGCTGCAATCTCAGCGTGCTTCTTAGTTGCTCCCTTGAGTGGCAGTGGCTGGGAGGCAACATCAGGTGCTGGCTTTGGGCTTACTGCTTTGGCCGGCTGCGCTATTGGTGGATCATGAGCTACTGCCATAGCGCGCTCGCTCTCCGCTGCCAATGCAGCCTTAGTGGCACGAGGCTGATGGGGCTGCATTGGCAGTGCAGCTAACAGCTGCTTTCTGTTGCCGAAGACCGAAGTTGGGCCTAAAGGGGTGGCGTTTTTGTTAAACAGGCGTTGCAACTTCAGGTCAGGGGCGTTGACCTCAACTAAGATAAAGTCTTCACCTGTGGCTACGGCAGTGTCCACCTTTATGGCTTCAAATGAGCAGAGGTTTGGGCTTTGGCATACCGCCGCACCCCGCTGTCTCAGAGCCTGAGCTAAAGCGGCCTCTGGTGTGAGCTTTTGCACAGGTAGGGCGGTGTGCTCACGATCATGCCCTGATGAGCTCTTTGCTGCTATGGAGAACAGGGCAAACTCGCTGCTACCTAAGCTGTAGTAGGTACTAAGAGTGGTGGTCATGTCGCCATATAGGCTTTGTAGCTGGCGATTGTGGCCCATTATCACCATAGGATCGGTGTGGTCTGCTGCCGTAAAGTTGAGGTTACAGCCGCTTAAGAGCAGGCTTAAGCTGATAGTGGAACACGCAAGGGTTAAGAGATTTGAACATAACATGGTGACCTCCTAAGCTTTAGGACTTGATGTGGGTGAGGTCAGCACTTTGAGCGCGAGCGGCATCACCATCACCTAAGATTAAGCGCAGGTGAGGCTGGGTACCGTCGACGATAAAGCAGTTGTCTTGGATGCGGTAGTTGGTCAGCGCCATATCATCGCTACCAAAGGTATGCTCTGCGTTTACCACCACAAGAGCAGGTAAGCGACCTTGCATCAGAGCAGGCGGCATCTGCACATAGGTCTTGCGGCCATCGTTAAAGACACGCAGTGGGAAGAGCTCTTCATCACCCGAGGTCTCGTAGGCAAAATCAAGATCAGCAATGAGATTGCGCTGCGGATTGTTGGTGGACGCTGGGTCTTGCGGCATAGCCACGGTGTTCATGGCAGCACTTTGTTGCAGACGTTCTTTGACTTGGGCAAAGCGTTCTAAGCTCTGCTCGGGGTAGCTAAAGGCAACCTGAGGCATAAACTCGGTGGCACTCGACTTCAGGTCGATGTAGTAGCTGCGGCGATCGGTGTAGATGCGCAGATTTGACACCAGACCTACATCAGTTGGCTTGAGTGTGATGTGCTCAATAATGCCCGCAGGCGAGCCACTTGCAGAGCGCTCTACAACCCAGCGTGCACTGTCGCCTACTTTGAGATCGACGACACTCTCACCTGGCTCTAAAGCGATATCGCAGACATGTAGAAGTGAGCACACTACCGTTGGCTGCGAAGCGCCAAAAATGAAGCGCACCTCACCTGGCTTGCTGATATAAGGCTTGCTGACAAGACTCTTTTGCTTACCGCGAGTCTTACTCTGAGCGAGCTCTTTTAAGACGGCAATGTCCTCATCAGTCAGCACTGAGGTAGCAGCGCTGTCTAAGGCAAGAAGATCTTGCAGCGCCGTGTCGGCATAAGCCTCGGTGGTGCGGCAGATCATTAGCACGATAAAGACAAAGGACAGGAGGTAGCAGATAAAGTTTGCATAGAGCTGATGTGGTGAAAACACACGGGACTCAGCCCAAGCCAATACGGTAACGTCGCTAGCACTGTTACTATTACTGTTCATGGTAAGGGTATACGCACCGTATGCTGTGGTTGCTTGAGTGGCAGCATCATTGCTGGTAGCTGCCTCCTTATTCTGCTGGCGGCGATAGAGGCGAGTGCTCTTGACCACAGGGGAGCTAAGATCGTGGCCATGCTCATAGTCATGAGTGTGGCGGTGGCTGTGATTGTAGGTATGGGAATGAGCAGTGCAGTATTGGCGTTGAGTAAGTCGTATCTTGCGACTAAAGTGGGTAGTGGTAGGCATAGTGGCCTCCTTTTCTGACAAATGAAGGAGCAGGCGCCGTAGTCTTAGTAGGCTGAGTGTGGTCTATTTGGGGTTGGAGTTGGAGTTAGAAGTAAGAAGTTAAGAGATGACGTCGCTGACGATAAAGTCCTTGATGTAGATGTTGAGTGGGTTTTGCAGCAGCATGGTAGTGTCTTTAGTGGCAGTGTCTGCTAAGGCGTAGGTGATGAGAGCGCGCATCTTGCGCTGGTGGCTATCATCTTTAAAGGAGCCCTCCACACTCCGTTTTTCTTCCACCCAGTCCACCTGAATGGTGTTGCGTCCCACCGAGATCACGTTGGCGATCTCTACATTGACCTCGTAGGTCTTCGCTGCTTCAAAAGGGTTTTGTGCTTGGTAAAAGGATGAGAGCGCTTTAGCCATTTTGGAGTTCTGCTGCACAAAGGCGTAGGCGCGTTCAACTGCTTGTTTTTGCAGCACGCTGTCACGGCTTACAGTGCGCACATTGCGTACAAACTCACACAGCTGAGCAGTGATCACGAGCTCTGGAGCACTGTTGCTTGTCTGTAATGGGCCCTCGTTGAGCACCACACCATGAGAGTCGATTGTGACCACATAAGGCACTAAGGTCGATTGCGAGGCCAAGCGGATGTAGCTTGCCAAGCAGATAAAGCCAAAAGCCAAGCCCCCTAAGCCTAAGAGTAGATAACTTAGGTGGTAGCGCAGCTCGTGGAGAATGACATTGACCCGAGCAGCACCGAGCAGCGGATTGTGATTGACTTTTGTGGCCGCTACAGCCTCCTTAATAACGTTATTAGCCTGTGGCTGAGCTTGAGTCTTGGCTGAGGCTGGGGCTTTAGTAACCACGGAGTCTGCTTCTGCCGCGTCCTTATCTGCTGCGGACTGAGGTTGAACTTGAGGGTGAGACTCAGACTGAATACTGCTCATATCGTCAGCATTGATGTGGCGTAAGGCAGCTTCAAACTCACGGCGTACTATAAGGGAGTTGGGCTCTGACTCTAACTTGGAGTCGATAGAGACCGTGTTTTGCGGCAGCTGCTCGTCACCATAGGTGATGTGGGGCAGTGTCAGCTGTTGTGCTTGGTTTTGCTCCTTCGTTTTTGCTTCAGCATTTGCTTTAGTCAGAGCCTTACCCTTACCTAAGGATTGGCCTTGGCTTTGGGCTGAGATCTTATTTTGGCTGTGGCTTTGGCCTTTGCTGTGATGCTTGCTGTGACGCTTGTTGTTTTGTACCACAATGCGAGTGTCTTTATTGAGCTGGTGTAAGACAGGGGCGCTTTGCAGAACCTCAGGTAACTGCTCTGGGTCAACACAAGAGCCATAGCTTTTAGCTGGCATGGTCTCCATAGGGTTGGAGATCATGGCAGTAGCTGGAGTACGTACTGAGCTCATATTGCGAGGAGTACGCGGTGCACGTGGTACATGCGGTGTATGCTGAGCATGCGCAGTCGCATGATTGTGTGAGGCTTTAGGCGACATAAGAATCTCCTATGGAGTGATCAGCAACGATAGGGTTGCTTGGAGCAGCGCTAACAGCGCTAACAGCGTTAGCGGCGGTGTCGGCTTCAGGAGAGCTGTGGTGGTAGGTGCGATAGCGCTCACCTAAGTGGCGATAGAAGCTTGGGCCGTATTGGGCGTAGAGGCGATCGATGCGGTCTTTGTTGTGGTCGCCCGCCACACTTAAGAGCTGAAGCTCTTGTTTAGAGAGCAGGAGGTTAAAGAGGATGCGCTGATCGTTTTTGACGAAGTAGTAGTCACGTTTTGGGGCTGCCGCGGCGATGAGATCAACTTCACTGGCGCTAAGACCTAAACGCTGGTAGATCGGGCGCAGTAAATCTGTGCTGGCATCAGAGTTTGCAAGAAAGAATCTCGTCTTAGCGCACTCCAACAGGTTGATAAAGTGAGGGCTCTGCTCTAAGTCGGTGAGCGATTGCGTGGCTAAGATGACGATGGCGTTGAACTTACGTAAGGTCTTAAACCACTTGATGAGCTCATCACCAAAGGTTTGGTCTTGTAGCATCAGCCATGCCTCATCGAGGATGATGGCAGCAGGGCGTCCATCAAATTGCTTTTCAATGAGGTGAAAGACTTGCTTGAGTACTGGGAGCGAGAAGGTGCTGCTTGCCTTAAAGATGTCGCCGCATTCAAAGGTTGTCAGATGCGAGATAAAGCCTATATTGGTGGTACCGTCGATCAGACAGCTGCTGTTGTGCCATTTGGTGTAGGGAGCTAAAGCCTCCTTTAGGTCACGCGAAGCTAAGATTAAGTGCAGATCACTGAGGCTGCGCTTGTTGCTCACACGGTTAGCTAAGATATGCAAACAGTCTAAGAGCTCATTGCGCTCAGGTGGAGTTATGCTGTGGCCGTTGAGGCGTAAGAGCATCTCTAAGTAGGAGATAGCGTAGTCAAAATCAAGCTCGCTTTGCAGTTGCTCTAAAGGGCAGAGGTCTGACTTGGTGTTATCAAATGTGATATGGGTACCACCTAAGGCTTTGGTGAGGGCGTAGAAAGAGTAGCCCTTATCAAAAGCAAAGATGCGCATGCCCTGATAGCGTAAGAGGTTGACGATAAGCTCGCCTAACAGCACTGACTTGCCGGAACCTGGTGGGCCAACAACCAAGCTGTTGCCTAAGTCTTGCTCGTGGACATTGAGGTAGTAAGCACTAAGACCTGAAGTGCGCACCTGCATTAAAGGCGAGGCATGGGAGCCATACAAAGGATTAGGTGACGTCATCTCACCGCAATCAGGGGCCGAGAGAGGAAGCATGTCTAAGAGCACATCTTGCGAGATAATAGGGCGGCGCAGATTCTCAAAGTAGTGGCCTGGGAGCGAACCAAAGAAGGCATCAGTGGCGTTGACGGTTTCCACGCGCGCGCTCAAACCGATGTTTTCAATGGCTTGAATGGCAAGCTTGCTTTGTGCACTCAAGGTCATCTCATTCTCTGCCATCATGATCAAGGTGGCGGTGTAGGCACCAAACACGACCTCGTTGTTGTCTAAGGCTCGCTTGGCTTTGTCGAGTTCGGCTACCTTATCGATGGCATTTTGATTGACGCGGGCATGCTGCAAATTAAAGATTTGCGCCAACAAACCACGGGACTTTTGCGCCCAATAGCGGCGGTATTTGTCGAGTAAGAAGCTGCTGGTGAGGCTATCGAAGTAGATGAAGCGGGTGTTGAAGCGATAGCTAAAAGGCAGAGAGGCCAGCGAGTTTAAAAGTCCCTCATGCGAGCGTGCAGGTAAACCCTCAATAGCGATAATGGCCAGCTTCATCTTGCCAATCTGTGGGGTATATCCGTGCGTAAAGTCCTCGGTAGACAGCACTGCATCTAAGTAGCAGCGGCTTTGTGGCAAGGCAATCTTGTGCTTTAAGCCAGTGATGCACTGATGGATAAAACTCAACCCCTCATGGTAGAGGAAGTGTCCATTTTCGACGGCGGCAAACTTAGAGGCTGCGATGTCATGACGCTCAGCCTCTGCCTTAGCCTCAGCCTTAGCCTCTGCCTCAGTTTCAGATTCAGCTTCATCATGGGTAGCTACATCTGCACCAAGCGTAGCTGCATTCCCATTATGAGTAAGAGTAACAGGGGTGGACGCTGTTACAGTAGCAGCAGGTGCTGCGACAGCTTGGGTGGCAGTTTGGGTGGTGTACGCTGTTTCTGCTTCAGGATTAGCACATGGAGGCAGAAGTGGCACATGACCTTGTGGTAAGTGCAGCTCCTTGATGGTAAGTGGGCGCACCTTAAAGCTTAGAGCTAAAGTGTCGGTAACGTTGTTGCAGGCTGCCTTAAAGTCATAAATGATTTTGAGGGTTTGGCTTTGCTCGTCAATCGTGACATTGGTGTCTGCACTGACTAAGCGCTCTAAGAAGGTTTCCGTTTTACTCACACCAACGTAGGTGATCGATAGATAAAGGCGTGAGGCAAAGCAACCTTGAGTTGCAAAGAGCTCTTGGCGTTGACGCTCAAAGTCTTGTACCACGTCAATGTCGCTGGAGACAAAAGGTACGTAGTTTTCGTCGGCGTTGCGCACTAAATCTACTTGCACACAGTAGTTGCCCGAGAGTTTGAGTAAGGCTTTTTGGCTGAGCTCGTAGATGTGCTTGATCTGGTTGACGCTCATGACCGCCAGATCAGGAAGTTTGATCTCGTAGGTAGCCAAAAGTCCGCCTGACTTGAGCAGCAACACATGATCATCGACCATAGAGGCATAGTCTAAAAGGTCGCACAGAGCGCCATGCTTGGAGTGGCGTATCTGATAGAAGTGCGAACGGTAGATCAAAACTAGCATCATCAAAATCATGAGCACCGCAAAAGACAGGGATAAGTAGATTAAAACCGTGGTCATAAGACCTCCTTTAGTCTGTTAAGGCAAAGGACAAGACCGAAGACTCAACACCAAATAATCAAGTTATGTTTGCTACGCCACTATTTGCGACCATAGGCTTTGTGTGGGGTGGAGGTGATTACTGCTTGGGCGAGGTAGAACGAGCGGTAATGCAGCTGCCTTAAGTACACATGGCGTAGCAGAAGGTCTTTGCGCCCCATGTAGCGTAAAAACATAAAGATCACGAAGGCGAGAGCGATTGCAAAGATCGCTACCGTGGTGTCCATGGATGTGAAGATGAAGGCTGCGGCAATCAGCAAATTGAGCATAAAGAGCTCGCGATCACAGCCGAGCATCTGATTCTTGGCACCAAGGGCTTGGTAAATCACATGCCCCGCCCCCGTTATGGGAATGCTTTTGCAGCTTCGGCCTGCTTGTTGTTCCGAGGCGGCAGCTACAGCTGCTGCACTAACACTGGTGGTGACGCCATTACTTTTGTTGAGGAACTGTGGTGGATGAACTTTGGTTGTCGTTGTCGCCGTTGTCGCCGTTGTCGCTGTTGTCGCCGCCGTTGTCGCCGCCGTTGTCGCCGCCGTTGTCGCCGCTGCTGTCACCACTGCTGTCAACGCTGCATTGGCTGTAGTGACTTTAGGCGTGGTGGCATCTTGAGCTGAAAGGTTTGCTGATGCCGAGAGCACATGGTGTTGGGGCGATTTTGAGGCTAACACCAAGCTCCTAACAACAGTTTGGTTGTAGCCGGTGTTGGTTTTGATGGTAGAAGTTGGTGGTATTACCACTGTTGCTTGGGGGCTGTTATCTACAACCTCCACAGTAGTTGCAGTTTTGGTTATCCCTGTGGTCTCTGCTGCTGTGGTAGTAGTGGCAGTGGCAGCCTCAACTATGTCAGTGTCAGTACCGGCGTTAGTTACAGTTGTAGGTGCTGTTTGAGGACGCAAGGTTCGTTTTAACTTAGCAAAAAGCCACATAGCGTATGCCTCCGTAAGGGGCGAAGCCATCTTCGATGGGCTGAGGTTGTTGCGGCTGTGATCTTATCGGCTCGTGAGGAGCTGTCAGCGGCTCTGGTATGAACATCAGCTTTTGTTGCGACTCAAGCGAGTTCCCGCCTATACGCTCTGTTGGTAAGGACAGAGGCAGAGGAGCACTGATGTAGCTTAGGTAGTTCTCAAAGTGATTTTGCAGATCAGTGGCTCTGTCTATAGCGTTCTCGATGTCCCTTGCGACTTCATCGTGGTCATTGTGGTTACGACCCCAGCCACGACTGTAGTTGTTAGGGGCAGGAGCAGGAGCGGCTTCAGGGTCATAAGTAGGATGCTGATATGGATCTGCTACGATCTTGGTTGGTGATGGGGGTTGGGGGGCTTGGACAGCTGGTACGGTCTGGACTGACGGGGCCGTCTGATCGTGATAGCTCTCTGGGTTAATACCGATGGAGGCGCCATTGAAGAGGCCTGACATCAGACTGTTAGCACCAATGAGCAAAGTCATCACCAAGACGATAAAGACTAAGGTTTTGACGAAGCCTCTGATCTCGCCACCACCTAAGATCAAGATGGCACCGCAGGTAACAATACCAATGAGCGAGATCGAAAAGGCCACTGGGCCAGTGAGTGATTTTTGCACCACCGACAACCACTCCTCGTAAGGCAGAGCGTTGTTGGTGCCAGTAGATGAGGCTAAAGCACTATCACAAAGGATGCAGCTTAAGACCACCAGAACGAGCGCCGCAGCGCAATGACGGTAGCTACAGAACAAGCTAAAACTTATTGCAGGCATAATTCATTCTCCGCGTTAAGGGTGATGTAGATGTAAGGAGTGGTGTCGTAAGGCGATACATCAAACACACTGTTGAGGGTGGAGTGGTTGAGGGTGCTCTGATCCACAAGGTCGTAGACAGAGATCGCCTCTGCAGGCGTCTCTAAATGCATATCAGCAGGCATATTTGGCGGCAGTCCTGATTGCAATCCTGATTGCATCTCGATAGTGGCGCCGTTGTAGATCAAGATGAAGATCGCGTCTTCATGTGCAGAAAAGACGGACTCGGAATTGGACTCGGAATTGGACTTGGATGCGGTCTTAGCCGCGTTAGAACTATCAAGAGCAGATATCTTCATCGCTGGCGCGGTGGTCGTATCTACAACCTGAGAGACAGCAGCCTGAGGTGGGGTGACATTGCCAATAGAGGCTCCGTTAAAAAGTCCTGACATCAAAGCATTAGCGCCAACCAACAAGGTCATAACCAACACAATGAAGATCAAGGTGCGCACAAAGCTACCAATTTCACCGCCATTCAAGATCAGCACAGCACCACAAGTGACCATGCCAATGAGCGAGATGGAGAAAGCCACTGGGCCAGAAAGAGACTTTTGTACAACAGCCAGCCATGCCTCGAAAGGTAAGCTGCTATTAGAGCCGGCAGACGAGGCCCAACAAGGCTGCACAGTGAGCAACAGCAGCAGCGACAACAAACCAAAGAGCAATAAGCCCTTGAGAAGGTGAGGCAAAAGCTCAATGTGTAGATGTTTGCCGCCCAAGCCCATACCTAAGTCAAAGCCAAAGCCAAAGCCAAAGGTAGAGCCAAAGGTAGAGCCAAAGGTAGAGCCAAAGGTAAAACGATGGTCAGTATTGAGGTTTGGCGAGCTTGTGATTACGGAAGGATCCATAAATGACCTCCAGTACTAAAAAGAGCTATTGATTGGTGTGCCCTCTGAGCTATCTCCACTAGCTCAGAGGGAGTTAATGGTGGATAGGAAGTGGATGTAGAGGTGGGCTCTCAGCTCCTAATCTGAGATGCGCCGTGAAGGTAAAAGTGAAGGTTAAGGAAAGGATGGACATGGTGGGCGCGGCGCTTTACATTTTGAAAGTGTTATGCACACATAGGTTGATTCCTCCACCACGTCCAAATTAGTTATGCGAAAGTAGTAATGCGCTTAATGAGCGTCTCGTAGGTAAATTCGTAACCAGAAAAGCCTGTGATCTTTGCGATAGTGCTGATGTGACGAAATGGCTTGCGTGCAAGCTGCACAACTAGGTCTACAGCTGAAGCTAAAGTGGGCTCAATTAACTTTGGAGCTGATTTGTGGCGGGAGATCAGTAGTGATAAGCGCTTGAGTGCTTGCTCAATAGAACCGGCGTGGACGCTAGCAAGCCCACCTGGATGTCCTGTAGAAAGAGCATCGATCAGGTCTAAAGCCTCAGCACCGCGCACCTCTCCGACCACGATGCGATCGGGACGCAGACGGAGTGCCGAACGCACGAGACAGGACATGTCGACATAATCAGAGGTGTAGAGATGGAGATAGTTGGCTAACTGCAAATGCAGCTCAGGAGTGTCTTCGATGGTGATGATGCGTTCGTCAGGGCAGAGTGTGCCTATTTCGTTTAGCAGGGCGTTGATTAAGGTGGTTTTGCCACAACCGGTGGCACCAGAGATCATGATGCTGCGGTGGTTGATAATGGCGTTACGCAGAATTTCTGCCTCATCCATGCAGACCATGCCGTTTTCAACAAGGGCACTTAAAGGCAACTGCAAGCTGTGGTGACGACGAATAGAAAACACAGGGGCGCTGACTAAAGGAGGAAGGAGTCCCTCAAAGCGTGAGCCATTGTAGGGGATCTCTCCAGAGAGGATAGGGCTTTTTAAATCGAGCTCTTTGTCTAAGAGTGAAGCTAAGGTACGGATCACTCCCTCACCTTCAGCACGGGTTAAGGTGCCCAGCTTTTCCATACCACGGCTGTGCGATTCCACAAAAAGATCGCCATTGCAGTTGAGCATGATCTCGGTGACTTCATCGTCACGTAAAGCTTGCGCCACTACAGGGCCAAACTGCTCCATCAACGAGTAAAAGCCGTTTTGATCATATGAGTTCTTAAACTTGATGGTGGGGTTGGGGGTAGCGTTGATTGCTTTTGCTGCAACCAATTCTGATACAGCTGCAGATGAAGATGCAGAAAAGCTAGCCCTCATTGAAGCTGCGGTAGGAGCTATAGCAGCTTGGTGATTGTGGCTGTAGGGCATAGGTGTCGGCGTAGGAGCTGGTGCAGGCGCTGGCGCAGGGGGTGGGGCAAGGGGTGGCGCAATGGTTGGGGGTGGAGTCAAGTTTGGGGTGCGGTTAAAGGCAGGTGTAGGCTTAAGGTTAGCGTTAGGGGGAGTGGGAGTGGTAGCAGGAGCAGCGTTGCAAACGGGTGACATCATAGAAAAACTGGCGCTTAAGTCTCCGGCGGTGTCAGAGATGGAGCGCCTCCTCCTTGTTGGGAAAACTGTTTAAGATCCAAGGTGTTGGTAACACCTTGTTCCTCAATTCCTCAAGTTTTCAGCTCATCAGATCCTAATGTCGTAGTAGTAGTAGTAGTAGTAGTAGCAGCAGCAGCAGTAGCAGCAGCACTACGATCTTTATGATTTAGGTCTTAGTAGATGGCTTTCTGGCTACGCGAAAGCTGATCTAGGAAATGAACCATGTTGATAAGGTATTAGGAGGCTATGTATGGGGAGATTTGTAGTCTTGACGCAACGCGTACACATTGATCATGTTACGCATGAAAATACAGCGTACAATTCCTGATATTATGCCGAAAGAGATTCAAAACATCGGTAACATTCACAGTTTTTTGATATTTGCAATTTTGTGTTGTTATAGAGGATAAAGAGCGCAGATCAATGGTTTAAAACAGCTAATTTAGGTTAAAATTGTCGATTTTGTGTCAAAAGCTGTGGAGATTTACTGAAGGCGCATCACAAATGGGCTGTGTATGCCGTTTGCATAATTGCGGCATTAGGCATGGTGAGTGGCTTTACGCTATAATTGCCTACAGGTTGTGGGTTGTTATCAGCAAAAACTCCGCACTGACACCTAAGAGGTGTTGGTCTTTGAGTAAAGGAAGAATACGAAGAACCCAAGCCCAAGTTGCTCTCAACTAAGATCACAGTAGTAGTAGTAGTGCACAAGCTATCTTCCCTAGAACCCTAGAATCCTAGAGCCCTAGCAACCTAGATCCCTAGAGCCTTAGCCCCTAGAGCTTTAGTTGCGCTAGATGGGGGGGGCAGAGTGTGTCAAGCTAGCTACTTGCATCTAAGAGCAATCTAATAGAAGTGGATTACTATTAGCAAGAAAGCAAGACGTGCCTAAAGCCAGCAGAAAACTTCCTCTGCTAGGCAAGAGGAAGAGCCTCATAGTGATGGTGCATGACAACATGCTGCATATTGCTGTTGCAGGTTGCACTGTCAGTGCGAGGTGATGTCTGGATCAGTTGTCGTGTGGATTTTAAGGAGTCTATGGTGCTCGTGAGAAATAAGTTGCCATTAGGAGCAGTAGCTGTAGGCAGCGCCTTATGCTTGTGTTTAAGCTCCACGGTGCAAGCCGATGAAGCAGCTTTGCAGCGACAAATCGAAGCGCAGCAGCGCACCATGCTGTCGCAGCAAAACCAAATCGTGCAAATGCAAAATGATATGGCCATCATGCGCGGTGAGATGGAGCAGCTGCGTTACTTGCTCAGCAGACAAACAGGCACACAAATCCCTGATTACAGCAGTGCTACCGCCACTGTGGCTGCTAATCCTAATCTGCCAGCAGGTACTAACAATGTCGCTGCTGCTGAGAGCACTACTGCCAATAACAGTATGCCTGTCACCCCAATGGGTAACTCCAACTTAGCTGCACGTGATGCTGCTAAGGCTGCCGTTGCTAACGCTCCTGCCACCACCAACAACGCATCTACCACTACCCAAACCTTAGATGGGGTTGATGCTACCGCTCAGGCTGCTTATAACGCTGCCTACGCAAAGGTGCAGCAAAACGACCTTGCAGGTGCCCAGACTGCATTTAAGCAGTACGTAGAAACCTATCCAAACAATACTCTGACCCCAAATGCGTGGTACTGGTTAGGACAGGTGCAGTATTCGCAGGCCATTTATGATCAGGCACGCTTAAGCTTCTTGAACGTAGCTCGCTACAACAACTCCCAAAAGCGTCCCGATGCGCTCTACAAGCTCGGTATGATTAACAAGTTCATTGGTGATACTGATAAGGCTTCGCGCTACTTCCAGTTGGTAATTCAGACTTATCCAAACAATGCAGCTGCCACTTTAGCAAGTCGCGAACTACAGCGTTTGCAAGGCTAATAGGCCGAATGCTATAAGGCTAGCATGTCTAGCAGGCTAGCAGGCTAGCAGACTAATGCCCATAGAAAGCTCTAAGTCAGTACCTTGAGTGCGCCTAAGTTAGCTCTAAGTAAGCGCTAAGACTGACGCTATAAGCTGTATTGCAGGTGGCATAGAGGCTTCAAAAAGCTACTTACTTAACACGCCCCTTTGCATTTAGCAGGGGCGTGCTCGTTATTGGGGGATGTAGATACAGCGCAGCGTAAGATTTGTGCAGTGCAACAAAGATTGGCTTATGAGCCGATGGTTTTAGCTTCTGCTCATGGTTTTTGGTGACTAAGATTGGACTTGCAGGAGGTTCTTGTGACGAAATCTGCATCGGTACTGACACCAGTACCTGTATCAGTATCAGCATCAAGCACTGAAGTGCAAGCCGTGCAAGCCGTGCAAACCAATGGTGCTAATGACATTAAATTGCCTGACTTTAAGAGGCTCCCTTTAGCGATAGACTATTTTGCTGAACTTCGTGATAAGGGAATGATCTATGTCGATAAGACTGATCTTATAGCTGAAATGGTTTGTTGTGTCGCACCTGTGTTTATAGCGAGGCCACGCCGTTTTGGTAAAACACTGTTGTGCTCTACCTTAGCTGAGCTTTTTGCCAATGGTACCGAGAAGTTTGCAGGCCTTGCTATCGAGCATCAGTGGAAAGATGCAAAGTATCCTGCTCTATACCTCAGCTTGGCCAATGCTGACCTTGATGATGTAGATGCTGATCCTAATGACTACATACGCTCCTTATTAAAGGAAAAATTTAAGTCTACATATGTAGCACCATTCCTGAAAAAAGCAGGGATAGATATTTCTTCGTATGAAGATGTTCGCATTGCAACGCGATATTTGCGGGAAGTTGTCTCTGAGTATTACAACCAAACAGGTCACCAGTTCGTGATCATCATAGATGAGTACGATGATTTGCTTAACCAAGTGATTGGCAATCAGAGCTCATTCAAGCAGCGTCTTTCATGGTTTACGCGGTTCTTCAAATGCATTAAGACATTGAGAAGTAATGGTTACTTGCGCTTTGTCTTGATTACTGGAGTAACTCGCTATCAGCATACGAGCATTTTCTCTGGTTTCAATAACTTGGAGGATCT
>CALXYZ010000037.1 GCA_944393075.1 uncultured Anaerobiospirillum sp. | reverse complement strand
ATGCCTAAATCAGTGTCAATGCCAGTGTTTATGCGGCTTTAGCCGCTGTGTTTAACCTCCTTATTCCGAAGAATATGGGTTAAACCACTCACTTGAGGTAAAGTCGGCAATGCGCGATTTGTATGGCAAAGCCGCCAACATCTCCCCCATTATGCCCATATTACGGATAGATGCATTCCAATTCAGCTGTTTTGGATCCATACCAATTTGTGAGGCAAGCACTTGCAGCTGTTGGAACATACCGTCAGCACTTGGCTGACCTAAAATGCAGGCCTCAAACAGACCACTGACCACAATGTACATGTCCTCAAGCTGCTTGCGATTGACCAAGACTGCGGGAATACCAACGATCTTGTTGTGGGTCACAAGGTCGCGATCGGAAATCCAACCACGAATTACCTCTGGCACGGCCGCACCTTTTTCTGCACCAACGTAAGATAGAGGCAAAGCTTCACCAATGATCACACTATCCTCAGCCACACCAAAGTCATCTTCAGCGGCTAAAGCCGAACCTGCGGACAAAGCACCCCATGAGGCGAGCTCTACTTGTGATGTCAGCGAATGAGCCATGAAATCGAGAGTACGGCTAAACTCCTCAACTGAGGCCGCGTTAGCACTGTAGTACAGAGACTTATTGAGTACCTCATTGAAGCTCAAAGTCTCGTATTGGCGCCTGGCGACAGCATAGTTGCCACTACGCTGACTCTCATCAGTGAACATGTGCAAGGTGTAGATGGCGGTGCCACGGTGCTCGGCATCAAGGCGGAGATCGGTGGCATCTAAGCCGGTGGAGCTTTTAAGATCGCTGGCATCAATAGCCCCAGCATCAGTGAGCAGCACGATATAACGCGCACCATACTGACTCCAGTTGATGTCTTGCAAAGCGAGATTAACGCCAGCATAAGAGTCCTTGCTGATGTGCTTGCCTGAGGCGGCAGCTTGCTTTAAGTTAGCCACGCGCTTGTTGAACTGCTCCACAGTCATGGACTCATCTGGGCTTAAGACCATAGTGGCTGTGTTTTGGGTGCCCGAGTGGAAAGATACGATACCAAACTGCACGCTATCCTCAAGATTCTTGGCCTTGATGCTCTTGTAGATGGTGCCGACAGCTTGTTTGATGCGATCACTGTGAGACTGCATCGACAGCGAAGCATCGATCACAAAGAGCACAGCGGCTTTAAAGCCCACAATGGCACGATCATTAGCTCCACTGCTTTGGACATACTCCCCATCTGCGCCATGGGCGGCCACAGACGCAATCTCATGCTTGTATAGGTAGTTGCCATCAGGGAACAAGCTCTCCACGCTGTCAAAGATAGGCAAGAAGTAAAAGCGCTTAAACTGATCGTCGTATTTGTCAGGCTCAATAGAAACCACGTTATCGACCGAGCTCTTGTTGAGCACCTGCTCGTAAATGGCGCGGTAATAGCCGCTGCCATCAGGGCTGTCGATGATGCGATCTAAGGCCGACTGCTTGTCAAACACTAAAGCACGGTGACGACCTGTAGGGCTGGTAAAGAACATGGACATAGGCAGCTTCCATGGCAGCACACAGTCCTTAGGCAAAAAACCCACGACCTCACCACGCGTATCGGTACCCACCTCGTAGCTACTACCTGCATCGCCATACACGTAGTACTGACTAAAGGCATGCACCTCCTCACCCTCACCTGAGGCTGCCCCAGAAGCCGCAGCACTTGGCAGCAACTTACAGCTTGGGGTGGTGAGCACACGCTGGTACATGGTGCTCTTACCTGCCATCAGCAAAGGCTCGCGCGCAGCAATGGCCGCATTGGACGCATTGGCCACAGCGCCCGCACCACTAGCACTGCCTGCGGTAGCAGCGGTAGCAGCAGTAGTAGCAGTAGCTACAGCCGCAACAGCGCTGTTGCAGCTCACAGCTGCGGCAGTGGCTAAGCCTAAAGCGCAGAAAATCGTAGTGATCTTTTGCAAGCCCATATCTAAACGCATTACTCCTTTGCTGACTGAGAAAACAAGACCGAGAACCTAAACCAAAACCCAAACCACCTAAACTTCAGCCACCCACCTCTAAGGAATGGCGTATAGCAGCACTGGATAGACCTCTTCAGAATCATCTGCATCCACATTGAGCTTGATAAAGTGAGCGTCATCGCTACTGCATTGTTTGAGGTACTGTATCGCTTTTTCGAGATCGCCGATGATGGTCTCTTGGCTATTGGAATCAAGATTGACCCAATCTTCAGGAGAAAGCACCGATAATCGTGAGCTGTAATGACGATCTTGCAGCAACTCACCCATGATGATCATCTCGCCAATGGTCTGGTTACGGCTTAACTTTGCAGGATCAAGCCCCATTTGTGTAGCCAATGCTTGCAGCTTCATCATCATCGAATCGCTGCTCCACTGTCCTGCAATCGCAGCCTCTAACAGCGTCTGCACCAACAAACCCATATCGTTAATCTGCTTGCGGGTAAGCAACAGCACTGGTGTGCTGACTACCTTATCACTATCGACAAGATCTGCCTCAGATATCCATCCTTGGATCAGCTCATGGCGCGGTGCTCCTTCACTGCTCCCCAAGTAAGGGAGCTTCAGCGCCAAGCTCAATGCCTCCACATCGACCTCAGGCTCGACCTCAGCTGAAGATTCAGCTTCAGACGCAACCTCAGCCTCTGCATCTGCATCAGCTGTAGCTACTAAGCCCAGCTCACTAGCAAGCGCGATGACAACAGAGTCCATTGCCTGATCGATGTTGCTAGCAGACGCAGTATCCACGCTGTAATACAGGGACTTGTTGAGCTCGGTGTTAAAGCTTAAAACCTCATATTGGCTCTTAGCTGACGCATGGTTGTGCTTAAGAGCACCATCTTCAGTCAGTAAATGCACTGTGTGGATAGCAACGCCCTTTTGCTCAGCCATAGCTTGCAGATCATTAGCATCTAAGCCAGTAGAGCTTAGAGGGTCGTCGGCATAGAGAGCACCGGCGTCCGTGATCAACACGATTAAGCGCTCTGCGTAACGCTCCCAATCGATTTTCTTTAGAGCCAAGTTGATACCGGCATAGCTGTCCTTACTAAACTTCTTTTTGCTAAAGGTCTTAGTTGTCTCTAACGAATCTAGCTTCTGAGCAATTTGCTCAGCAGTTAAGGCCTCACCTGGCTGCAACACAATCTTGGCGTTGAAATCGACGCCAGGGATAAAACGTGGACTTGAGTTTAAAGACACCACGCCCACATGGAGATCAGAGTTGAGCTGCTTGTCCTCAAGAGCTTTGTAAGCACCCGTAATCTTTTGCTTGATGCTGCTGAGGTATGGTTGCATTGACAATGACGAATCAATAACAAAGACCACTGCTGCATGCGCCGCAGGCAAAGCCTCAGCCTCAGCCTCGGCCGCTGCCGAAGTCTCAGACTGAGCACCCTCTACAGCAGCAGAGCTATCATCAACAACGGTCATCTCACTGCTGGTAGCAGACAAAGCAGAACCGGCGCTCAGCTCACCACGCGAAGCCAAATTTGCCTGCACAACAAGCGAATTGGCTAAAGTGTCGACAGCCGCAAAGAGCTGCTCCGTATCAGAGTCTTCGGTACCAGCCGTATCCGTAGAGCCCGCGGCAGCTTCAGTAGTGTCGGTTGTCTCAGTAACCTCAGTAGCTTCGGCATCTTCAGCAGCGTCAGTAGCTTCAGTTCCGGCATCATTGTCAGTATTGGCAGAGCCTTCTGTATCTGCTGTGTCTGCTGTGTCAGCGGTATCAGCTGTGTCTTCGGGATCGACTGCGTTCACACCGTAGTACAGAGGCTTGTTAAGCACGGCATTAAAACTCAGAGTCTCGTACTGGCTTTGTGCCGAGGCGTGGTTGTTATTGTCATTGCCCTCTTTGGTGAGCAGATGCAGCGTGTACACCGCAACCCCCTTACGCTCTGCCTCTTGCTGTAACGCTTGTGCATCCAAACCAGTAGAGCTCTGCGGATCGTCAGCATCAATAGCACCGGAGTCGGTGATCAGCACGATGTAGCGGCCACCATACTGATTCCAGTTGATCTCCTCTAAAGCCATGCTGATGCCAGCATACGGGTCATTGTTAAACTGCTCTGATGGCACTGACGCTAACTCTAAGAAGTCAATTTGCTTATGGAATGTGTCCGCTGAAGTAGACTCACTAGGGCGCATCAGCATCTTTGCGGTGTACTCAAGGCCAGGCGTTGCTCCGGTATCACCGCGGAAAGCCACAACACCAAATTGCACGCTGTTATGCAGGCTCTTATCGACGATAGTTTGGTAGATAGAGTTGATGGCCTGCTTGGTGCGGTCGAAGTATGGCTGCATCGACAGCGAGGTGTCGACCACAAAGACTACAGCAGACTTAAAGTTGACCACCGCATGAGAAGCAGAATCACTGTTCCCCACAGCCTCAGACTCAGCCTCAGACTCAGCCTCAGACTCGCTAGCAGCATCTGCTGCAGCGGCGCTAGTATCAGAATCAGTACCAGCGCCCGCACCCGCATCTTCACTGGAGGCTGCACTGTCAGCATTAGTGTCGTCGCTCTTACCATCGTTTATCGCGACTGCTGCAACCTGATGCTTGTAGACGCCATAGTCGCCCGAAGAAGAGACCTCAGCACTATCGAAAATAGGCAACAGATAGAAGTTTTCGCGGAAGTCGACGTATTCCTCAGGCTCAATAGAGACTACGTGCTCTGCGTGCCCTTGGTTAAGTACTTGGTCGTAGAGAGCACTGACAGAGCTTGCAACATCACTACCCGTAACTATGCTATCAAGCGCTGCCCCCTCATCAAAAACGAGGGCGCGATTGTGTTGGTTGGAGGTGGTAAAAACCAAGGACAGCGGCTTATTCCACGGCAGCACACAGTCCTTTTGTAGAAAGCCCACAACATTACCCGTGGTGTTGGTACCGACCTCGTAGGCAGCATCAGTTTCACCGTACACGTAGTACTGGCTAAAAGCAGGTAAGCGCTTGCCCCTGTTAGATGGCTCTGCGCTTGTAGTCAGCTTGCAGCTTGGGGTAGTGAGCACACGCTGATACAGAGTGCTCTTACCTTCCATCAGCAAAGGTGTGCGCTCCTCGGCACTAGCGCTATTGCAGCTCATCACTAGAGCAGCTACTGCCAAGCTCAAAGCGCAGAGAATAGCTGTGATCTGTTGCAATCCCATTCTGAAACCTGTTGCTGATAACCTAACCGTGAATAAGTTCTGAGCTGGGCTTGTGGTGGGTTATATGCCAGCACAGAACGATGTAAACCTGAATGAATGGGGCCGTGCCTCAACACTTAAGGTACAGCCCCTATTTTGCTCTCTCAGCTAAGCTGAGAGCCTCTCAGCTTGCAGCTCGCAGCTGCTCTCTTGCTTTATGGCAAGGCGTCGAGAGGGATTGGATAGACCTCTTCAGAGTCATCTGCCTCGGCATTGAGCTTAATGAAGCGGTCGTTGTCGCTGCTGCAGTATTGCAGATAGTTCAGCGAGTTTTCGAGGTCACGAATGATGGCCTCTTGCTCTTGCGAGCCTAGGTTAAACCAATCGTCTGGAGTGAAAGTGGCGATGCGGGACTTATATGGCAAGTCATCTAAGAGCTCACCCATGATGCCCATCTCACCGATGTCCTTACTCTTGCTTAATTGGTTAGGGTCGCGGCCCATCTGAGCGGCAAGCGACTGCAGCTGACTGAACATGTCGTCACTGCTCAACTGGCCAGCAATACCAGACTCCAGCACGCCCTTTACTAAGGTGTAGAGGTCGCTAAGCTGATTGCGGTTGACCAACACCACTGGGGTGCAGACCACCTTGTCGTGATCGACAATATCGCGCTCAGAGATCCAGCCCTGCATAAACTCAGGGCTCTGTGTGCCTTTGACGCGGCCTAAGTAAGCAAGCTGCATGGCAAGGCCTAACTTCTTGCTATCTTCAGCCATGGCTTCTTCTTGGTTGCCAGAGGACTTTTCTTGAGCGGTGGTTCTGCCATCGCTCTCGGCAGCTAAAGCTGAGCCGGCGGACAGTTCGCCACGGGCAGCTAACTCCACCTGCGAGGTAATCGAGTTAGCTAAGGTGTCGACCATGCTACCAAAACGCTGCACATCACCAGCATTCACGCCGTAGTACAGAGGCTTATTGAGCACCTGATTAAAGCTCAGGATCTCGTACTGGCTCTTAGCCGAAGCGTGGTTGTGGTTACGGCCACCAGAGGCGGTCAGCAAGTGCAGTGTGTAGATAGCAGCACCATTGTGCTCAGCCTCTAAGCGCAGAGCATTAGCATCCAAGCCGGTGGAGCTTTGAGGATCATCAGCATCAATAGCACCAGCATCGGTGATCAGCACGATATAACGGCCACCATACTGATTCCAGTTGATGTCCTTTAAGGCCATACTGATACCAGCGTAAGAGTCCTCATTGAACTGCTTACTTGAGACCTTAGCTTGCTCTAACGAGGCTACCTTCTGATTGAACTCTTTAGCGTTGGTGGCATCACCTGGACGTAAGAACATCTTGGCGGTGTACTCAAGGCCAGGGACTAACTTGGTGTCGGCACGGAAAGAGACGATACCAAATTGCACGCTGTCGTTGAGTCCCTTCTCCTCAATGCTCTTGTAGATGGTGTTGATAGCCTGCTTCGTGCGGTCAATGTATGGCTGCATCGAAATCGATGAGTCGATGACAAAGACCACGGCGGCCTTGAAATCTACAATGGCAGGATTACTTGGATCTTTGGTGGTTTCGAGCTTTTGGGCGCCCGCACCAGCTGCTGTAGTGATCGAAGCGATCTCATGCTTGTAGACGTAGTAGCCGTCTGGGAACATGCTCTCCACGCTATTGAGGATTGGGAGTAAGTAGAAGTTCTTTTGGTAGTCCACATACTCCTCAGGCTCAATCGAGATCACATGCTCGGCATGACCTTGCTTGAGTACCTGATCGTAGATCGCACGGTAGTAGCCACTGCCATCAGGCTGATCGATGATGCGATCAAGCGAGGTCTCCTCATCAAAAATGAGGGAGCGATAGCGGTTAGCTGGGTTGGTAAAAAGCATAGCCAGCTGCTGCTTCCATGGCACGACGCAGTCCTTTTGCAAGAAACCCACGACATTGCCAGTAGCATTGGTACCGACCTCATAGGCAGTACCCGTGTCATCGTAGACATAGTACTGGCTAAAAGCAGGTACTTCCTTACCACCACCGGTGCCATCAGCGCGTTTAGTCAGCTGGCAGCTTGGAGTGGTGAGCACACGTTGGTACAAGGTGCTCTTACCTTCCATCAACAGAGGCTCGCGATTAGCAGCATTAGCTCCGTTGCAGGTAAAGGCTGCCCCTAAGCCTAAGGCCATCAGGACAGCAGTAATCTTTTGCAAGTGCATAGTTCTTCCTATCTACCAGTCATTGCACCAGTGGTGACGTGAGGTGCAGTGCTAGTGCCAGTGCCAGCAGAGCCGGCATTGCCAGTGCCGGCAGTGCCAGCAGCGCCAGTTGAGGACTGTGGCAGCATCTGCATTAAAGCATCAGCCTCAGCCTGCACAAAGCCTCTATCGTTAGAAACGCGTTGCTTCCAGTAGTCAGCATCAGCTTGGCTCTTTTGGATGCAAGGGCTCTGATATTGGCTGTTTGGATCAGCATACTGAGCGTAGACATAAGCGAACACGCCACCACCTTCGGCAGAGCGGCCCTTAGTACGCAGAATACGCATGGTGATCTCGCAGCGGTTGAGGCGCATCGACTCAGCTAATAAAGCCTGCAGATCGGTTTGGTTTGGATTGGTGGCAAAGCAGTTACTGATAATGGTCTTATCATCGCCCTTGGCACCATCAATACGGCACGAAGCGTTTTGCGCCACAGGAGCAGCAGACTCTTCGCTCTCAGACTCCTCAGCTGGGGTTTGTTCCTCTTCTGGCTTTGGCTCCTCTTGAGTCTGCTCTTCTTGAGCAGGAACAGACACATCAGCTCCACCGCCGAATAACAGATCCTTCAAGAAGAAGGCACCAATTCCCAGCAAGATGAGGATGCAGAAAACACCAATGAGCTTGGTAATGCCAATGCCAGAGCGCTGCGTGGTAGCACCAGCAGCAGCGGCACCAGCTGCTGGAGCGGCGCCAGCGGCGGCAGCGCTCGCACCAGCCCCTACTGGGCCCGAACCTGCACCGACACTAGGGGCTGCGCCCATAGCAGATCCGCTAGCACCTGCACCAGCGGCCCCAGCACCTGCTGCGCCAGCACCTGCTGCGCCAGCGGCGGCGCCAGCAGCACCGGCTCCGGTGGCGCCAGCCTGAGCGTAGCCGCCAGTTGGCTCTTGGGCTTTATAGGCGGCACGGCGGTTAGCTTGTGGAGTGTAGTCGCTTGATGGTCTGATGGCGCCTTGCATCGACACTCTGAAGTTAGCGGCACTGTTATCAGGGAATAACAGTCTTAGGATGTAGTCACCACTGTTGTCGTAAGCAATTGGATTGACCACATCAGGACCGACTTCAAACTCGAAGTTTAAGCCACGCTGCATTGGGCGAGTTGGCTTGATATTCAAGTAACCGTCTTTGTTTGGTGACACCCAATCGGCAAGCAGCTCATCAGTAGATGCGCGCTTTACGCACAGCACAATGCCGTTGATGTAGTTAGGCTCAAAATCTCGCATCGTAAAGTTCGTGATGGTTATTTTCATATAACCAGGACGAGTTGACGCAAAACGAGCTATTGCGTTTGGAGAAACAACAGGCATTAACAAGCCTCCAAGGTATTCAAGATCTGGCACAGGAGCAAGTTCTCTTCAGAGGAGAACTTGTACTTACTGTCAGTAAGCACATTAACTTGGCACATCATATACATCATGGTCGAGATGTAGTCACTAGCAAACTTAAACTCGTAGCCCTGAGTACTCTCATCTAAGTGCGGCAAGATACCAGTATCGTCAGGTCCGCACAATGGGCCAAAGGCTAACTCGCCCTTAGTATCTTCTTTCATGTAGACGCGCTTGTCCTCCAACTGCTTGAAGTGGTTGCGTGGGCCTTCCTCAGAGCATAAGACGCTCTCACCAGGCTCTAATTGGCGACGAGCAGGCACCGTGGACACCAACATCGACAGCTTGCTAGTAGCAACGCGTGGAGCTGGAGTTGGGGCTGGCTTGGCGGATGGAGCAGACGATGCGCCTACTGCTTCGTAGACATTGTCGTCGTCATCATCACCTAAATCTGCAGGATCGACATACTCATCATCGTCACCGTAAGAGGTGCTAGCAGGTGCTGGAGCCGGTTTAGCAGCAGGAGCGGCGGCAGCCTTGGCTGTTGGGACGGAAGCTGCGGCGGTAGCTACAGTCTTAGCGCTCTCAGCTTTGAGCAAGGCGGCAGTGGCGGTGTTTGGCAACAGATTAGCACCGAGGTAGAGGTTGAAGTCACTTAAGATGAACTCCATTAACTGTACCTGCACGCGCACGATCTCAGCAAAAGCTTCGTTGGTGTTCTCTTGCTTCTCTAAAGCTGAGATCATATAGGACTTGAGGCCAACTTGTGGCGAGTTAAAGGCCTTATACACCTCATCGTAGAAGCCCACTAAGATATCAAGGACAGTGTCCTTAACCTCTTCTGGAGTCTTAAAGCGCTCTTCTGATGGCACATAGCAGATCGAGTAGTAGTTTCTGTTGGCTGGATCTTCCTTTAAGCTCGGCAGCCTCTGCCTGTAGACATTAGCAATCAGATCAGCCACCTCATTGATGCGCTTGTGGTTCTTCTTAGCAAGAGCCGTTAGGTTCTCGGTGTACTCCTTACACACTAAGTGCACGAAGCGGTGAACGTTAGAGCCAGTGGAGAAGCCATCTTGATAGAGCACTTCTAAACGCTCTTGGTCTAACTCCAATAAGCCACGAATCAAGTCCATGCAAGGGGTAATACTGTTGCATTGCAACAAGCCTAAGCCCAACTCCTTGCTCTTGCTCTTAGCCTCTAAGATCTTGGTAGCACCATCGCGGGTAGCAAAAGGCGAGAGATTGGAGAAACACTCTTTGACCAAGGACTTAGCCTTGCTGATGCGAATCGACTCACGCATGGAGTCAGACATCGCACCCGAAGTCACGGTAGAGGCAATCTTACGCACACCACCATCGTTCATGGTGAGCATGGCCTCTAAGACCTCAGGGAAGTTGCCGATGTGGCGAGCAAACTCAGGCACGGCCAACAAAGACAGCTTGATCTTCTCAATATCATCAGCACTGTTGGCCTTGATACCGAGCTCGCGGTTGGTACCCTCTTCACTGGCGATCCATGGGTTAAGATCGCCTAAATTTGGCTTACGGGCGAGCAGAACCTTGTTAAATGGGCGACCTGGAGTCCACTCATTAAACCAGTTTTGCTTTTGGATACGGTTGATGGCGATGTTGAGCTCTTGATTCATATCAAGAGGCAGACCTTGCTGCAGATTACGCAGCTGACGGTTAAAGACCTCATCGTAGCGGGTAAAGATGATGGTCAGTGGGTTTAAGGTCTGATCAGCACGCTTTTGTGGGGTGTTACCGACGTTCTTGTCAATCCAATCAGAGAGAATGGTTAACACCGAGGTCACGTCCTGCTGACTGTTCACACCGATGCAGAACAACAACTGCTCGATTTCGTTGCGACGGGTGTAGCGGTCGAAAAGATAGGCCACCTTACCACGACGGAAGAACTCCGAGCCGCGCATCTTCATGTTGTCTGTTGGGGTGCCACCTGGCTTCCACTCCGCACCATCATCGATGGTGTCTTGTAAAGCCACTTCATCACGAGAACGAGCACCAGGCAAGTCGAGCACATCAAAAGTAGCTAAGCCTTGACCCCAATCATCACCACCTGCCACTTCGTAGTTTTGGAGACGGAAGCACAGCTCTAACGACAGGGCGGCCAAACGCGAGATATTGATCTCTACTGTCTCTAAAGGACGAGTGGAGGCCACCATCGTCACCTCAGAACCCTCACGCACTAAAGCACAAGGCAGCGTGCTCTTGTCATCGAACATGGTCTTGAGCTTGGTGATTTGCATGATGGTGCCAGTAGAGTTCTGCACAAAATCACCATCACCCGTGTCGGTGACAAAAGTGCTCTTAGGAGCGTAGATGTGGTCGTGGCCCTTGAGCTTGAGGAGCTCGGAGGCTAAGGTGCGATAGGTCTCATTGAAGATTGGCAGATTCTGCCAGAAGACAGATAAGGCCTTGATACGACCATCTAAGGTCATAAATGGCAGCATGTCGCGCAGCTTAAGCCACACATTAGGCATGCTATCTAATCCACCAACCTTACCATTCGAGTTAGAGCTCACATAGTCAGCAAGCTCAATGACCTGCTCTGGACGCACATAGTTCCACTCAGAGTCACCGCCCACCGTGACCTCACGGCCGCTGTTGAAGTAGATCTCGGTAGACTCGGTGTCCTTATCGAAATCTAAAGGCAGGCTCGTAAGCTCAGTTAAAGGCAGACCGGAGTTGATCTTCGATAAGATCGCTTGTGGATACGAGTTGTACTCGCTGCGTGCCTTTGTGTCGACAAGAGACTCTAAACCTTGTAAGTGCTCAAGGAAGAAGTTCTCATCGCTAGGCATCTTCACGTCGCTAGGACGGATGTCAGCAAAGAAGGAGTTGATGAGAATCATCGCCAACTCCATCTCAGTTAAGACCTTGAGCTCCACAGGGAAGCTTGCTGGGCACTTACCCTCAGCATGGGTGAAGCGAGTGGCAAAGCCCGTGGCCTCAGAGTTACCACCTGATGGATTGACGTGACGGATAAAGTCGATTGGGGCATCATCCCACACGGTGGTGAGCTTACCATTAGGGCCAGCGGCGAGCGACGACACTAAATAGCTCTTACCAGCCTGGGAAGCACCGAAAAGACCAATGGTAGGACGCTGCTTAACGTTGAGAGCACTGTACTCTAAGTAGTTCTCGCTGCGGCTTAAATCCATTAAAAGCTCAGGGACACGAGCAGCTAAGTCATCGGTCACAGCTTGGTTGCGCACGGCCCATGAACTTGCCAACGAAGAAGCATGAGCGGCATTGATTAAACTCTGCGCTTTTGTCTGCATTATGGTTTACCTAATTCTGCATAACCTCAATTCATCGCCTAAATAGGCACCTACCTCACGCCGGATGAGACGCCACAGCCGCTGCCACTAGCACTGCTATTAGCGCCACTACTAACGCTTCCGCGCGCTAGCGCTGCTAGCACTAGCAGCCACTTGACGCCTCATACGGCCACACCGAGGTTAGAGACGGTATTTAGGATTAATGCCATTGAGGTCGATGGTACCGCTGTCCATGAAGTATTTGACCTTGGCTCCAGAAATGGTCTTGAGGTACATCTTGAAGTACTTGGTGTAATCACCTGTTTCTGAGCGCACGCTCTCCAACTCGAAGCTCTCCACCTGCTTCACTCTATTTTTAGCACTTTGCAGCTGATCCTTAATGAACTTCAGAGGATAAGGCGAGTTGCGGTTGACGGTACGCAATGTGACCTCAAACTGCACACGATCAACATCAAGCTGACGTCTTAAGGCATCAAACTTACGCTGATGCATGTCATGCAGGAACTTGACGTTATCTTCGATCGCATTGTTGAGGCACTCGCACAGCTCGTTTTCCACTTCGTAACGGGCATTGTTAGCAAACTCTGCACACAGCTCTTCCACCTCGCTCTGGTAGCGCTCGGCAATCTTGGCACTGATCTGAGCTTGCTTTTCGGCCTCGCCATCGTCCTTACCGCCAAACAAGCCGCTAAACAAGCCTTTCTTTGGCTCGACATAGGAGGCGTTCACCTCGTTGGTCACACGCTGACGCAGGGCATCCTCTAACTGAGCACGGTAAGCGCTGAGCGAAGGTGTGCCATTGACACCACCTAAGTCGCCATTTTCGATGCGAGTGAGTAACTCTCTGATGCGAGGGCTTACCTTGGCTTGCACTTCTTCATCAAGCTTGCCTAAGAACTCTTCAACCTCAGTACGGCTCAGACCGGTGTAGGTTAGAGATTGAGCTTGCTTAATTGGCTTGATCTCATCGACGGAGTTGTAAGCCTCAATCTTGAACAGAGGAGTAGCCTCCATCATAGGATCGTCAAGCAGGCGGTAGCCTAACTCCACCGACAAGGTGGTCTTAAACTCATCGCTATCGCGCTTGTAAGGAACAAAGTTCGACTCTTCGTCCTCCTCATCGCTGATGTTCTTACGGGCCACCATACGAGCTGACTCGTACTTATAGAGCACCGCCCCCTCATCGATACGGTTCTGGTTATTGATGATACCGACGTAGTGAGCGTTGCTCGTGGTGTCTTCAGGGTAGGAGTAGTATCTGAAGTTAGGGAACTTCGCGTGTTGCAGACGCAGATAGCACAGCAACGCACCGACAGAGGCCGTGGTCTTAGGGTCTGCAATGTAGTCACCATCACGGGAGAATGGATACCACTCCTCGCAGCGGTAACGGTGCATCTGAATGATACGCGATGCTGGCATATTCAGACGCTGCATAAAGAAGGAGCGGATTGCAGGCAGCTTCGAGGAACGACCGGTTAAGATCAGCAAGTCGCAGTCAAAGGCGGTAATCACCTCAGCAAACTTGAAGAGCACACGCGTGATATCAAAGCGCGTACCTTGCATCAACTCACGGTTGATCGCAGCCACATCAAAGCTGAGCTTGTAGTCGAGGATACTAAAGCCACGTAAACGCTCGCCAATAATGTTATCGACGTAGTTGACCACTTCCTCGCTAGGCATAGCCATAGGGCCAGGACGCTTAACCGTGACATCGAGACTATCGTTTCTCTCTCTATCAAGGATGTAGTCGCGTACGGTACCAGAGATCTTGCAGCTGGTGGCATATGGATCCAAATGCTCCATATGGAAGAGGATCTTGTAGGCGATCTTGACCAAGATCTGCTGCGTGAAGCACGAACGCAGACGCTCGGTGCGGACGTTACCGACATTGTCGTCACCAACAAGCTTCTGTAGCACGCTCTTGTAGCTGCGACCAAGCTTTGGATCGGACTTCACTAAGGTGAAGGCCAAACGTGTGATGATACAAGACTTGATGATGTTGTGAATGATGTCGTCACCAGCGATCTTGACACCGTCCTTTAAGATCTCGTGAGGAATCAGATTCTCACTGTATGGGGCCTCATCACGCTTAAATGTGTAGTCTTTGATCACCAGATCTGTGGTACCACCACCAATATCCAAAGAAGCAATACGAGCCGAAAGCAGAGGTGATTGATCCGAGTCCACTAAATGCTCTGCTAAACGCTGTGGCATCATTGGGCGGCGCAGATTGCTGATAAAGGCCTTGATGTCGCCTTGGAAGGTCTTTTGGCTCTCATTGTAGATGTAAACCACCTGACCTGCCTCAGCCTCATTCCAGTCCATCTTGACCTCTGGTACAGGAGGCACGATGTTGCTATCTTCCTCACCAAACTTGAACTCACGAGGCGAGCTGGTGTCGAAGCCTAAAGCCTTCCACAAGATACCAATAGCCTCGTAAATGCAGGCGCGGTACAGCTCCTTTTCCTCAGGCGGCATCGATGGCGGCGTGGTGAGAATAATGGCCTTTAAGCGGCGTGGCGACTGACGCGAGTTGCAGTTAGCACGCTGACCTACCGAGTTCATCTGCACCATGGCTTGCAAGATGATCTCAATTAACATGAAGGTCATGGTTGAACGGTAGGAGTAGTACGACTCTAGATTGTCGTACACCGTGTCGTCAGCATCTAAGGCAAAGTAGGCCTTACCATCAGTGTTGAAGTATGAACCGATGGTGTTTAAGAAGGCACGCGAAGATCTACCCTTTTGCTTCTTTTGTATAGCAGGGCTATCAATGAGGTAGGAGAAGCTGTTGAAGATCCACTGATCACCGGTGAGACGATCAGTACTCCACAGGTAACGCTTAGGCGAAATCAGGCCAGTATTACCCTCATTGCCCTCAAGATGGTCAGCAAGGTTGCTAGCCTCCGTACCGACACGTACCATCGATGGCCAATTAAAGGCATCAGGGCGACCGGAGCGAGCTGAGCGATTGTTGTAATCGAAGTTTGGCTTAGAGAACTCAATGCGGCTAGCGAAAGGCTCGTCGTACACAATCTCAGGGGAATTGAGATCACGCAGCTTTAAGCAGTAAGTGTTCTTGAAGTTATCATCACTGCGCACCACACTAGGGTGGTCTTCCACCATAATGCCGCAGGAGCGCGAATTGCCGATATCCAAAATCAAGCTGACATCGATCACGTTCGAGACGCCCATCAAACGGGTGTGATTTTGGTTGGCGATGAAGTGCACTGGTTGAGGGTTTACGAGCTCACCTAAGAAAGCGAGCATGTTGAGATAATGAGCCTCATGGCAGTGCTGATCCACAAGCTCATTAATCTCTTCTTCCAGAGCCTTTGGACGCAGACGCTCCTTGTACAAGTCCTTGAACACGGACTCCGCCCACTCACGCACCCAAGGGAGGCCACTGCCAACAGGCTTTAAGAATGGGTGGCAGCGATCTGCGGTATAAGCAAAGAAGAAACGCACACCAGACTCGACGTCACGATCAGTAGGAGCAAAGTAGCCCGACATATCGTTGTTATCTTGGGTCTGGGTATCGAAAGCGAGCACCACACGGTAGTAAGTGCGCTCCTCACGGCCTGGCTTGCTTGGCGCTGAAGCAGCACCAGCAGCACCAGCAACACCAGCGCCAGCGCCAGAACCATCAGCAACAGGAACAGGCGCTGGGCTCACACCATCCTCATGGTAATCCACAGCATCAGGGCTTTCTTTAGCCTTTTCGCCGTGCTCAATCTGCCATTGGGAGATAGCCTCAGGATCAGTAACCTTAACGACGCGAGCGCGAACCCAGTTGATAGGGCCGTATTGGTTCTCAGAAAGGTGCTCAGGGATGTATGGGATTGGGAACCACACACCGTTGTAGAGAGTTAAGGAGTCAGCTAACGATTCGGTGATGGTGGCGTTGCTAGTATCGACTGCACGGCCGTTGAGAGGGTTGACGTAGGTAATCTCATCAGAGATTTTAGGCACGAGACGAACTAAAGGCTCTTCCTTAGAACTGCCGGCAGAAGAGGCATAGCGCATGAAATAGCCAGTCTCATTGGCTCTAATTTTACTGAGTCGATCTTTGCTTTTCCACTCGACCATGGCATCTAAATCGACGAATTGCACGCCAGAGTTTTGCACCAACTCTATCGATCCGTCTATTTGCACCACTTTAGGGTACATACACTACTCCTTCCAAAAAAGATGTACTGACAGCGCCCGCTCCTAACCAAACCTCCACCGTAACTGCCACAAAAGCTCATCCCTATACGACAGGCACAACACGACGAGCATGAAGCCCTCACGCAAAGACTTAGGTATAGAATATTCGGCACAGGTTTGACGGCACCACAGATGCTTGCAGCAAGATGAAGATGCAAAACGGTGGTGCAGATGTAGCTCACACAAACGGTATGCGCCGTTATAACTATACTCTTTATTAGACACAAGATACATATATAGGTGATCAAAATGTGCACACTACCATGGTTATGGAAACATGTGCCCGTGCCCACAGATACAGGCTTTTAGCCTTGCGCCATTACTGGCAAAAGCCACCTGCAATTGGCTCATACACTCACTAATAACCAGCTTACCCACACACCACGGCCAAGTGGCCCAACAGCCACACGCCCCCATAACCTCATGCCCTCACGAACTCACTTTGCTGCACGACGACATTAACACACAAAAGGACATCAATCATAGACCAAAAGCCGCACCATAAATCCACCACAGTCACCAAAACCACAGGTAAACTTGCAGCACTACACACACCACAACGGCCCCACAAAAGGCCATATTTATCGCTACCAAAAAATTTGTAAGATTTTACGCGTCCTAAGTTTAACTTAAGTTTTGTGGAGAATAATGGACACCATAGACAGCAACAACAACGACAAGTCTTGAAACTACTGAGACTTAGGCTCGTTCTGTAGTTGTCCTAGCTAGAGCAGTAGCGCAATCACGCAAGGTTCACCTAAGACCTTCCGACCTACCTGTTTTCTCGCCTTTCTTTCCCCTCTTAACTCATAGACACATACCACCACCAAAGCAATAGCTGTATCAACCATCAACCATCAACCATCAACCATCAACCACCAACGTTCACTCTTCCACCTGACCTTAAGACAAGCAGGTGTCCTCTCAACTCATCTTCTTCACCCTCTCACCCTAGGAATCCCATATGCCTTACTCATCTTCATATTCGACCGGCGCAGGTCAAGTTCAGCAAGTTCCGCCTGCAACCCAAGCTCCGCAAACCGCTCAATTCGCACCTAATGGCACTGCTCCAAACTATGGATATACAAGCTTTACCCCAGGGCCAAACAATGTTGGTGGTGGCTTTAATCAAGGGGCTGCACCTTACTCACGCTACGATAACGACGGCAACAACGGCCAGTACCAAAACCGCAATCGCTACTACGGTGACGGTGGTGGCGGCTATAGAAACAATCGCTATAACCGTAATCAAAATGGTGGTGATGACTTTAAGTTCACCATTGTGCGCCATATTGCTGTGCTCAAGCAGAACAACCACTCAGGCTGGGCACGTGAGCTCAATGTCGTAGCGTGGAACAACTTAGCTCCTTGCTATGACATCCGCGAGTGGTCACCAGATCATCACCACATGAACAAGGGTCTGTCTTTTAAGGCAGAAGAGATCCACACTCTATACTCAGCCCTAAGCCATGAGTTAAACCAAAACGGCTTCAACCTAAACGACGGTGGCTACTCAACCTCACATGGGCCTAATGATACAGCTCAAGTCCCAGCTCAAGTCCCAGCTCAAGATCAAGCTCCAACTCAAGTTCCAGCTCAAGCTATGGGATCAATAGCTTCAAGCTCTACTCTTTTGTCCAACAGCAGTACCAACACGACCACTGCTAGCAGCACCAACAATGCCGCCAGATGCAGTTGCACTAGTAGCATGAATGCCCTTAGTGGTGGTGGCAGCTTTGGTGAACTAAATAAGGTGGCAAGCACTTACACAGGTCAAGCCGCCGCAGCTCTAGGAATTGAGAGCTCCGCCCCAAACTCAATAACTGGTGCCAGCAGCAGCCTCTGCAACAGCAACAGCAACGTTGGCACCAGCTCAAGCAGTACCTCGGGAATCAGCTCTTATCAATCGCTCTTGTCTACAGAGACGAATACAATCGAAACAGCCGTTACAACTCCAGAGATCGTAGAGGACTCTCTGCCGTTTTAACCATCTTGTCGATCTGTGTCTTTGTCTACTTGGTCATTTTGTGCAAGTGGCTCCTAGGCTTGCTCATCTAGTGCCAAGGTAAAAGAAAGACCAAAACGCACTTAACTAAGATCTCGCACGCCCTGTTCTTGTGGGTGATCGCAATGATCGCAATGATCGTAAGTCACGTTGCTGTTACACACAGGCAAACAGGCGTGCGAACACGTTTTCCACAGAAAAAAACTCGCACTGTAAGTCAGAAAACGAGCGCTAGGGCACATTTGTGCAGATTAACAAGGGATCTTTCGTTGTTTTTGCGACATTCGCCACGCTGATGACCGAGCATGATCAATTTATTGTTGCTAAGATTGAGCAGCTGTCTAAGGCCGTTTGGCCACATGCCCATTGAGCAGTTTTTTCTTACAGAGTTCATACCGCGGACTTAGCACTACCACGCTAATGCAGGTAATGCTGGCCGCATAAGCTCTAAGTAAGCTTCTTTTTTTCTTCTTTTTGGTTGTGATGTTGCTGAGTTGAGGCTGAATTTTGCCTCGCGATTTTTTGAGGAAGGCTACTACAGATATACACATATAGTTGTTGCTCTGCTCTGTAGCTCTAAGGAGGATTGTAATGAACCTGCTGGCGAAGATGGTAAAACCGTGTTTGAACTTTGAGTGGGTTACACCTGCTAAGGTCAAGGATATCGATCCAGATATCACAACATTGTTGCCACCAACTTCACACATAGGTGGCAATCCTCTTCTTCCACCAAACTTTGTCTGGCCAACTAGCCCTGCAACTAACGAGAAAGGTGAGACCTATGATCGCGCTCTAGTGTTCTGTGCCCAGATCAACCTCGCCGACATCAAGAACTTTAAGTGTGCTGAGTCCTTACCAGATCACGGCATTCTGAGCTTCTTTAGCTGCGGCCAGTACTTTGACTTCGACGACCCATTTGCCAACAAGGTCGTGTACTTTGAGGATGTCGACTCCTTAGTAGAGACAGAAAACCCAGACGCCTGCAAAGCCAAGGATGAAGAGCAGTACGAGTTTGCCACCATTCCTCTGTACTACTTAGCAGTGTCTAGCGAGCGCTCATATATATCATGGATTGAAGCCCAAGATTACGAAAATGAGCTCAAGACTGCAGATGGCACCGTGCTTACCAAAGAGCAAATGGACGATCTCATTGAGAACTATGACGATTATGCCGCCGAACTCGAAAGCCTGAACCGTAACGTCTTCGATGATCACACCCAGCTCTTAGGCTATGGTGTTTACATCCAAAATCCTTGCGTCACCTCTGATGATAAGCAGCTCCTGTTCACCTTAAGCTCCTACTTCGATGAGGAGAATAACAAATACTCACTGTGCATTGGCGATGCAGGTTCAATCTACTTCTTCATCAAAACAGAAGACCTCAAGAACCTCAACTTTGAGAACACCGAGTGCGAGATGCAGTGCTACTAACACCAGCACCCACGCACGCTAGCTAGCTTTAGCGCTAGCTGGCTATTGCGCTCGATGTTGATGCCCCAAAAGCGGCAAAAGACGCAGCAGAAGCCTTAGCTTAAGGCTAAAAGCTGCACCTCACCGGCTAACACCGGTTAGCAGCCCCAAATATGCGGCCGTGCCGTCGCCTTTGGGGCTGTATTGTTATGAGGACATGCCAAAGCCCAAGCGGCTAGCCGATTGCGAGCGGATCTTTGCAGACAAAATTAGACAGAGCCTGCCCCCAGACAACCAAACCAATCAGCCATGCGCTACTAAAGCTTGCTAACGCTTGCTAGAGCTAGCTACAGCGCACTAGTTCTGCCCCACACCTTATCGCGCAGCTCTTTGCACTGCTCCAAAATCGGCTGGGCAGGAAGCCCTTTCTTGGCTGATTGAATCATCAGCAGCTGGTGATGGAAACTGGTACTGTTGAGGAACACCGAGTAAGCGTTAGATACGCGGTTAGCATGGTCGGCAATCACGCTGTCTGCTGCAAACGCAGCGCGCAGCTCGGTCGCATCAGTCTCTAACAGCGGTGAGCGCAGTGGCTTATCAAAGAGCACATGCTCAATGAGCTCGTAGGTCAGATCCTGACCGATAAAGCACAGCAGCGGCAGAAACTCCTGCTGCACAACATCATGCTGCTGAGC
>CALXYZ010000036.1 GCA_944393075.1 uncultured Anaerobiospirillum sp. | reverse complement strand
TAGACAGTCGGCCGGTTCCCATCAGGAACCAACAAATGAGACAAACAAGCCATAGAGCTTGATTTGTAGAAGTTCTCTATTTGCTGATGGTGACCTCAGTTGGGGTCTTCATTGCCTTGAGCTTTTCTACCGCGTCAGCATCGATACGGCCTAAGCTTACTAAGTCACGCGAGGCTTGACCGTCCTTTAAGAAGATAGCGACATTGCCCCATGGGACGTAGATGCAGATACTGCCAGCAGGAGCGACCGCACCACGACGCACGCCAGTTAAATCAAGCTCAGGCTCTGGATAGAAAATACGCTCGGCACCACCACCAAAATCGTTGAGCTCAACGGTCATAGGCAGACGGGATAAGAGGTCACGGGTAGCTGGGTGGTCGTCTAAGGTTGCTTGGATTTGCTCATCGCCCCAAGAAATCGTAATGGTACGCATTTGTAATGCTCCTTGATCGGCTGTAGTGGTAGCAGCGCTATTAGCAGCTGGAGCTGCAGGAGCTGCGCTCTCCTCTAAAGGAGCAGTAGCACAAGCACTAAAGCTCACTGCACACACCACAGCAATGACGGCGGAAGACAAAGCAGACAGTCTCATAAGGCACACACCTCAAAAGGCAGGCTCTAGCTTTGCCCGCCTCAAAAAAACTAAACACAAACTCGCCACTTATGCATGCATACCAACATCTGGCATACAGTGGCACAGCAAGCAACCATGAACAAGCAGGCACAGAAAGGGGACTTCAGCAGCCCAAGTGCAAGCACCTGAAGATGTTGAGGAGAAAAGATGAGAGCTACAACCCTACTGCGACTACAGCTACAGCAGCTAAATGCTGTGAGCCACTATATCATCAGAGACAAAGCCTACACTTAGGAAGCAAGGTCTTGTCAGTGGCAGCAAGATGGCAAGAAAAGAAGGATGTGCTTTGCGGGGCTAAAGCCTCCTTAAAAGCAGCTATGGCGATTATATGGCACAGCCATGGCGGTGAAAAGCCTCCGTCTCATGGCAGTGCAGCATCTTAGTCGTCGCTTCTCTTATGCCCGAAGTCCTCATTAAAGGCTTTTGATAGCTCTTGCATAAGCTCGTCCCAAGTCTTTTGTGGAGCCGGTTCTAAGGGCTTCACTACTACCTCGGCCGTAGGAGCGGGAGCCGTAATATCAGTAGCAACAGCAGCGGTAGCAGCATCTGTAGCTGTAGCATTAGCTGTAGTTAGTACAGGCTGTGAGACTGGAGACGCACTCACAGGAGCTGTGGCTACCAGATCTGTCATACGAGGTGGCACTGACCATGCGCTACCGATGGTAGGTGGTACGGGCGCCGTAACAGGCTCTGGTACAGGAGCATATGAATATACATGTACAGGTGCTGGTGCGGGCGCTGTTGAGACTGTCACTGGTGCTTGGGCTGAAGCTGGGGCTGGAGCTTGAGCTGAAGCTGGGGCTGGCGCTTGAGCTTGTGATGGAGCAGATGCCGCAAGCTTTTCAATCGCATTGATGCTAAGGGTGCGCTCACGACCAAGCTTCTCAAAAAACACTACCGCCTCTGTTGCAGACAAGATCTCGCGCACCACACCAGTACCAAAAGCCTTATGGCTTACGTGGTCGTTGACCTTGAGGGCAGAGCTATTGTCATCCAACGCCGCAGCTTCTTGTTGTGGAGTGGCTGGGTTAAGCATTGCAGTGCTGCTACCGCCGATCTTTTGCAAAGCATCGACATTGCTGAGGGTGCGCTCGCGGTTGAGCTTATCAAAGAACACCACAATCTCCCCTGAGTTGAGCCTAATCTCGCGTACTGTACCCTCACTAAAAATGCGGTGAAAGACCCTATCGCCTACCTGAATGCCGCTTGAACTAATGCTTTTAGCAGCTTCGGCATCTGCTGCAGCAACCCTAGCATAACCACCTTTAAGTCCTAATGCAGCGGCGGCACGCTCTGCGGCACGCAGCTCCTCTTCAGCTAAGCTATGACCGACTTCGAGATACTGCTCAGGTGGCAGTTCGTGGAGAAAGCGCGATGGTAAACGTGGCAGCTTGGCACCATTGCTTTGTGAGTTTTGATGCTCTTGCAGACCACCTGCTTCTGACATAAAGAGCTGCTTTTTGGCGCGTGTCATGGCCACATACATCAAGCGGCGCTCTTCTTCTACATGCTGCTCGTTGATGGACTTTTTGGATGGAAAGACTGCTTCATTGACACTGACCACAAAAACGTAATCAAACTCTAAACCCTTGGCGTTATGCACAGTCATCAAGCGCACCGTGGTGTCTTTAAGACTGAGATCTTCATCAGCACTGGTAAGCAGACTCACGTTGTTGACGAAATCAGCGAGATTTACCGTCTCTTCTTGGCTCTTAGCAAACTCATGTACATAGCCTTTGAGGGAGCGGATATTATCGACACGCTCATCCTCGCCATTGCGCTTGAGATCCTCTTCATAGCCACTTTGAGACAACAAGAGCTCAAAGTCATAGCTTGGATCATGAAAAGGCTCAGCACTGAGCTTGGCCATCACATCGACAAACTGACCGACACTGGTGCTCTTAAACAAAAACTCATCGTTGCGGTTGTTTTGGAGGGTGACAAACAGCGACTGCTGTGACTTCCTAGCCAAGCGCTCTAAATACTCCATGCGCTTTGGGCCAAACTGTCGGCGTGGCACGTTGATCACGCGACGCAGTGCCATATCATCGTTGAGGTTGATGCGCAAACGCATATACGCCAAGACATCGCGAATCTCGCGGCGATCAAAAAAGCGCACCTCGCCTACCACGTTGTACGGAATGTGGTTGGCAAGCAGAGCATTTTCGATGTTGAGCGACAGGTAATGGGCGCGGTAGAGCACAGCAATCGAAGCTTTTGGCTCTATGGCACGAATGCGGTTGATGCTATCGGCCACATAATCAGCCTCAGCATAAACATTAGGGGCGTGAACCATCACCGGCAACAATCGTTGCATCCCCACCCCTGAGACTACTCCCTCAGTGTCGGCTACCGCAGATACATTTGCCGCTATAGTTACTGGCGGAGTCATGGTAGGTGAGGATGTGGCCGTTACAGTTACATCTCCAGCAGTGCTTTGATCAACCATAGGATCAGGATCGACACTGATGTACTCGCCCAAAACTGGCAGCAAGTCGTGGTAGTAGGAGCGCTCGTTAATTGTGTTTTGCACCTGGGCATTGAGCGGCATCTTACGGCGCCGAGCTGGGTCTTTAACGCTGATCATCATCTCGGGAGTGATGTCTTGGCGCATGGCCTGTAATGGGCGACGTTCCTCGTCTTGGTTGTAACTGATAAGGCTATACGAGGCCGTGAGGATTTGCTGCGTCGAGCGATAGTTTTGGGTCAAAAACAGACGCTGCGCGTTAGGGCTGTGGTCTTCAACAAAGTTGTTGAAGTACTCCACCCGTGCCCCACGGAACGAGTAAATGGTTTGATCGGGATCGCCCACCACAAAGAGGTTGTTGTTACCAGCAGCAAGCAGATCAACTAACGCATATTGGTCGCGATCGATGTCTTGGAACTCATCAACTAAGATGTACTCAAAGCGGCGCTGCCACTTCTCACGTATATCTTTGAAGTGCCTGAGGATGTGCAGCGTCAACAAGATCAAGTCATCGAAATCTAAGGTGTAAATCGAGCGCTGAGCAAAGAGATATCGCCAGAAGAGCTTATGTTGTGCCTCAGTGGCCTCTTCTACGCGGCGCAGAATCTCAGAGCTATCAGGGCCGATTAAGGCAGGCACATAGTCCTCGCTCTCTTTAAAGCCATCAATAAAAGCCCAAGCCTTATTGAGCGGGAACTCCTTACCATCAATCTCCAGCTCTTTGTAGAGCGGGCGTAAGAGTTCTTTGACGTCGCTAACATCACTGATGAGAAAGGTGCTTGGCCAGCCAACTGCTGAGATTTCTTCGCGCAAAAAGGTTGCACAGAAGCTGTGGAAAGTGGTTATAAAAGGGTTGCCCACAGCCGCGCCACAGAGAAAATTGACGCGGCGCTTCATCTCGTCAGCAGCTTTGTTAGTAAAAGTCACACACCAGATGGCGCGTGGCGAGATACCGTAATCACGCACTAAGTAAGCATAGCGGTAGGTGAGGGTACGGGTTTTACCAGTACCAGCGCCAGCATGCAGACACACATAGCCCTCAGTGCGCTCCACTGCTTCTTTTTGCTCAGCATTAAGCTGCGACAACAAATCATCGCTCATGAAACTCACCCACTACCAAACAACACGAATCTCACCAAGGCTGCCTAGACTAACCTGGGCTGCCAAGAGCTGCCCAGAGATATCCAAGGCGTACCACCTTGGGGCCTAAGGTATTGGCCACAGGCCTTTTGCTAGCTAGCTAGCCAGTTTGCTTGCTTACTTACCTGCTGTCTAGCTATCTTACCTTACTTGACGCGCGGGCCGTCAGAGATCTTGGTGAAATCAAAGAGGTTGCGATCTAAGAGATGGGATGGCACCACATTCTTCAGGGCTTTGAAGATGATGTCTGGACGCTTTGGATTTTCTTTCTCCCACTGCTTGATCATACGCAGCATGGCGGCACGCTCTTCGTTTTCACCATAGCCACATAAGCCCTTTGGTAAGAGCTCGTACTGCTTGAGCTTAGCTAAGGTCGTGAGATCACGCTCACGGCAATAAGCTAACGGACGAATCACCGTTAAATCATCGGTATCAGTGCGCAGGATTGGTGGCATGGTCTTCATAATGCCCGAATAGAACAGGTTTAAGAAGAAAGTAGCCAAGATATCATCACGGTGGTGACCTAAAGCAAGCTTGTTAGCACCGATCTCACGGGCAGTGGAGTACAAAAAGCCACGGCGCATACGCGAGCAGATCGAGCACAAACGCTGATCTGGGCCTACCTTGGCCTTAGAGATCTCGTAAACAGGGCGCTTTAAAATCAGGTAATCAAGGCCAACACGATCTAAGTGGCGCTTGACCACGCCCTCAGGGGTACCTGGAAAGCCTGGATCAATGTGCACTGGCACTAAGGTAAAAGGAATTGGAGCCGAGCGCTTGATCGATAAAAGGAAATCGAGCATGGCATAGGAGTCTTTACCACCAGAGATACAGACCATGATCTTGTCATTGGCTTCGATCATGCCGTAATCGCCAATAGCGTGGCCGACCTTACGACGAAGGCGTTTAAAGAGTTTGTCAGCTTGGTACTTTTCCTCTTTATTCTCGATGTTGAAATAAGGGCTCACCTTACGCCCATAGTCATCAGCCTTTTTCGACAAATCCTGATCATCACGCACGGTATTGCTCTCCACCTTGCGACCTCGCGTGCCCGCCAATAAATAGCAATAGCACGCAGCGCCAACAAACAAACAAAACAAAGACATAAGCCCAAAGCACAGCATCAGCTTGAGCTTGAGCTCGAACCAGAGCTTGAGCTTGGTCAAATGGGCACTCAGTGTATCAGGCATGAGATGCTAAAAGCAACGCTATTCCACCACAACAAAATAAGAAAAAACGGCGTAAAAAAGCGCTGTAGCAGCTCTTACTAAATGGGAGCAGATGGATATTAGGAGGCGCGAGAAAGGTGCTGCAAGCAAGCCCCTCTCCGCTACAGCCGCTACGATTTTCAGACTGCTGCGGAGATTGGGAACGATGAGATTTGGAGAGAGGTGTCTGTGGCTTTTACTTGGCGGCGACCACGCTCTCAGCTGCCATTGGCACACGCTCAATCACAGCCTTTGGAGTAATCACAGCAACATCGCAGTCGAGGTCATCGACCACACGCTCGCAGATGTTACCAACTAAGGCTACAGCTAAGCCCTTACGAGCTGATGTACCAATAAACAGAGCAGTAGGCTTGAGCTCGGCGCACAGTGTTGGAATAACCTCATCAGGTTGACCCTCACGAATGTGGCAGAAGTCAGCAGGAATCTTGTGGCGGGCCGCAAAGGACAGTACAGCCTTGCAGCCTTCTTTGAGAGCAGCATCGCCTAAGAGGTCAGGGGTAAAGCCTGGCAGATCAATGGTTGCAGGAGGCAGCAGAGGAGGAATGGCGTTGAGGATGTGGATCTCACAGTGCATGATGCGCGAGAGCTCTTGGGCTTCACGCAATAAGCGCACATTAAGCATACGCAGCTGCATATCCTCAGGATCAGAGAGGTCTAAAGCAATGGCGATAATGCCGGTTGGGTGCCAGATATGGTCTTTAGCGATTAAGACTGGTACAGGGGAGTGACGTAAAAGCTGCCAATCTAATGGGGTAAAGAGCACGGAATCTAACATACCGTGGACTTCGTGGGCCTTAATTAAGAGATCGACGCCCTCTTGGTGAGCCATATGGGTAATGTCTTTGCCGACATTCTTTGACCAGATGACACGAGCTTCAACATCAAAGCCCATAGCATGGATAGCCAAATAGTTTTGCAGCCACTTTTGGTTCTTGGCGACAATGGACTCCTTCATGTCATCTTCTTTTTCTACCGACAACATAGAGGTTAAGTCGCGAGACATATCAGTCACAGGCATCACCGCAATGATGTGGCGGACACCGCGACCACTAGCACGAGCTAAAGCCATAGCGCGCTCTAAAGCCACTTGGCGCATCTGCTTTGGCTCAATGATCACCATAATCTTCTTAAACTTTCTCAATTTAAGCTCCTTTAGCTCGTCCCAAAAGTTAATGCCACACACAAGCGTGAATTAGGGGTCATAGTGACATAGTGAGCTTAATAGAGAACTTAACAAGCTCACTTTAAGCTCAACAGCGGCAAGGCATCTGCTAGATCTGACAAATGCTACACAGCCCCTAGCTGTGCCGACAGCAGCACTCAACGTCTCAATAATAGCACGCCTCTTTGTGCAAAGTGGCATCAGAGCTCACACCTTGAGCCCAAACTCAACTTTTGCCCACTATTTTCCCCTCATTTTTTAAGGTGCGAAACGCCAAATGCAGTCCTACCTTTCTTACCCTCACTACGCACAGCTTATACGCCATATTAACTAGTGCCTAATCCAATAAATTTTGACCTGTCTTGATGGCTTGTTACACTCATGGTTTCGTGTAGTATGCGGAGCCATAACAAATACGAAAACGTCTCTATGAGCAGAACAAGAGGGCTAAGGCTTTAACAGAAGAGCTCAAGCAGTAAATGCTGCTTCGCTTGAAGGAGGTTTTAGCTTTACGTATGCCTAAGCGTAATAAGTACCCACACGCAAGCATCGTGGTGGCTACATAACTTCCCAAATGGCTGCGTGAGGTTAAAATTGTGGGTACCAAAACTTATTGGAGTGAGCACTAGGGCACTATGACCGCTATGGCCACTATGGACTCCATGGACGTCATGCACATCAGGCACACTACAAAGGCGTGGAAATGCACATGGGTTCATGGGCTCTTGGGCTCATTGGAGCATGGGAGCATGAGGGCATGAGGGCATGAGGGCACAGGAGCGTGGGATCGTGCTCTTCTCGGCAAATGTGGTTGAGAAGACATGTTGAGCTAAATGACGTAGTTGGTAAAGCGTGCACGTGAACGAAATTTGGATTGCTTGCTATTCACAGCTTTAAAACAAGACTTTGCTATAGCTGCAACTATTTTTCACTTGTTGATAACACCCCTAAAGCCTAACTACCACCGCCATAGTTCCTCTAAGTCGCCGCTAGATGACCACATTAGTCGATATTGCACCTAAAAGCAGCGCCTTGGACGCCCTTTATCTTATCAACAATATTCTTCTAAACTTTCACAATATTTTCACCTATTGCAGCGCACACCAAGACTTTCCCTCAAAAAACAAACAGAAATTCCGCCTTTTCATGCGGATCGCTTTGACCTATCATGTTGAGATAGATATAGGACTTTAATATCAAGGCTAGTCAGAATTAGCGCCGTGATCTGATTTAGCCTTGTTTGTTATGGCCGCAGTGTATGCGGCATCTGCACCACAATTTAATCCCTTAGCTAAGAATCTTTGTTGTATATGGGCAACTCTGATGAACGCCTCACGCTTAAGAAGCGCTACCTAGAGGGCTTTCTTACGGAGGCTGAAAACAATCTTCGCCAAGGACAGCCGCACGTTATCTTAGATAACATGCGAGAAGTCTGTTTGCACACTTCTTATCTCATTGATCCGGCCCTTGAGAAAGCAAAGCGCAAAGAGATCATGCGTCTTGTGACTAAGGGCTGCAATAATCTTTTACGCTCTATTTATGGCTTGTGCTTTACCGAACCTGACTATGAGGTGCAACTAAGTCAGGCTTATCCATTTACTTTAGTGTGCGTTGATACAGGCATCAGTGCGAGCCACAATGGGGACATCAACAACATCATCTCCCCCCCATTCAGACGTTTTGTCAAAAGCGGCGGAGTGGGCATCTTAAGCTATGACGAGGCGATACGGGCCATGAAAAAGGATTTGTACTTTAACAATCCTTTTGAACCAGACCTCATCAAGCAGCATATGCGTGTGCTAAAGGAACTGCACGATGTGCGTGAGCCGATGCAACAGATCTTTGACCTCTATGCCACTAACAACGATGATGCTGCTTTAGCTGCACGCGTTTTGAAGTTCCATAAGGCCTTCTGTAACATTTTTGCCTACGAAGTAGCCTTTAGTGAGCCGCGCACCAACAAATATGACGGCCTCCTCAGCTCCTAAGCTCAGGCCAGAGCTTGAGCTTGCGCCTGAGCCTGAGCTCAGCCGCCCAACCCCGCTTTAGCATAGGCATGTGCACAAGCCGGTACAAAGGCCGGTGCGTGGTGCATGATCGTTATCACCATGCACCGAGCGCGGCTTAGAGGTAGTGCTTAAAGTAATGCTGCTCTTCAAAGTCTTGCAAGAAATGCATGACCTCGCGAGTACGGAAGAGCGTGTAAGGGCTGTGCTGCGCAAAACGGTAGTTGCCGTAGTGTTCTTTCATCTCTTCGATGAGGTCATCGACAGTGTAGGTGTACTCGGCATTACCTAACTCAATACGTCTAAAGTACTCAATACGAGCGGCCGTGGAGATCAGCTCAATATCGTAGTTATCACGTAGCTCTTCTTCGGTTAAACCCACCACCGTAGCTAAATTGTTGACCGCACTGATATCGACTAAACGATCAAAGCCCACAAACGCACGGTTACTAGAGAAGTCAGTGCTGCCCATAAAGAAGATGTGGCTAAAGAGGCTCTGGTTGGCTCTGATAGCCGTCACCATCTCCGCAAGCAGCTGCTCAAGAGGCTCTTTGAGCTCTGGGCAGTCATCGATACTAGTTAAAGCCGCATCATAGTTATCGATCATCAGCGCACATGGAGCAAGCTTAGAGGCATGCTGGAAGATCAGTTTGCGCATCTGCTCTTCAAAGCTTAAGAGGTTGACGCTGGTGTTAGCGACCATAGCAGCCTCAATCTCCTCTTGGCTGGCAGTAGAAGCTTGCATTGCTGCAATCTCTTCATTACTGTGCTCACCTGAGGCAAGGGCGGCGGCTGTAGCAGCTGCAGCTTCGGCTGCGGCCACGGCCGCTTCAGCGGCAGCCGCTTGAGCCTGCTCTTTGGCAACACGCTCGGCCTCTTGCTGTGCCATGTTCTCTAAGTGCTGCTCTTTTACCTCATTTAAGGCGGCAATCACAGCATCTGCAGCATGGGCTGCGATGTCATCATCAGTTGGCACATCAGCATAAGTTGATTTGGCGTGGGCTTTAGCGTAAGCAGCAGCCACAGCCTCGGCTTGGCGAGGGCGAGTTGGGTGCTTGAGTGCCTGATAGAACTGCTGATAGTACGCAGTGGCAAGCTCATTGACCAAGCGATTGCGCTCCTGTTCCCAGCGCCACTTAGTCTCAGAAATCTGCTCCTCAGCTTCGGTATGACGCTGCGTAAAGCGAGCTTGCTCTAACTCTCGTGCAATACGACGCAGTTGTGAACGAGCATCGTTAAGCTCCATAACCTTGCGATCAAACTCAATACGACGTTTACCCCACTCTAAGTGCAACTCACGCAACAACTTCGACATCAGCGCAATTTCCTCCATCAGAGGTTTAACCTCCTCAGGAATAGGCAACTCAGTAATCTTAGGCTTGCGGTTTTGCTTGTTTACTGCGGTGGCTGCTGCGGCTGCGGAGGCTGCTGCGGCCGCTACAGCAGCGTTATTTTCCGCATCCTTTGAAGCTTTAACGCGGGCTTGCAGCCACTTTAGAGGCTTGATATCGATGCTATCCATAACCTCATGCATAACCTCGATTTGTGCCTCAGCGGCGATGAGGCGCTGATGGGCCTGCGAGCAACGCTCACGGGCTTTAGTCAGCTCTGGGCTAGCAGCTAGTTCTTGCAGCGTATGCTCCACGCTTTCCTCATCGGCATCCTCTTCTTCTAGCATCACCTCTTTGAGCTGACGCTTTTTGTTGCGGTCATCCTCTAAGGCGGCATCTAATCCTACTTGGGTCAGAGCATAGTGCTCTTGAGCCAAATACAGCTCTACTTGCAAACCGAGCATTTGTTGCTGACCTTGCAAGATGCGTAACGCGGCTTCACATAAAGACAGGGCATCGACCACAGCACGTGCCTCAGGAGGAATCACAATAGGCAGGCTCTGAGCAGCAATCGAAGGAATCTCTTCTTTGAGACGCGGGAAACGAATGGCACTGTTACCCTTAGCCTCACCAACTCCATTAGCAGACGCCACCGAGCTTCCTTTATTGTCTTTATCACCTTTACCGCCTTTACCGCTTTTACCGTCTGCAGCAGCATCAACATCAGCATCCTGCGCATGACTTTCTTGCAGCAGATTAAGCTCACGTTCACGTTCTTGCTCTTCGCGCTGTGCTTCCTCTTCTGGATCAATACCATGCTGTTGTTTGCGGAAAGTACGCTCTAACACGCCTTGCTCCATCGCGCAGGCACGATTGAGCTCATCTAAGCGGTTGTGGATCTCATGGTAGATAGAACGCAGTCTAGTGAGGAGCTTGCGAATCTGTTCTAAGCTCTGCTCACAGCTCTCACTAATGGCGCGGTACCTCTCCTCATCTGTGTTCTCTAAAGCCAATGAATCGTAGGCACTTTGTGCAGCCTTGTAATTGATATATGCCTGTGCTGCCTCATCGTCATAGGTTATCTTGATGAGGAACTGACCTAGGTCTAGGTGCACGATAGGCATAGGATGCACGAGGTGGTTTTGTAACCACGAGGAGTCCTTAAGGCCAGCAAAGTACTGCTTATAGCCACAGAGCACACACTCAATGGTGCTCAAAAGCATACTCATACCAAAGCCACGTGGACGCACGAGCAAGACCTGACCGTAGTTTAAGATCTCTGAGATTGGTAGCACCTTATTGACGTACACCAAGTCATTTTGACGCAACTCAGGGAAGGTCATGCCACCAACAATACCGATGCGATCAATCTCTGGTGGCAAAGCCTCTACCGGCAGCGGTAATGTCGATGCAACCTGCATCGCACGCTCTTCTTGCTCGCGCTGCTCAGCTGCAGCGGCTTCAGCGGCCGCAATAGCCGCAGCCTCAATACGGGCTTGCTCTTCGGCAGTCAGCTCAGGAGCTTCTAAAATTCCCTCTTCGTTTTGCGAACTCTCAGATGCCACCAAGGCTGCCTCTTGGCGCACTTGTGCAAAAGAAGCAGCTAACTGTGCGGCAACATCTTTAGCGTCAGAGGAGCTATCTTCAGACGCACTATCAGAAACCAAAGCTTGGCGCTTGTCACTTAAAGAGCTAGCATCATCACCAAACAAGCGCTGATAAGTTTCCACCGCACCAGCATCAGCGCTGATGTTATCATCATCGGCAAGTGGACTTAATTCAGAGATCAGCTGATCACTTTCACTAGGACGTGGTTGGGCTAGGTGATCAACATTACCCTGCAGATTGATCGAAACTTGCTTAAAGTTGGCATCAGGGGTATAGACGGCGGCGTTAGCGGCAGCAGCAGCTGCAATACTCTCAGCACTAGGTTCTAGGCCATAAGAGTACATCGAGCTGTCGTAATCGTAGCCGTAGCCATAGCCATAAGCCCCCGCACCAGCAGATGAGTCTGCTGCACTCTCTTCTCTAGGTTTCAGGTAATCTGATGGACGCTTTTTCTTTTTCTTTGGCTGCTGCTTATTAGGGCCGTAGGTAAGAGGCTTGCGCGGCTTTGGTTCTTGACCTGCTGAGGCCGCCCACGCTACATCGGCCGCAATTTCAACCTCATCGTCAGTTAAAGGCACATTGCCCGCAGTATCTGTTGCGGCTGCATTAGCAGCAGCTGCTGCCGCTGTAGCTGCAGCTGAAGCGTCTGCGGCTCGCGCATTTTTATCTGATTGCTTCTGCGTGAGCGTTCTCTCCTGTGCCACGACAAGCTCCTTTTGCTGTTGCGTTAGCTATTGCTATTGCTATTGCTATTGCTGTTGCTGTTTGCGATGTGCGCAATTAGCGCTATTTCTTGCCAGCATCTTCGATGCAGTAGTTGTAAGTGGTGGTTACTAAAGTTTGCCAAGCGTTACGAATACGGTTGATGTAGCTGTCGTGCACCTTTTGATTGACGGAGTAATGGTAGTGATAGTTGCCTACGCCCATCCAGATATTACCGTCGGCTTTCTCAATCTCGCGGCGAATAAGATAGCCCATAGCCCAAATGTTGTGGCAAGGCTTTTGGCGAATATCACTCTTAGACAGACCAAATTGCTTGAGTTCACTTAAGCGTACATCGTTGATCTGACCTGGTCCACAGTCTTGGGTACCGTTGCGGTTAGTACCGCACTTGCCGTTGATTGGACCGCGCTCCACATAGAGAATGGAATAAAGCAGCTCCTCAGGAAGATTGAACTGATAGGCTGTCCACGCAATGCAGTTTTTCAGCGACTCGTATTGCTTCATTGGTGGCTCTAGGTAGGCCACATCACGCCAATGTCCTTCGACCTTACAGGACATGGTGGCAGCAGAGGCGCTACTAACACTACTATTCAGCAACAATAAGACCAGCAAACCGACAAACACTGCACTCACAGCACGTAAGCTACGCGACATCAGCTGCACAAGAAGACAGCGTTGGCCACAATTAAGATCCTGATTGCAGTTCATACCCAAATCCTCTTGCTCCTGTGGGTGCTACACCATACACCCTACTGTGTGTCATCCTTGTCAGCAGCAGCTGTATCAGCTGTATCAGCTGTATCAGCTGTAGCGGCGCCCGCACCTGTATTGCTACCACTAGAAACCGTACTCTCACCTTGTTGCAACAAGGCACGAGCCTTTTCAGCCAGTTCCTGCTCTTTCTTCGATAAAGGCATGACGATAGCAGCAGCACGCACTAGGTCTTGCTCTAAGCGCTTTTGATCGACGCTATCGAAGTTAAGACTCTCTGCTTGTGGATTAGGTTGACCAAACTTGTATGGCTCTGGCTTGATGTAATTGGCGTTTTCGACGTAGTAATTGACGGTCATGGAGGTAATCAGAGTGCGCACTGAAGCTTGCTGATTAAATAGCACCAAGGGCTTGAGCGTAAAGATGAAGTTACGGTTGATACCCTTTAGGCGCACGCGCATCATGGTGGTAGCAGCACCTTGGTATTGTCTGATCATCAGTTCCGATGGGGAGGCCGTAACCTCAGCAATAAAGCCTTGGTTTTCAACCTTGGTGGAGACAATCTCCATTGGATAGCCATTGAGGTCATAAAAGCGTAGGATTGAGGCACCATGCCTTGGCACTGCAACTTCATATTGAGCTTGATAGGTGGCACTCATGCGCATGACTTTTGACTCTAAATCACCAGGCACAGTAGGTACTTCAATCGAGTTTTGTGGGGCGGCCAAACCTTCGATATAGACCTGTTCCGTGAGCTGCTCTTTGGTTCTGAAGTCAGTTAAGGTATCAGAAAGCTCGGGAGGAGCTTGTGGTGCCACCACATCAGCAACAACATCTGCACTGACACTAAGGCCTGCCACACCAACCAACAACGTGAATCCAAGGCCAAAGCTCAGGCCACAAAAGCGCTTTTTTATTGGCAATGACACTGCTCTTGCTGCTTTTGCTGCTCTTGCTGCACCTAGCCTACTGCTTACAGCCATACTCTCAATCCTTAACCACCAAAAACCGTTCTGCCTAAGGCAAAGCTACTAGCACCAGAGCCCACGATCACATATTGCTGCACCGACGTAACTCCAACATTACCCCAATGTTAATCACGTTGCACCGATGATCAGCAACCGACTCCAATACCATCTGATAACTTCTTGCAAAAAGTATAGCACGCGCCGTACAAACACACTGTGGGCAAGCGCGCAAAGCACGATTTACGCCGCTTTGCGCAGCAGGGCAACACTGAGCTGTGTTAAAATGGCTTGGTTGTGATCGCTGGTGTGCTCATACACCTCCGGATCTGTTCGTTTTCCTCTTTCTTCGTTTTATGAGGTCTTCATGAGCGTTTTAGTTTTAGGTCATAAGAACCCTGATACTGACTCTATCGTGGCTGCTTTATCCGCCACCAACCTCTACCGTGGTCGTGGTATTGATGCTAAGGCTGTGGCTCAAGGCACTCCAGCTCCAGAAACTGCTTTTGTGTTAGAGCGCTTTGGTCTTCAAGCTCCTGAGGTTGTGACCTCGGTTGCTGGTCAGGAAGTCTACTTAGTTGACTACTCCGACTTAGCTCAAGCTCCTGCTGACTTCAAGGATGCCAAGTTATTAGGCATTATCGATCACCACAAGTTAGGTGATGTCACCTCCGATAGCCCAGTTGAGTGCTACATTCAGCCAGTTGGTTGCTCCAACACCGTCATCAAGATCTTACATGACTTCTATGGCGTCAAGATCGACAAGGCTTTAGCTGGTGCTATGCTCTGCGCTATCTTATCTGACACCGTACTCTTCAAGAGCCCAACCTGCACCGAGCAAGACAAGAAGGCTGCTCAAGAGTTAGCAGAGATTGCTGGTGTCACTGACCTGCAAGCCTTAGGCATGGAAATGTTCAAGGCCAAGAGCAACTTAGCCGGCGCTACCCCACGTGACCTGATCTTCCGTGACTTTAAGGACTTCGACATGTCCGGCAGCAAGATCGGTATCGGTCAGTTAGAGTTAGTCTCCTTAGATCTCATCACCCCAGAGCTCAAGGCTCAGTTACAAGATGAGCTCAACAAGATCAAGGGTGAAGGCCGTCACAGCGCCTTATTAGTCTTAACCGACATCATGGAAGAAGGTTCCGAGCTGCTCTTAGCCTCTGACGATGCCGACAAGGTTGCAGGTGCATTAAAGGCTACTGTTTCTGAGAAGATTTGGCTCCCAGGCGTGATGAGCCGTAAGAAGCAAGTGGTTCCATTCTTAGAGCAAGCTTTCAAGGCCTAATAGGCGCCACACAAGTTAGCTACAAGTTAGCTACAAGTTAGCTGTACCATCTCCACCCATGCAAGCATGAGGCTTGTAGGAGATCTTGCAAAAAGGGCATTGCCATCGTGCAACGCCCTTTTTCGTGTACTGAGTCTGTCGACTGTTCCGTCAATTATGTCGATAGCAACCAATTCCCCCGTTGTTTTTCAACTCTTTTTCTTTCCCGTTCCCTGTGCTCAAGGCGAGGAGGCAAAATGTCAGCTGCACAACATCGTCATGCTAGCAATCATGTGCCACGTATTGGCGTGGTGTCTTTAGGCTGTCCTAAGAATTTGGTGGACTCGCAGCGTTTGATCTCTGCTCTTCTCGCCAAAGGCTACAACCTCGAAAACGACTTCTCGCAGGCTGATGCCGTGCTGATCAACACCTGCGGCTTTATTGAACCTGCTGTCCAAGAGTCCTTTGAGGCTATCTACGACGCTAAGAGCCAGTGCTCACAGGTCGTGGTCATGGGCTGCTTAGGTGCTCAGCGCGACAAAGTGTTAGAAGAATACCCTGATGTTGCTGCTGTTATTGGCCCTGGTCGCCGTGCAACCGTGCTGCGCACCGTGGAGCAGTTAGTAGGCGAGCCGCCAGCTAGTGCGCGTCAGTCAGTACCTGAGTCGGGCGTGTTGCTTACTCCTCCGCACTACAGTTACTTAAAGATCGCAGAGGGCTGCCGTCACCACTGCTCCTTCTGCATCATCCCTGATCTGCGTGGTTCGCTACGCTCACGCCCAATCAAGAACATCATTGCTGAAGCCCAAGATTTAGTGGCTCGTGGCGTGCGTGAGATTATGGTCATCGCCCAAGATAGCAGTGACTACGGCTTTGATTGCAAGGACGGAGATACCAACTTACTCAAGCTCTGTGAGGCCTTTGCGAACTTAAGTCCACGCCCTTGGCTGCGTCTACACTACGTGTACCCAAGCAAGATCGTTGATGACTTGATTCCATTCATGAAAGAAGGTGTGATCCTGCCATATCTCGATGTGCCACTGCAGCACGCAAGCCCAAAGGTGCTGAAGCTGATGAAGCGTCCAGGTAACATTGAGCACACCTACGAACGCATCATAAAGTGGCGCGAGATCTGCCCAGACTTATCGATTCGCTCGAACTTCATCACCGGTTTCCCAGGTGAGACAGAAGAGGACTTTGAGATCCTCTTAGACTTTGTGCAAAAGGTGCGTTTAGATCGCGTGGGTACCTTCCCCTACTCGGATGTTGAAGGCGCGCAGGCTAATGACTTTGATGGTGTGGTACCAGAGGAAGTGCGCAAAGAGCGTGCACGCATCTTAATGGAGCTGCAAGCTCAGATCTCCACTGAAAAGCTGCGCGAGCGTCATGGCAAGAGCCTTGAGATGATCGTCGATAACGTTACCGAAGAAGGCGAGATCGTGGCTCGTACTAAGTACGAAGCCCCAGACATTGATGGCGTTGTCTACATTGATGATCCAAACCCAGAAATTGAGGTGCAAGAAGGCGACCTCATCATGAGCACCATCACCGACAGCGACGAGCACGACATGTGGGCTGAGCTTGATAAAAACATCACGCCACGCACTCACATCCAGTTCAAGATGCGCTAACACAGCGCCCACACCAAAAGGTAGCTTTTAGCCATCAGCAGCCACACTGTAGCGCCCACTGGTCGTTGCAGTGCGGCTACAGATGGCTTACCCCAAATCTCTCCACACAAACGATCTTTTTGCGTTAGACTAAGCCAAAGTTAATGCCATGGATCCTTTTGCGGCAATTGGCCTACGCCCAATCACCAAAAATTCATATCAGCTTAGGTGAGTCAAGGAGAGCTTATGGATAACACAGTCCCAAATAACAACCACCCCAATCCCGTAGAAAATTCCCCTGCTAACAACACTGATCAGGCTGTGCCCCCCATTGCTCTTAACCTGCCTATAATTCCCCGTGCTGAGGTTAACTTTAGAGAGCTGCGTCGCAGGAACATGGTCTATGTGGACAAGACCGACTTAATTTACGAAATAGCCAAACCAAGCCAAACTCGACCTGTTCTTCTTACTCATCCACGCCGTTTTGGTAAAACACTGTTGTGCTCAACTTTAGAGTGCTTGTTTAGCGAGGGCGTCGACAACGAATACTTTCAGGGATTGGCGATCGAACAACTCTGGGACAGAAGCGAACCTCAATACGAGGTTATACGATTGGATTTGTCTTGCTGGGAATTACATAGCAAAGATGACGTAGACCAATATTGGAAGAGATATGTCTTGTCGAAGATTAATAACCTGCATGACTACATCCCTTTTGAGTCGACCGACTCTCTTGGGGCTACTGCTTTACTCGCATCCACAGTAGAGGCTTACTACCAAAGTACTGGCAAGCAGCTGGTGTTGATTCTTGATGAGTATGACATCATTTGCAATGACATCATCGACCAAGAATCAGAAGTTCTAGCCCAGCGACGCAAATGGCTCGCTAACTTTTTCGCGATGATCAATAGCCACAAGGACTGCTTCCGCTTTGTGTTTATCACCGGTGTCACTAACAACCAAATAGGCGCTGGCATTTTTGCTGGGTTTGATGATCTCTTCGACATCTCCTTTGCTCCAGAGTACAACAACCTCCTTGGCTTTACTGAAGCTGAGATTGACCGCTATTTTGGTGCTTACATTAAGTTAGGGGCACCACTGTGCGGACTTAGTGCAGAGCAGTTTCATGCCAAGCTGCGCGAGCGCTACGATGGCTACGTCTTCTCAGATGAGGCTGGAGCTCAGCACATCTTCAACACTTGGGCGATCATCAACTGTTTTTACAGTCTGAGTAACTACATCAAAAAGAACCCTACTGTACGATCACTCGCCACTGTGGGTCACTGCATAAATGCAGCTAAACCAAAAAACGCAGACGAACTCATCAAGCAGCAGCGTTGCCGTGTACGTGAGACTTTTAGCGACTTTTGGAGTCAGTCTGGATCCATTTCCCGCTTTTTTCGCGAGTTTTTCAGCCTTTTGTATCCAAGGAACTTTGTTGCTTTTCTAGAGCTCATCAGCTCAAGTTTAGCTGATTCGTTCTTGCTACCTAAGTCATTGTTTAGCGAGATCGGCACAAGCTCTGTGGACTTAGTTAACTTCGATGCTCTTACTTGGCTTAAAATCACCTTGGTGCAAACAGGCTATTACACCTTAGATGACATGTATTCACAAGTGCAAGACACGCAAAGCGCCTCTCAAACTTGGCGCTTCAAAGTTTCTTGTGATGATGCCTACCAATCCATTAAACGTAGTTTTGTCATACTAGTAGTCCAAAACGCAGTTAAAAAATACAATCTTCATCCACCTGTGTATAACCTCGACAACTCGTATTTTCAGCCATTACTATACCCAATGGTAGGAGGCGACATTAATGCGGTGATGCTTACCATCAACAGCTACCTCCGCAAGACTGATCGCGTATTATCTGAGACAAGACTCCTTGAGGATGAGCGCTCCATTAGAAACCTCTTGAGGCTCATGCTGCGCTACAACACTCGTGGGCAGTACTATCAATCACTTTTTGATCCTGTGGGCTACACATGTGAAGCATCCGATGATAGCGGCGAAGTAGAGCGTAACCACCTGTTAGACCTCGAAACCTTAGCTCTCGCCTTCAACAACAACCAGACATGCAAAGAGGCGAGCACTGCTAATGATGCTAATGCTAATGATCTCTGTGCGCTCTTCCTCACCTACAAGGGCACACAAGTGATCGTTGGTATCGCAAAAGCCCTTAATCAAGATCAGTACGAATCAGCACTCAAAGCAAACCTGAGTCAGATCAAATACAGCCTCACTAAGGCCAAGGATCTAAGCCAACAAGACATGCTGTGCTTCAGCATCGTCTTTTGCCCTGAAAAGAAGCGAGCAGTGTGCGCGGCCTGCTTTGAGCACCATGCTGACGGCAGTGATAGCCCAATCACCGGCACTGAGCCTCAGCCATCAGATCAACATCAACAGTCAAACCAACATCCTGACAAACATCCTGACAAACAACCAGAGACGCCGTAAGGCGACCACTTGCAATTGGCTGACATGCAAGCGCAGCAGCAACCTAGAAGTTGCGCTTGCAGTAGTCGGCGACAACACAAGTAGCACAGTGGTCGCTGAACTTCTTGGCCGTGCAGTTGTAGCGGCCATGAAGTAGCAGATAGTGATGAGCATCCTTCAAAAAGCGCTCATCAATGAGATCAGGTAAGAACTTCTCCACCTCCTGAGGACTCTTACCCAAGCATAAGCCCGTGCGGTTACACACCCTAAAGACGTGGGTATCCACCGCAATGTATGGTTGCCCAAAAGCCACATTGAGCACCACTTTCGCCGTCTTTGATCCCACCCCTGGAAGCTTGATGAGCTCGTCATAAGTATCAGGCACCTGCCCACCATAATCGCGCTCCAAAATGGTCGCTAGAGCCGCTAAATTTTTGGCCTTATTGCGCCATAAACCAATGCTCTTGATATAAGAGGCAATGCCATCCTCGCCTAATGCCGCCATTGACTTAGCATCAGGAGCTGTGGCAAACAGCGCTGGCGTAGCCTTGTTGACCGAAGCATCAGTAGCCTGAGCCGAGAGCACCACCGCGCAGATCAGCTCAAACGGGTTGCGGAAATTAAGCTCGCTCTTAGGATTGGGATTCTGCGCCTGCAAACGCTCCATCACCGCAGTACGCTCCTTAGCGTTCAGCAGCGTATTGCCTTTTTCCGCGGCTGTAAGACCAGCACTAGCCTTTGGTAGAGATAAGGACTTTGTGGCAGCTGATTCTTTGGCTGTGTCTGTGGCTGTGTCTGTGGCTTTAGCTTTGGCCATTGCAGTGGTAGTTGTAGTGGTGGCTTTGGACTTAGTACTAGTGGTAGCAGTCTTTGCCTTGACCTTGGCTTGGGCTTTGGCTTTGACGCTTATATCCTGTGCTGCTTTTTTGCCTGTGTTCTGTTCTTGCGACTTTGGCTTTGCCACCATGACCTCAACTCCTTTTCTCATCTACGCGGGATCGTTAGTTGAGAACTTCTACAAATCAAGCCAAATGGCTTATTTATCTCATTTGTTGGTTCCTGATAGGAACCGGCCGACTGTC
>CALXYZ010000035.1 GCA_944393075.1 uncultured Anaerobiospirillum sp. | reverse complement strand
GCTTAAACCATGCTTGAGCATCTGGGGCAGAGCTAAGCATGGAAATGGAAAAGCCCACTGCCTTAGTGAGAGTTGTCATCAGCTAAGGGCAGCGGGCCTAGATTTCTAATTTGTTGGTGCTGGTGGTTGTGGCTGTGGCTAAGTGAAAGGTTGCCGAGTTTTACTCTTTAGCACTTAGTACTTAGCACTCTAATTTGTAGCCAACACCGCGTACGGTCTTGATGAGGTTAGCGCTATCGCCAAGCTTGGCGCGCAGCGTTCTGATGTGAACGTCCACTGTGCGGTTCTCGCCGTCGTAGTCATGACCCCAGATCAGGTCTAGGATCTGCTCACGGCTGTAAACACGGCCTTGATGCTTCAGTAGCAGCGATAAGAGCTCATATTCCTTGTAGGTGAGCTCAATTTGGCGATCGCCCTCTTTGACGACGTGGCTGTTTTCATCAAGGGTGAGGTTACCGGCGTTAAGGGTCTTTGGCTCTTCTTTCTTGTAGCGACGCAGCACTGCCTTAACACGTGCGACCATCTCCATCATGGAGAAAGGTTTGGAGAGGTAGTCATCTGCACCTAAGTCTAAAGCTTGGATCTTTTCAATCTCTGCACCGCGGGCTGTGGCCATGATCACTGGCAGATCACTAGTCTTGGCCTGACGCTTAATACGCTTTAACAGGTCAACACCATCGATATCAGGGAGCATGACATCGAGCATGATTAAAGACGGCTTTTGCGTCTCTAAAGCTTTGAGGAAGCTTTGACCATCCGCAAAGCCCTGCGCCTCAAGGCCCATAGAGTGCAGGGTGTAGAGAACAATCTCACGGATGCTACTGTCATCCTCAACATAAAAAATCATACACGTAACCTCAGCTCGAATGAAAAGCGATCATCGATAAGCGCACCTCACAGCGATTACAGGACTCAGAGAGTCCTAAGAGGCAGCTTAGATTTACACAATACCATGAGATGAGGGCGTTTCCTCTGCAATGCAAAGAAAAGAGGCACTCAGATCGTTGTTACATGGCTATGTGATCGCAGCTTAATGATAGGACTTTTGCGTTAAATAATTGTTAAGTGAGCACAGACAAAAAATCCCGAGCAGGCTCGGGATTCTTTGCGCCTACTGCAAGGTGTTTGCAGTAGGACTTTGTGTGGATATTAAGCTGCTAAGTGCTTATTGAGCAGCAGCTTCAGTAGCTGGGGCAGCTTCGGTAGTAGCAGCCTCCACCACATCAGCCTTCACAGCAGGGGTAGCAACAGCATCAACCACGGTAGGGGCGATCTCAGTAGTAACTGGAGCTGGGGTCTCAGTTACTGCTGCTGGAGCTGCTTGTGGAGCTGGAGCAGTAGCGGCAGCTTCAACGACTGCTGGAGCTTCTGCGGAGGGAGTGGCTTCTTCAGCTGCAGGAGCTGGAGCGGCCTCCTCAACTAGAGCTACCTCAGCAACAGGAGCTGGTGCTGCTTCAGGGGCAGGTGCAGCTTCTGGAGCTGGTGCTGGGACTTGCACAGCAACAGGGGCATCAGTCTCTGGAGCAGGAGCTGGCTCGGCAACAGGTGCAGGAGCCTCAGCTGGAGCAACAGGAGCAACTGGTGCTGGAGCAGCTACAGGTGCTGGAGCAGGGGCCTTAACTGGCTCTGGTGCTGGCACTGGAGCTGGGATTGGAGCTGGAGCTGGTGCAACAACTGGAGCAGGTGCTGGGGCAGCAACTGGAGCAGGTGCTGGGGCAGCAACTGGTGCTTGTGCAGGAGCTGGCATTGGCTTTGGTGCTGGCATTGGAGCTGGAGCTGGGGCTACTTGCACATACTGAACCTGTGGCTGTGGAGCGACCACATATTGCACTGGTTGTACGGACTGCACTGGAACTAATTGCACAGCTTGGTACTGACCTGGAGCGACCTCAATGTATTGCACTTGAGGTTGAGCAGGTACTTGGATGTACTGTACTGGAGCTGGAGCAACACGAACCATGGCTGGCTTGTGGTGACGTGGAGCTGGGATTTGCACCTCTTGAATGACTGGAGCAAAGCCTGGAACAGCTGCCTTGTCCTCAACCACTGGGTTGAAGCCACGTACAGAGGCATAGTCCTCAACGATTGGCTCAAAGCCGCTAACAGATGGGGTGTCACGCACTAGGCCGTGTGGAGCACGCTCTGGTTGTGGCATTGGCTTGGAAGGAACCATCACCACAGGAACACCATCAGCGTTGGTGGTGATTGGCTCAACCTGTACTTGCTCGATAGGCTCAACTGGCTCAACAGCAGCAACTTCCTCAGCTGGAGCTGGGGTAGCTGGAGTGAGTTCAACAGCTGGAACGGTCTCAGCAGCAGTGCTCTCCTCAAAGGCCTCAACAGCGCTGTCGTCGGTAGCTTCTTCAGCAGCAGCTTGCTCAGCAGTGCCTAAGTTGACGACGATTGGCTCAACGTCACCAGCAGGTAAGGTGGTGGCAATTGGGGTCTCTTCAACTGGAGTGGTCTCAGCAACTGGCTCAGAAGCACCAACAGCTGGGCCTTCGGTAACAGTGCCGTCTTCAGTGATGATGAGAGGCTTGGTCTCGCCAGCAGGTAAGGTGCTGACCACTGGAGTGTCGCTAGCGACAGGTGCGGCAGCTTCCTCGGCTGGGGCAGCTTCCTCAACAGGAGCAGTCTCTTCGGCTACAGGAGCGGTCTCTTCTGCAGCTGGAGCGGCTTCCTCAGCTGGAGCAGTTTCTTCGGCTACTGGAGCGGTCTCTTCAGCAGCTGGAGCGGCTTCCTCAGCTGGAGCAGTTTCTTCGGCTACTGGAGCGGCTTCCTCAGCTGGAGCAGTTTCTTCGGCTACTGGAGCGGTCTCCTCGGCAGCAGGTACAGTTTCTTCAGCAACTGGGGCGGTTTCCTCAGCAGCAGGAGCGGTCTCTTCGGCTACTGGAGCGGTCTCTTCAACAGCTGGGGTAGTAACTTCCTCAGTTGGAGCTACTTCTTCTGTTGCTGGGGCTTCGGTAGCTGGAGTCTCTGGCTCTGCTACAGGCTCGGTGACTGGAGCTTGAGCTGCTTGCTCTAAGTGATACTCGATTGGGTATAAGCCTTCGCTTTGGTCTGCATCAGCACCGCGGTGGCTTAAGAAGAAGAGCAGAGTGTCATTGCCAGTCTTGTCTAAGTAGTCCTTGTAGATTGGCATGGCCTTGTCGCGGAAAGCGTTTAATTGCTCGCCAGTTAAGGTGGTGACCTTAACACCGCTTTGCTCTAAGGTCTTGACGTAGAGGTCGTTGAATTGGTTGCTTAAGTTCTTGCCCCAATCAATAGCCTCTTTGACGCTCTTGTCGACAATAGCGCGTTGCTCTTCAGTGAGGTTCTCTAAATTGTCAGAGTTGGAAACTAAGGTTTGGGTGTCGTAGCTTAAGTTCCACAGAGTGACGAATGGTTGATTTAAGTACTTCTTAGAGGCTAAGAGGGACTCTAAGCTGCTCATCTGGCCTTGGATCTCACCAACTTCTAAAGCGTGGGTCTGACCTGCAAAGTCCATTGGTACAGCTTGATCGATACCTAAATCCTTAGCAGCCTTGATGGCATCATCAAATGGAGCAACTGCGATCTTGATGCCGGCTAAGTCATCAGGGGAGGTGACTTCCTTGACATTGTTGGAGAGCTGAATACCACCTAAGCTGTAGACGGATAAGAGATCCATGTCATGTGGCTGCAGCCAAGTATCCATGGTCTCCTTGACGTTCTCGTCGTTGACGAAGTAGGTGATCTGCTCGTCGCTGTCAAAGAGGAAAGGTAAGAAGAAAGTACCGAAGCGCTGATCTAAGGCATAGAGGTCGGAAGCAGAGCAGATCTGGAGGTCGATAGAACCTTCCTTGACCATCTCAATAGCACGCTTTTGATCGCCAGCGGATAAACCATTGTTAGGGTAGATGGTGACGGTCATGGTGCCATGGGAATTCTGCTCTAAGAGCTCCTTGAACTTGTATGCAGTTAAGTCAGCGATAGAGCCAGCAGAACGAGCATGAGATAAGCGCAGGTTAACGTCATACTCTGGAGTAGAGCTGTTAGACACAACAGCAGAAACGGCAGTTAACACCACGCACGCGCCAAACACAGTGGCAAACTGCATTTTTGGTGAGACAAAGAAATTCTTTAGCATCAGACCCCTTCCTAAATAACAGTCAACAAATCGTAGCTAACATGCCGCGGTCTATGTCCCACCCCTTACTTGCTGTTTGGTTATCCTTGTTGGTGTTGTTACGACAAGTAAAGCGTAAGACTAGACAAATCCTACTTACATCTGCGTGTGGTAAACACATGCTGCCGGTCTCAATGACCCTAGCACCCAAAACCCCAAATAATAAGGTCACTTAGGTCACTTAGTGTGAGTCTCGTGTTGGCCACAAGATCTTGTTCCTAAGCACCACTTCTTCCTTTTCTAGGCCCATACATGTATGAAAAGCACGGATTGCTAAACCTAGGTGTTTGCATAAGCTCTTGCCCTTAATCGCAGGCAACGCAGATGAAGACTAGAACCAAAGCTGAGATCAAAACGAAAAGGAGCAATGCAATCTTTGTGATCAGCCAAGCGTTGACTGCTTGTAGCTGTACAGAGCGTGATTGTCATGCTCTTTCGGTTCTCATATCTTGCAGTTCATAGTCAAAGGCTCTTCTTGTTTTCAGCATCTCTTCTAGCTGAGATCAAGTAGGCCCTCGCGTGTCCCAAGACTAAAGGTAGAACCTCACACACACATCAGGGAATTGAGTGATTGATATTTGAGCGCCAAACAGTATCTAAAGCCCAAGCGCCAATAACCGCATCTGCCTTAATCACTCTGAAGATGTTTTTTATGCAAAATCGCATAAATATGGGCAGATTTAGTTACGGGCTTTGCTTTGTTTCATTTTTGAAACAGACACGAGCAAAAGTACTAACGGCTAACCTTTATCATGATACCATCACAAGCGACTCTACGTCAGGCCTCAAATGGCAAAAAAGGTGATCTGTGTATAACAAAGAAAGATCCCACACGTCCGACATATGCAAAATCATCGTAAATCTTCTCCGCGTGCACCTTTGGAGCCTTTATTTTTGCGGAAATCTAACAAAAAGGCCGTAAGGTCACCGAGATGTCCTTACGGCCTTGGCTTTGTGAGTTGGTAGAGCGAGGCGTTGGAGTTGCCTGCCCCACTTTGTTATGAGTAAACCTTATTTGCGTGTAAAGTCGCTATCTTGCAATGCGTCATTACCGCCCATTGGAGCTTGCTGATTAGTGTTAGGCCTATCGTTTGGGATATCGAACGGAGGCATGTCTCCTTGAGTATCGAAATTTGGTTGACCTTGAGGACCAAAGCCTCCTTGAGGGCCGAAACCGCCCTGTGGGCCAAGGCCTTGTTGAGGGCCAAAACCTGGTTGAGGTTGTTGTGGGTAGCCACCTTGAGAGCCAAAGCTTGGTTGAGGTTGCTGTGGGTAGCCACCTTGAGGGCCAAAGCCTGGTTGAGGTTGCTGCGTGTAGTTACCCTGTGGACCGAAGCCAGGTTGGGCCTGCTGAGGATAGCCGCCTTGTGAGCCAAAACCGCCTTGATATGCAAAACCAGGCTGGGCTTGTGGGTACATGGCAATTGGGTCTGGGCCGAAACGATTAGGGCCTACAGTGCCAGGAGTAACAAAGAGGTAAATGAAGTAACCATATATTGCCAACAAGGCTATGACTGTGGCGCCAAGAAAGATAATAAGGGTGTCTTCGTCCTTGATTCCAATACCAAACATCATCACAACAATGATGCCAAGTGGCGCTAGAACCCACCAGCCTCTCTTATCTTTGTCATGCAGACGACGAATCGTGACCATTAGCTGTGCCAGCGAAAGGTATATCGCGATAACGAAGTACACAATGGCGCCGAGAATAGGGATAAACAACAAAAAGGTAAGAAGCTGGCTGACGATAGTGCTGAACAGCACAAACCACCAGAACTCTGAGCGCGAGGCGCGGTCGCGGAAGTTCAAGATCTTGTATTTGAGGCAAGTGACGATTGCCTCCTTAAACTCCATCATGGCTTTGCTCCTTATTGTTGTTGGAATTATGCAGCTATTGCCGTAGCTAGCCGGCTTCACGAAGATACAGCGCAATAACGCCTTTCTTCAGCTTGGACTTAGAAAAATCTGAAAACTCTGATTATGCACGCCATATGCCAATGGTGGTAAGAAAAAAGGCCGCAAGAGATTACTCTCATGCGGCCTTGTCTTAGTGGTTATCTGTGGTGTTTCTAGCATCTCTCAAATCGAGATATGCACACCTTTTGTAATTTAAGTTACGTGACTTTAGCCTAGAGCTTGCTGGCTAAGCTTGCTCTTACTTTTGGGCAGCATCGCCACCTTGTGGCTGCTGTGGCTCTTGTGGCTCTTGTGGAGCTTGAGGGGCGGCAGCCTGTGGGCCAAATTGCTGATCCTGTTGAGGAGCACCAGCTTGAGGGCCAAAACCACCATGTGGGCCAAATTGTGGAGCTTGCTGAGGAGCTCCTGCCTGAGGGCCAAAGCCTCCCTGTGGTCCAAATTGTGGGGCTTGTTGAGGTGCACCTGCTTGTGGCCCAAAACCACCTTGAGGGCCAAAGCCTGATTGTGGTTGCTGTTGGAAACCGCCTTGAGGGCCGAAGCCACCTTGTGGGCCGAAACCTTGCTGTGGTTGCTGTGGGAAGCCGCCTTGAGGGCCAAAACCACCCTGTGAGCCAAAGCCTTGCTGTGGCTGTTGTGGGAAGCCTGCTTGTGGAGCAAATCCTGATGGAGGCATCTGTTGTGCAAACATGGCTAATGGGTCTGGGCCGAAGCGGTTAGGGCCAACAGTGCCTCTGCTGACAAAGAGATAAATGAGATAACCACAGCTGCCCAAGAAAGCAAGGCTCAAGACGCCAATGTAAGCGGTGGCAACATCATCATCTCTAATGAAAAAGACTGGAATCATCAGAACAATGATGAGGTTTGGTGCCAAGATCCACCAGCCGCGCTTGTCCTTATCGTGCAAACGACGGATGGAAACCATGATCTGAGCGAACCACAGGTAGAGGGAGCCTAAGATATAGATAATTGTGCCGAGAATAGGGATGAGCGCGATGAGGCCTAGCACGAATGCGGCGATGATGGAAAAGAGCACAAACCACCAGTACTCTGAACGTGAGGCACGATCCCTGAAGTTAAAGATCTTGTACCTCATGCAGGTTAAGACAGCTTCTTTAAATCCCATTTGACGAACTCCTTGTTTGGATGTTGTCGAGCCTTGCCGTAGAGCGCTCTCTTGGTGGCAATCTGGTGTGAGCAGTTGCTTGGCCGATTGAGTTGTTGCCTCAAGCTCGAATGTGGACTTAGATCATTGCGAGCTTGGAACGTCACAGCTACTCAGCAGCTTTTGTATACAAAGGTGCGGTCAGAACACTACGCTGCTACCTTTGCGGTGTAAAGTAGGTGCTGGGTTGGAGCTGGTGCAGCAAGGGCAACTTGTTGTGTTGTGATGCTAACAAACATAGGTGCATCTTAGGTTCATAACGAGAGCTACACCCGTAGTTTCTAGCAGGACGACAATAACATAAATCGACTCAAAATTCCCATAAAATCTGGTCGTTTCACCGCAATGATACGAAAATCACAGTTTTGTGCAGTAACTTTTCTAAGTAGTTCAAAGGTAAAGCTTATGTAATGGCCATTTGCCGCCATTTTTGTACTAGGCAGTTGGTTGCTAGTGGTTGCTAGAGAGCTGTTAGTGCGTTGCTCTATGGGGCAGGACATTGGAGAAGTGCTGTAGAAGTGTTGGAGAGAAGAGTAGTGTTTTCGTAAATTGTAAACGTTTACGGAACACAAAAGATACTGCAACTAAGGCTCTCGCAGCTGCTGTCTTTTGGGGCGTAAAGTGGCTAGTAAATTGTGATTACGGCCACGAAAAACGCAAACTCGTCGCTAAAAAACAGAATGTAGATCTCAAAAACGAAAGCGTATGCGGATTTTGAGGGCAAAGTGGGCTTTAATGAGCTAATGTTCATTTAGTGCAATCTCACTCTAGTGTCTGACGCACATTTCTTGTCGCTTATTGTAATGTGTCGTGTGCGTGAACGGATTTGAGGATGTCCGTAGACAGGCTTAAATAAGCCATTTGCTTTGAAGGCAGGTTCCTTTGCTCACCTGTTTTGCGATTTTGGCTTTTTAGTTCCTTAGTTGTGAGCTTGCGCTGTTGTTATTTATGAGGATACACCTCGCAACGGCTGTGTTTGCTGGGGATGCTGCTTTAGTAGTGGTCATTTTTTGTGGCCACGGTCAGAGTTTTGAAAAAAATTCTTTTTTCTGCGCTTTTTGCAGGTCTAAAGCCACTAAATCACATCAAATTTGCTAAATTTGCCAAATTTTTCAAATTTTCCAAATTTTCCAAATTTACCATTTCAAACTAATTTGGGGCTGTTGTTAGGTGGGCTGGGAGTTATTGATATGAAGTTGAAGAACTTAGCCTGCGCTGTCATGTGCGTTGCTGCTTTAGGCGCTGCTACCTCTGCTAATGCCGCTAAGGATCCTAAGGACATCAAAATCGGCTACTCTGCTATGCAGTTAGCTAACCCTTGGTATGTGGCTGTGCGTAACGGTATCAACGCTGCCTGTGAGGAGCTCGGCATTCAGTGCGTGGTGTTAGATGCCCAAAACCGTGTCGACAAGCAATTGTCCGACCTTGAGAACATGGTCGCCGACAAGTTTGATGCTATCGACGCTACCCCAATTGATCCAAACGCCTTAGAGGGCTTATACGCTCAGGCTCAAAAGAACGGCATCATTACTGGCTCTTTAGCTCAGATCATCAAGAACTCCAACTTAGAGTACGGCATGGATGAGTACCAATACGGCTACGTCATTGGTAAGCAAGCTGGTGAGTGGGCTCAGAAGACCTTAAAGTGCAAGGGCAAGGTGGTCTTAGTTACCCAAGATAACATCGAAGCTACCATCCGCCGTGGCGACGGTATGCAAGAAGCCATCAAGGAAATCTGCCCTGATATCGAGATCGTCGGCCGTCAAGCTGGTGCTAACCCAGAGCTCGGTATGAAGGTTGTCGAGTCTATCTTACAGCAGCACCCAGACCTCAACATGGCTGTGTCGGTGACTGACGCCGGTGGTGTCGGTGCTTATCAAGCCATGGTCGCCAACAACGCTGTCGGCCCAGATCGCGCTGTGTTCTCTGGTGACGCTACCCCTGAAGCTTTAGCTCTGATGAAAGAGCCAGATAGCATTTACCGTGGTACCGCTGACTTATACCCATTCAAGGGTGGCTATGAGTCGGTCAAGATCATGTACGACATGATTCAAAACGGCGCTCCAGCTGAGCCTGTCGTCAAGCAGCTCCCTTATGGCCCTGTCTCTCAAGAGGACGTGGTCTCTGGCAAGTACAAGACCGAATAGCAGCAAAAGCACGACATCAAGATATGTAGTGCTGCTTGTTGCACTCTAAGTTGATGGTTTTGCCGCAGAGACGGTAAGCCTCAGTTTAGAGGACGACCCCAGCTCCATGCTGACAGGATAAGCCTACAGCGCCCGCAGGCGCCTAGCCTATATGTGTCTACATAAGGCTAGGACTTTTCTGTTGGCAGGTGAGTTTAGATCTAAACTAAGAGCCACTCTTATTGGTTTTAGTGGGTTGCTAAGGTTGGTTAAGGCCGGCTAAGGCTAAGGCAAATGCTAAGACTGGTAGTGTGAACAACATTCTTTTGGGTGTTGTGTGGTGCGTGGTGGCTGTTAGTTTAGGTCTATGCATAGAGCTCGGGACTTATTCGAGATTTATTGGGAGTTTGCCATGCCTGCTGATAATGACATTATCCTCTCGGTCAATGGCTTATCGAAGTTCTACGCTAAGGTCAAAGCTTTAGAAAACATCACCATGGATATCCACCGTGGTGAGGTTTTGGCTCTGTGCGGTGAGAACGGCGCCGGTAAGTCGACTTTCATTAAAATGCTGACGGGCGCTGAAGTGCCAAGTCGTGGCACCATTACCTTTAATGGCCACACTTATGACGCTCTAGACCCAGCAAAATCAATGGAGCTCGGTATCGCTGCTGTGTACCAAGAGTTCTCCTTGATTCCATACCTCTCTATTGCTGAAAACATCTTCTATGGTCGTGAGATCAAGTACAAGAGTGGCATCTTAAACCTCAAAGAGATGCACAGAAGAGCTCAGCAATTGTTCGACGATATGGGTATGACCATCGATGTGCGCAAGAGAGTGTGCGATATCGGTGTGGCCTACCAACAGTTAGTCGAAATCCTCAAGGCTGTGTCGCGTAACCCTGAGTTCATCATCTTAGATGAGCCTACTGCGCCTTTAACAGTCAAAGAAACCAAGATCTTCTACAACATCGTCAACAAGCTCAAAGAGCGCAACACCACCATCTTGTTCATCTCCCACCGCTTAGAGGAAGTGTTCGAGCTGTGTGATCGCGTCTCCGTGTTCATGGACGGTCAGTTCGTGACTACCAAGGACATTGGTGAGCTTGATATGCGTAAGCTCATCTCCTACATGGTGGGCCGTGAGTTGTCTGGTGATTATCCAAGTCCAAAGAACACAACCAATGAAGTGGTCTTAGAGTGTAAGCACCTGACTAACGAACACGTCCATGACATCAACTTTGTGCTGCACAAAGGCGAAATCTTGGGCTTCGGTGGTTTAGTTGGCGCCGGCCGTACTGAGACTGTGCGTGCCATCTTCGGTGCTGATCCAATCCATAGTGGTGAGATCTTCTACAAGGGCAAGCCTTATAAGCCTTCGACCCCACACCATGCATTGAAAGTGGGTATCGGTCTGATTCCAGAAGACCGTAAGGCTCAGGGTGTGGTCTTAGGCTTGGTGATACGCGAAAACGTGGTGTATAGCTCGCTGCCTAAGTACTTAACTGGCGGTTTCATCATCGACTCTAAGAAAGAGCGTAATGCGGTCACTAACTACATCAAGGAGCTCAGCATCAAGACTCCATCGATGGATCAGTTGGTGAAGAACCTCTCTGGTGGTAATCAGCAAAAGGTGGTTTTAGCCCGCATCTTATCAACCGAGTGTGATGTGCTTATTTTCGACGAGCCAACCCGTGGTATCGACGTCGGTGCCAAGCAAGAAATCTACTCCTTGATGTGCAAGTTAGCTGACGCTGGCAAAGCCATCATCATGATTTCCTCAGAAATGGGCGAGCTTGTTGGTATGTCACAACGCCTTTATGTCATGAGTGAAGGTCGTATCACTGCTGAATTAAAGCGCGAGGAGTTCTCACAAGAGCTCATCTTAGAGAAAGCCTCTATCGGTCGTTCCAACGAGCATCACGAACAAGCAACCACCACCGCGTCAGCTTAGTGCTACTGTGGTTTATCGTGGTTTATTGCGGTTTGGGTTCGTGTTTTCACTTGCTCTTGGTGCGCTAGCACATCAGGTTTTGGAGACTGTGTTTTATGGATAGCAAGAAATTAACCTTGTGGTTGCTCGATTACGGTATCGTGCTGATCCTCTTGCTCTTAATTGCGATCTTCTCGATTGCTTCGGACAACTTCTTCTCGTTAGGCACTTTGACCACCATTCTGCGTCAGGTGTCGATCATCGGTATCATCTCGGTAGGTGCTACCTACGTTATCTTGACTTCAGGTATTGACCTGTCTGTGGGTTCCGTGGCCTGTATTTCCTCGGTTACGGCAGCCTTGATGTTTAAGGCAGGTATCCCAATTCCTGTGGCCATTCTCTTCACCTTAGCTATCGCTACCGTCTACGGTATCATCAGTGGTTGCTTGGTGGCCTTCTTCAAGATGTCCCCATTAATCGCTACCTTAGGTATGATGACAGCTTTACGTGGTGCTGGTTATCTGATCACTGATGGTCTGCCAGTGTTCGGCTTCGGTGCCGGTATCAGTGCCTTTGGTCGTGGCTTTATCTTAGGTATTCCATACCCTGTGATCTTGATGGTGCTGATCTTCATCATCGGTATCTTCATCCTCTCCTACACTCCAATTGGACGTTATATCTACGGCTTAGGTTCTAACGAAGAAGCTTCCCGCTTATCTGGTGTCAACATCAACTTAGTGAAGATCTTCTGCTACGCTTTCTGCGGCCTCTTATCTGGTATCGCTGGCTTGGTGCTGCTGGCCCGTACTAACTCCGGTCAGCCATCTGCTGGTGTAGGCTTTGAAATGGATGCCATTACCGCAGTGGTGTTAGGTGGTGTGAGCCTCTTAGGTGGTCAAGGTAAGCTCCCATTGGTGATCATCGGTGTGCTCATCATGGGCGTACTCTCCACTGGTATGCTGATGGCCAACATCAACGACTACGTGCAGCAAGTGGTGAAGGGCGTGGTGTTAATCGCCGCAGTGGCCTTCTCCTATGTCTCTATGCGTCTGCGCGATAAGATCGTGAATTCCGTCAACGAATAATTCATGCTTATCCTCAGCTTTGTCACTTGTGGGAGGAGATTCCCTCTCCCATAAGTGGCAACCTCCTCAACTAAGGCGGGTGCATTGTTTTGTGCCACCTTAGATTTAAACTTAAGGCCTAGTTGCTTCTGGCAGCTAGGCCTTATTTGTGGCTGATTGCCAAGCAATGCCAAGCAATGCTAGTGGGCGATTTGATAAATTCATTCCAAGTGAGCCTATCTTTTAGGCTTACCTGCTTAGGTGGCCGCAAGGACGTCTACCGAGCTCTTGCGGTTGGATCTAAAGCTACCTAAAAAGTCGCACCAAACCTTAAGCGCCAAAGGAATTTGATTCAGTAAACAAGTACGTCGCTGGTGAATAACCTCAAAGGGTCTTAATAGGCCTTTAAGGCCTTTGCAGGGATAGCAACGCTATCTCACTGTGATCACCATACTGTGATCACCATAAGAAAAGCCCACGGTCATTGGATCAGTGGGCTTTTCTATGTCTAGAGCTTGTTATTGACTTTGTCTCTGGTTATTACGCTATCTCTTCTTGCCTTTCTTTACCGCAGTGGTCTTTGGGGTAGGCACTGCACTGAAGGTCACTTTCTCTTTGCTTGGCAGTGGCTGTGGGTCGCCATAGAGATTGCTGCCTGCGTTGCTAGGTAAGGCACAGAGCACTAAGACATAGATAAGACCGATACCGGTGATAACCTCGCCCACAGTGACGGCTAAAGGCACCATCATAAAGAACCCCAGCATGATTAAAAGCAAGCCCACAAAGACAGGGCCAACTTGTAGAGCCGAGCGATTAGTATCGTGCAGGCGGCGTACTAACACTGTGTAGTGAGCCACAAAGATCACAAAGTTAATCACGGCGTAGACCATACCTAAGGCATAGCTCAGCCCTGATGGTGAGATCATGTTTAGAGGGTAGAGCGCCACGCGTACTACAACAGCAAATAGGGTGAAGTACCAAAACTCAGGGCGCGAGGCGCGGCCAGCGGCCAAAAAGAGCTTGTCTTTTAGACATCTCTTTAACACTTGTAAGAACGTATGCATGTGGCGGTTCCTCTTTCTTCCTTTCCTTTCTTCTTCTTTTTTCTTCTTCTCTTTCTTCCGCGCAGTGTTTAAGCGGTGGCGTCTGTGGCATTAAGTGAGCCATTGGCTGCTAATGCCTAGGAGCTTTTGCCCTTCTTGCGGTCTTTACGCGGCTTCTTGTTGGCGTTAGGGGTAGGCACGCTGACGTGGGCTGGAATATCGGCCTTAGAGTCAGCATTGCTACCATCTGCATCTGTTGATGCTGCCTGAGCTTCTGCTGCTTTCTCGCGAGCTACCTTGGCCTTGAATTTACGCCATGGATCACCTAAGTACTCAGGTACTTCCATGTGGCTTGGGTTGATGAAGTCTTGGGCTACGACAGTAGGGTCGAGCGGATCGGTACCAAAGCGATTTGGGCCTTGTGTGCCTTTGATGGCGCAGAGCATGAGCAAGCAGGCGTAGCTTAAGCCGGCTGCTGCAGCAATGGTGCCTAAGATGGTTGGGGCTTGCTCCTTATGCATAGCATGGAGCGGAATGAGGGCAATGAAATAAACGATAAAGAGGAGGTAGGGGATAGCCACGAGTTTGCCGCTGTGGTCAGTATCATGGAGACGGCGCACTATAGCGCTGATTTGGCAGAAGCACACACCAATGATTAGCACCGCTTGCAACAGACCACCAACTACTGGCACCTTCAAGAGGACAGAGCTGACGCTTAAGATCATGATCGTGGCGATATAAAAGTACCAGAACTCACTACGTGAGCTACGGCCATAAAAACGAAAAGGCTTATGCCTAAAACCTGTTACCACTGCATCAATAAAGTCCACAGCCACCACCTGTACTTGTGTCGCTCAAAACCAAAAAACTCGAGCTGTGCGTACAGCGCAAATCAGCCTCTAGCCCTTGTACCATAAGGCATTAACCCCTGTAGGTTTATACTTAAGCAGCCTCTTTTAGAAGCGTTTGAACTTGCCAAACCCGTTTGCTGTACGCACAGCTCGAAAAAACTTAATACCCCGTTATGGGGTTCGTGCTGATAACACCACGGCGCGGCAATGTGAGCCTAGCTTTGTCTTCAGCCTGCCGCCATTGTAGCCGAGAGCTACATTTTCGCGAACTGGCGGCATGCAAAAATTAGACTTTGCTAGGCCTTTAGACAGAGTTGAGGTGGTTAAGGCTGGAAGTGGTTGTCGTTGTCGTTTAGATTACGGTGGTTTTGAGCCTTGAGCTTGGAGCGGAAGTCGTCATCACCACTGCTATTGCCACCGCCAAAGACGCCAGAACCTTGTTGCCACTGCTGGCTTTGAGGCCCCCGCTGTTGGCCTTGATTTTGATGGCCTTGCTGATCCTGCTGACCTTGTTGGGCGTTAGACCATTGTTGGCTTTGTGAGCCCCATTGGGTGTTTTGTTGCTGACCCCATTGCTGGTTCTGGCCTTGTGGGCCCCACTGAGTGTTTTGCTGGTGTTGGTTTTGGCCAAAACCGTTGCCATTAGGGAAGTTGGTATTGCCAAAGCCTTCGCCTGAAGTATTGAAACTCTTGAAGTTAAAGTTGCGCTTGAGTAGGTTAGCGTAGAGACCACTGTATGGGTTATCGCCGAAGCGGTTAGGGCCATAAGAGCCAGGAAGGGCACACAGTACTAACAAGATCAGCACGCCGATCGAGGGAATGCAGACTAACAACACCCACCAACCACTCATATCACGGTCGTGTAAGCGGCGAATGGCTAAGGTGATGAATGCAAGCAGGATCACGACGCTGCATGCCAAGCCAGCAATAGGGCCGATTAAAGGAACACGTACCAAGATGAGAGACACAAAGGCAAGGCCTATCAGAGCTAAGTAAGACCACCAGAACTCACTGCGAGCAGCACGGCCGTTAGTGGATAAACCACGAGCAAATACGACCTTAAGGGCGTCAGTAAAAGAAAGCATAAGCAAAGTTCTCAAGAAAAGCAGAAAACAGGTTCGCTATCTTACACAAGTTGAGCATGTCTAGCTTACATGGCCAGTGCTCAGATGTTCTAGGCTAAAGAATAGCGATTTTTGTGACCAGTATATTAGAAAAGTATGGCGAAATTGTCATTGGCGTTTGAGATCACACTTTTTGCAAAGTCGGAGAATAGTCTGAGATAAGATGGGCAGATAGTAACAAAGGACGACCAACCCATCTGTTGCAGAGAGCTCCTAAGAAAGGCTGATCTGTCAGGGATGCGTTCAATACGCATATACTGAAGAAATGTCGTATCAGCACGTGTGGCTTTAGGAGGAAGATATCTCGATGGATTTTGGCTCAGCGCGACCAAGACTGGGTTTGGAGTAAAGCTACAGCTATTCTTTATTGACTCAGCAGGAAGTGTCATAATGACCTCAAATGGGCAAACATGTTGATCGTTAAGGCCCATTTTTCTTAGGAGGCACAACAAACTGAATATCAACATCCAAGCAAGGCTGTTTGGTTTCTAAAAGTGTGCTCTCAAACAGCTACGACAATTTCGCCATAGTAGAAAAGACAATCTAGTTGCCGCAAGCCAACACAACAAATGTGGAGCAATGCGAAGCCAAATGAGGCGCAAAGCAAAGAGTTGTACAGAGGTTAAGAAGAGTTTAGAAGGTAACTTGGAAGCGAATGAGGTAATGAGGTAATGGCGTCCCCGGCAGGAATCGAACCTGCAACTAGCCCTTAGGAGGGGCTTGTTATATCCATTTAACTACAAGGACTTTAAGAAAAGAAAGGCGCTAAATAGCCCTGTTTGAGGCATTTTGCGGCGCTAATGATAGCACGGGCGTTATCAAAGATAAAGGCTGGAGCGTCCAAAACAAAAGCGCCGTGCGGCGCTCTTGTTTATCGTTGAATACAAGGAGCTTAATGTCAGCTACTCTGTTTCTTGTCTAGTCTGCATCTTAGTTTGCGAGGGTTACTAAGTCATCTAACATGACATTGAGCACTTGCTGCTTGATGTTGGCAGGGGCTAAGGTTGCAGAGGTTGGAGAGACGGCCACGACCTTGTAGATGACGTTGCTGTTGTCATAGTTGTAGTAGGTCTGGTTGTGGCGGTCTTGGTAGTCGGTACGGTGCAGTAAAGTGAACTTCATGCCGACTTGGATGTTCTCGTTGCTACCTAAGTTGATCTTAAAGGTATCAGCCCCCACCTGCACGATACGAGCATTTGGTTTATGGCAGCGTAAGGTGGTCACGATGTCTGCAATAGCATATTTGGCTAATTGCTGTACGCGCTGGCCATACTCAGAGCTGGAGAACTCGTTTGATCTGATGGTAAATGGAGGCTCTAAAGTCCACTCAGCATCACCCTCGTAGTCTTTGGAGAAGAGCTGGCTACCAGTGTAGACATCAAAGACCTTGATGTTGAAGCGTGCTGTACGAGTTGGGTTGTAGAGCATCTTAGTGAAGGCGTTTTTGCCTACGTCAGACTTAGCAATCGAATTGATTGATCCCACGATGATGAATTGGGCTTGGGTACGACGCGAGATGCTATCTAAGGTGCGCTGCAGGTTGTAATCAGGGCCAGAGGATCTGCTTTGGGTGATTAGAAGGCGAGCATTATCAGATGGCAGCACAGTCAGAGCAGGGCTTTGAGCAATACCGCTATAGATGAGGTTGCTTAAGTACTGATCAAAGTCTTCCATACCAGCAGCGGTCAAAGAAGCGCTAGGATCTTCGTAACGGAAGACAAATGGCAGCACCGTCTTCTTGATGTTGCCTGCGTAGCAATCAGAACCCACGCTGTCGTCGATCAGAGCCTTAACTAAGACCGTAACCACACGGCCATCTTCTTGCTCTTCGATCACTGTCATGTGGCGAATAGGGGTACGGGCACGAACCTGCATTCTCTCGTTGAGCAGGGTGCCGTTTTCTAAGATCTGTTCAACGCTGATGTCAGCGCCGGCTTGGAGTGAGGCGTTGCGCAGAGCATCATCAATGGCGCCACGTCTAGCTTGGGCAATATCACCATCGATAATAGGAGCCGATCCCCGCGCTGTATACCAAGCACCAAAGGCTGCTTGGGAGCTCAGCGCTAAAGCTAAAGCCGCGATTCCTAAAGCTTTTAAATAAGCTCGCATATCCTTATCTCCAAGATCACCACGATCTGCTCTTTCAGCTCTTTGTATTGTTTCTTCTACTTCGCTTGCTTCTAAGTCCACCACAAAGCGGAGAAATACCTTGCAAAGCAAAGTAGGCAAAGTAAGGCAGGTCAAGGCAAAGAAAGAGCAATCTGCGCAAAAGACTTTGTAGCTCTTGTTTTGTCTTGTGCTGCCTATGGCGCCCAAGTTCCTGCTCAGAGGATCATTGATCAGTAGATCAGTATTTAGTGTAAGCCTTGAGCATGATGAGCTAAAACCAAAGTTACAGCCTTTGTGCAAGAAATATGCACATCCACCAAAGTAGTGTGCGCCCTGATTTTAAGCCAAAGCTGCAAGCATGATTCTAGATTCGGCATGGTGTGCAGGGGCTCGGCTCCTTAAGTTTGGGCTGATAACTCCGCTAAAGTGTGAGAATGGCTTTGCTTTTGCCTCAATTGTGTTCCCCCTCGCTAAGAATGCGGTTTACGTGCTTTGTGCAACCGCCGCATACCAGCAATGCCCGCTATGTTAGCCAGCCAGCCAGCCAGCTTACTTACTTACTTGCTTGCTTGGCTTATGGGCTTTAGTAGTATTGGTTATTGGTGGCCTTGATGCTCTCGATAGACTCGATGGACTCTGTGGACTCGAGGGGCTTGCTAGCTTGGGTGGCTTAATGGTTTAGGTTGGAGTAAGAGGTCACAAAAGGCATAGAATACGGCTTTAGACGTGGTGGTATCGATCTATTGCATGGCCTTTTTGCTGGGGTCAGTGGCATTGATATTGCAGATTAGGTCAAGCATAAATGAATGGTAGCGGTAGCTGCTTTGGTATTGTTCGCGCTATGTGCTACTCAAGAGATTGAGGTTCAGGAGATGCATGTTAAGACATCATTGCTCGTGGCTTTAAGTGCTTGTGCGAGCTTTTTACTCCCAGCCTGCAGCAGCTCATATGATTACGAAGAATATCCAAATGATGGTTCCTCTTCGTCTTATGAGACTAGTGCTAATGCAAATATGGGGACGACGGCACGTGCTGAGGGCGTGAATACTAACAGCAATAATGCCGTTTATATGCAACAGGGTATGGAAGTTAGTGCTATCACTGCACGTATGGCTGATACTCTGCAGCAGAATATGTTCTATCATCTCCTGCCAGATGCCCCTGTAGACCGCACTTCTGCTAGCGGCAATGTCAAAATAGTGACCATGCCTCGCATTGCTATTACCTCTTTCGTGGATACTGATACCTACGAAGATTCAGGTTACCTCGGCCGTGCGTTAGCAGAGTTCTTCACTCACGAATTATCTACCCGCGCCTTCGATGTCACTGAGTACAAGCTTACTGGTAAGCTCTCGGTGAGCAAGGATGGCGACTATATCTTCTCCCGCGATTGGAAGAAGATTGCCCGCGATACTAAGGTCAAGTACCTCTTAGGTGGTACCATTACCCGCAACAACCGCGGTGTGGTGGTAGTAGCTCGTATCATCAACATGCAGACAAGACAGTCGATTGCTACTGCAACTGACTTCATCCCATACAATCTCTTGCCTTCATGCTACCGTACAGCCACCAAGAACTGCTCCTTTGCCGGTGTCGCTGGTTACTTAGATCCTGTACAGATCAAAAAGGTTAACTACTACCAAACCACCGAGCAACAGCAGACTCCTAAAATCGCTGCTTTGCGCCCAATCCCTGCAAATCAGGTAGCCACCGTATCCACAACACAGGCTTTAACCCGTGCACAAGTGGTTTCCTCTAGTGGCAAGCCATTAGGCGGTGTGTTTGTTACCACCTCGGAGATGCCTGCTGATCCACATGTTGTGGCTCAGTACTCTTCGGACTCAGTATTTGATTCTGGTAGCGATGCTTTAGAGATTGCTGCTAAAAGCGATCCCCGCTATCGCAATGGTGTTGTAGTCGGTGCTACCTCACGTGGTAACTACGACCGCTACCGCCAAGAGATCGAAGACTCTGGTACCTTTGGTCGTTGCAACTTCGAAGACTGCAATGATCCAGTGGTTTATCCAGCTAACACCTACATGCACAACACTTTGTTAGTGCGTGATACCGCCGATGAGAGCTCCTACGGACGCGTCTCTAACTAGCTTGTGCCTTAGCTTGACAAAGCTAAGTCTCAGCAAGAATCAGGTAAGTAAGATAGGTTATAGGCTCCTTTGTAGATCTCTGATCCCCATGTGAGCTTAGCCACTAACTAACAGGAGACGGCAGGTTAGCCTGAGCAGTCATGCTGAGTGCGTAGTGCCGGAACATGATGAATAAGTACGTATCAATAGCCCTGCTTGCGGTAGCAATGGTAGTAGGCACCACTGGCTGTACTAGTGCGATGCGCAGTGCTTCGCTTGCTGTGCACTACACTGATACTGGTGTCAACGAGCTCGAAGACTACCCAATCTTGCGTGCCACTGGCTATGCTGTCCTCTCAAAGCAAAAAGGCTCTACCATGGCAGAGAAGCAGATCAACGCCATGCGTGCTTCTAAGATGGAAGCCTATCGTGAGCTTACTGAGCAGGTTGCTGGTGTTTATGTTAAAGCCCGTAACCGCAATAGCGGTAACATTGAGCGTGAAGACCGCCTGACCACTGAGGTGGAGGGGTTAGTCCATGGCGCTCGCGTGGTGCGCCAATACCCAGTGGGCGATACCTATTGCACCGAGCTTGAGTTAGATACCAAGCGTATTTACGATCTCTATCAGATCCGCGGTGCTCTGTAATCGTGTTCGATTTTTAAAGGCCATTGTGGACACAAGTGGCAGCTGCTAGTGCTATCCCTAAGTCCATTTTTAGCTTGCCGTTGCTGCATATATTGCTAAAGGCTCATCGCCGACCATAACGCCCATGGAGAGCTTTGTAGGTTGGAGATGGGCTTTTTGAGAACTTCTACAAATCAAGCCAAATGGCTTATTTATCTCATTTGTTGGTTCCTGATAGGAACCGGCCGACTGTCT
>CALXYZ010000034.1 GCA_944393075.1 uncultured Anaerobiospirillum sp. | reverse complement strand
AGCAGGAACCAAACCCATGCTATGCAGTAGGAACCTCCTCGGAATCCCCCTGCGTAAGCTGGGGGAGGATGTCAAAAACAATAACAGCCTTACAGCAGTAACAGCTTACAGGTCGCGTTAGCACCACGGAACAAAATTCCTAAGAGGTATCAATGTCTGAGCGTTTTAAGCCTTTTTTGACTGTGGCCTTGATCATTGAACATGAAGGTCGCTTTTTGATGGTCGAAGAGTACCAAGAAACAGGTGAACTATGCTTTGGTACTATTGCCGGTCACGTGGAGGCCCAAGAGAGCATCATTGAGGCTGCCAAACGCGAAGGCTTAGAAGAGTGCGGCTGTGAGGTCGTGTTAGATCACTTAGTCGGCGTCTACGACTACGTCAAGGACTACGAGACCATCATCCGTTTTACCTTTAAGGCTCACCTCAAGGACGACGACGTCTCGAAGATCAAGATCGCCGATCCTGATGGCGATATCGTCGGCATCAAGTGGTACACCAAAGAGGAAATCTACGCCAACAAGAAGATGTGGCGTACCCGCCTCATTGGCTACAACTTTGATGACTACTTCAAAGGCAAAGCCATTCCTTTAGACGCTATCACTGAGGTGCGTGCTTAATGACTTCATCCATGGCTCACCTTATATACCCTAAAGATCATACCTTTGCTGCCACTATTCCTTATGAGGAGCTTCAGGGCAAGAAGGTGGTGGTTGGTATCTCAGGTGGCGTTGACTCCTCTGTTTCTGCTGCTCTACTCAAAAAAGCCGGCATGGAAGTAACTGCTCTTTTCATGAAGAATTGGGAAGAGGATGACACAGACACCTATTGCTCGGCTGCGGTTGACCGTAAAGATGCCCAAGACGTCTGCGATAAGTTAGGCATCGAGCTTAAGACCATTAACTTTGCCACTGAATACTGGGATCGCGTATTTGAGAACTTTTTGAGCGAGTACCGTGCTGGCCGCACCCCAAACCCAGACATTCTGTGCAACAAAGAGATCAAGTTTAAGGCTTTCTTAGACTATGCCTTAGAAGACCTCAACGCCGATTTCATTGCCACTGGCCACTACTGCCTGCGTAGCTTCGATGGCGGTATTGATGCCCCAGCGCACCTCTTACGCGGCTTAGATCCAAACAAGGATCAGAGCTACTTCTTGCACGCCATTGGCCCCGACAAGCTCCATAAGGTACTGTTTCCTGTAGGCCATCTCTTAAAGCCACAGGTACGTGAACTGGCAGCTTCCTATGGTCTTAGCACCGCCAAGAAAAAGGACAGCACAGGCATCTGCTTTATTGGTGAGAAGCGCTTCCACCAATTTTTGCATCAGTACTTACCTGATGCTGCCACTCCAGGCCCTATCATCAGCACTGAAGGTAAGGTCGTAGGTCAGCACGATGGCTTGATGTACTGTACTATTGGTCAGCGTAAAGGTCTGCACATTGGTGGTAGCCGTGAAGGTACCGGTGAGGCATGGTATGTGGTCGACAAAGACCTCAAAAACAACGCTCTAATTGTCGCACAAGGCCACAATCATGAGGCCTTATACTCTAAAGGCTTGATGGCAAGTCAGGATACTTGGATTGTTGGTCGCCCAGAGCTACCACTTTCCTGTACTTGCAAAGTACGATACCGTCAACCTGATATACAATGTCGCGTAGAATTGGTGCACGACGACAGCACAGGCGGCCGCGAGATGCTCAAAGTCACCTTTGCTGAGCCTGTAAGCGCAGTCGCTCCAGGCCAATCAGTAGTGTTTTATAACGGCGCTGACTGCTTAGGCGGAGCCATTATCGAAGCACCAATTAAGTAGCAAAATAGCTAAATAGCTAACAGCTACTTAGCAACCAAGCCCTGTTGTGTGGCAGTACCTATACCTGTACCTGCACAAGTACAAATACCAAGTACGCCGCACTGGCATTAGTAGATTAAGAAGCCCACACGTCATCACCGCTTTATTTAGCCTGTGAAGACGCCTTGTGCGCATCTTGGATGTGGACGGAATAGAAGAGATGGCATCTGACACTTACTCTGAAACCCTAGCTCTTGCCGCGCTCTTTCAATCGGCGACGCAGATTCAGCGTGTAGCACGCTCTGGTGCCGTGGACGAGCACGCAATCGCTCCTTTAATGCGCGCTTTGGTGGTCACTAACCCAAACACCATTGAAGACATCTATGCCGTCAAGCGCTTGCTTCCAGGCTTAAATCAGCTTCTCACTTCGCTCTATCCAAAAGAGGCCACGCAACCAAAGAACGCTGAGCTCATCAAGATTGCCTTTAGCATCATGAACTTAGAGGCCAACCTTGAGAAGCAGAGCATGGTCTTTTCGCAGCTAGACAAAGAAGTGGACACACTGCGCTCTAACGTGTTGCTGTTGCACCCAGACTACGAGAATGCTGAGGACAACATCTTGGTCGACTATGATGTGATCAAGCTGTACTCCAAGATCTACTCCAACTTAATCAGCCCTAATTTCCCTAAGCTCATCATCTACGGTGAAGAGAGCTACCTGCGCCGCACCGAATTCCAAGAGATGATCCGTGCCCTGTTGTTAGCAGGCATTCGCGCAAGCTTATTGTGGCACCAAGTGGGCGGTAAGCGTTATTCGCTGATGTTTCGCTACAAGGACATCATTGAGTGCGCCCGCTCTTTAATTAGCTCACAAGGAAATTAGCTCTAAGGTGTGCCGAAGAGGCACACTAAGGCCCCGCAAGGGGCTTTGCTTTTTATTCATCACGCCACAGCGCCCGCCCCTGAGACCTTTAGCAAATAGAGAGCCCCTAAGGTTCCACACAGGTAAAGGTGCTCTGGTTCTAGGAGCTAGCACCAGACACCAGACACTAGACACTAGATGTAGGCGTTAGGCGTGAAAGCGCATCGATTTTTATTTCGCTCTTTCGCTCTTTCGAGGTAAGTTATGCAATTGTCGCCTTTAACCGCGATCTCTCCATTAGATGGTCGCTATGAGTCTAAGGTTCAAGAACTTCGCTCCATCTTCTCGGAGTATGGTTTGATGCGCTTTAGAGTGCAAGTTGAGCTCACTTGGCTCAAGAAGTTAGCAGCCTGCCCTCAAATCAAGGAAGTTCCTGAGTTCTCCCCTGAGACCATTGCCTTTATTGATGACATCATCAAGAACTTCTCGGTTGAAGATGCTGAAGACATCAAGAACCGCGAGAAGGTCACCAACCACGACGTGAAGGCTGTAGAGTACTTCCTCAAAGACAAGACCGCTTCTAACGAGCAAATCGCTGCCGTCAAAGAGTTCATTCACTTTGCTTGCACCAGCGAAGACATCAACAACAACTCGCATGCCTTGATGTTAAAGACCGCTCGTGACGAGGTACTCCTCCCACTGTGCGATCAAATGATCGATGCTATCTGCAAGTTAGCCCACGACTATGCAGAGGTTCCTCTCTTAGCTCGTACTCACGGCCAGCCAGCCTCCCCTACCACCTTAGGCAAGGAAATGGCTAACGTTGTCTACCGTCTGCGTCGTCAACGTCAGCAGATCGCAGCTGTAGAAATCATGGGCAAGATTAACGGTGCTGTTGGTAACTTCAACGCTCACTTAAGCGCCTATCCTGAGATTGACTGGTACCAGTTCTCCAAGGAGTTTGAGGAGAGCTTAGGCTTAACCTTCAACCCATACACCACCCAGATCGAGCCACACGATTATATTGCTGAGCTCTTCAACGCTTTAGAGCGCTTCAACACCATCATCTTAGACTTCGACCGTGACATTTGGGGCTACATCTCCTACGGCATCTTCAAGCAAAAGACTATCGCCGGTGAGATTGGTTCTTCCACCATGCCACACAAGGTCAACCCAATTGATTTTGAGAACTCTGAGGGCAACTTAGGCCTAGCCAACGCCATCTTTGCTCACTTAGCTAGCAAGCTCCCAGTGTCTCGCTTCCAACGCGACCTCACCGACTCCACCGTACTGCGTAACTTAGGTGTTGCTTGCGGTTATTCGATCTTAGCTTGGAAGAGCACCTTAAAGGGCATCTCCAAGTTACAGGCTAACGAGGCCCACATCAAGGATGAGCTCAACCACAACTGGGAAGTCTTAGCTGAGCCATACCAGACCGTGATGCGTCGTTACGGCATCGCCAACCCATACGAGAAGCTCAAGGAGCTGACCCGCGGCCACGATGTCAACAAAGAAACCATGCTCAAGTTCATCGAGACCTTAGAGATCCCAGAGGAGGCTAAGGCTCGTTTACGTGAGCTCACTCCAGAGACCTACATTGGTCGCGCTGTCCAGTTTGCTAAGGACATCTAAGATCTGCCCACAAAAGCAGACAGCCCACAAATCTCAGGTGTCCACACCTGAGATTTAGGCTCTGCCGTCCCGTGGCCCTGCATTTGCTTGCTTGCAAGGCCACGAGACGATGTGGTGTTCCCACGCTAAAGCTTTGGAAGCTTTGAGCTTGTGCAAAGTTTTAGCGTGGTCGCATCAGCAACCCTAAAGCTCAATAGCCACCTAAAGCCACTGTCGCCACAAATTTATAAATAGGCACATGGCTTGTTGGCCTTTTCATAACCAACCACTTTCTTTTCCTACACATGGCCAACATAGCCGTGTGTAAATGCAAGTTGCTATGCTCCCAGAACTCGCGTTCATATAAGGAGCCGCTAGCACCTCATTAGATCTACTTTGCTGTGCTTGCAATGCTGTGCTGTGTTGCACTGTGCAATGCTGTGCTGCACTGCTCTGCACTGCGCTGCACTCACAGTGCAGTACCGAGATGTACTCAGTGTTACCGCTTGTGGCAAGATGCTGCTGTGGTGCCATTGCACTGTGTACAACATGGTTAAGCTGCAAACAGCTACATGTACATGTATACAAGTGCTTGTGTGCCCATATACACATAAGCATATATGTAACATGAGGTTAGAAAAGCCACATCATGACTTGAGCTTAGGCATGACTGCTAATGCGTGTTTTTGTCGTCAAAATCACTGTTGCAAATCGAGGCTAAGCTTTGAGCCAGACTCGCGAACGTTACTTTGAGTGGACCCTACTAGGTCTCATCTTGCTCTTGGGATCACTACTCTTTTACGAGGGACTCCCATTTTTAAATGGTACCTTAGGCGCCATTACCCTTTACATTCTCTTGCGCCGCGTTAATATCGCACTCGCACGTCGTTTCTCTCCTAGAAAAGCTGCTTGGGCTATTACTATAGGTGTCGGCATTTTTGTCGTGATCCCTTTAGTAGTTGTCATGTGGTATGTCGTCGACTTAGTGCAGAGCCTTAATTTCGACGTACATGCCGTCATCAATGGCTATATTGATTTCATTGATCGTTTAGAGAAGTTCTCTCACTTTGATCTTGTAAGTGAAAAAGCCACAGAGTTTGTGACCAATACAGTCACCAACATCATGAACATGTTTATGAGTGGCCTTAACAACACTGCGATTAACATCTTTGCCGCGGTATTAATCTTGTTCTTCTTGCTGTTAGGTGGCATGCGCATGGAGCTTGCGATCGCTCGCTGCTTGCCATTTAACGACCAAAACAAGCGCACTGTTATCAACAAGGTCAGCACCATTGTTACCTCTAACGCCATTGGTATCCCACTACTTGCCTTACTCCAAGGTGTGATTGCTGCTGTTGGCTATATGCTCTGTGGTGTAAAAAACCCAATCGAGTTTGGTGCCTTAACAGGCCTAGCCTCCATGGTGCCTGTTGTTGGTACTATTTTGGTGTGGGCTCCATTGGCTATCGTACAAGCCCTTGATCACCACTATCTGTCGGCTATCGCTATCGCAGCCTATGGTGCTTGCATCATTTCGTCATCAGATAACCTTCTGCGCATAGTTATGCAGCGCCGCATGTCTAACACGCACCCGTTGATCACTCTCTTTGGTGTGATCGCAGGTCTGCCTCTGTTCGGCTTTATGGGCATTATCTTTGGTCCACTGATGGTTGCCATGTTCCTGCTCTTCTTGGAGATGTTTATCAAGCAGTACATTCTTGGTTCAGACACCCATCCAGAGCCAGAACCACAAGGTACTAAAACTAACGCAGCAGTACCAAATAACGGCAAAGCTAACGCCCAAAAGGCTCCTGCTGCCAAAGCCAACCAACCTGCTCTAGCTAACAAAACGAAACAACCAGCCCAAGCTCAGCAGCAGCAACAACAGAAGCAACAGCTGCAACAACCAGCTAAGGCTAAAGACAAGGCTAAGCAGCAAGCTCAGGCTAAGGCTAAGACTCAGACTCAGCAACAGCAAGCCAAAGCCCAAGCCCAAGCCCAACAACAGGCTAAAGCTAAAGGCAAGGTAAAGGCTGATAAGAGCGATAAGCAGAAGCACAAGCAAAAAGACGACAGTGCTAAGGCTACTGCAGCTCACGCTACCCCTAAGTTCACAGCCGCAGATTTTGTGGTGTGTAGCAGCGACGGCCAAGTCACTATAGCCAAGAACCTCCACGAGGCTCAAAGCGCAGACACCAAGGCAGGCTCGACCAAAGCTAACGCAACTACCCCTGCTGTTGCTCCAGTTGCTACAGTTGCTACACCAGCGGCGCCTCAAGCTAAGGCCGAGGCTACAAAGAGCGCAGCTCCAGCTGAGCAAGCTCAAGAAAAGGCTGCTACGGCTGTGGCTGTGGCTGAGACTTCGGCAAAGCCAAAGGTTCAGGCTCAGCAGGCTCATGATCAGGCGCAGACTCAAGCTCAGCATCAAGCAGCACAGAGTGCTCAGCCGAAAGCTAAGGCTAAGGTCGACTTTAAGACCGCTAAGGCTGATGCAAAGCAGCAAAAGCGCGAAGCTGCCAAGCTGCGTGCTATTGCCGAGCATGATGCCGATGAGCGCGAGCTTGCTCGTAAGACTCTGGGTTATCCTCAAGATACCCCAAAGCCTGAATTTGACTTAAGCTTAACGAGCAGCGCCGCAGCCGCTACCAAGACTGGCTCAAAGATTGGCCAGAGCTTTGTCTCGCGTGCCATTGAGCAGGCTTTTAATTCTTTTGACAAGTTTGATGACTTAGACACTCACGGCCATGGCCCTATCGCCTCTTTAAGCCCTGAGATCTTAGAGAATACAGATATGGCTGAAATGCGTCACAGCCGTGCCCGTCCAAACAACAACAGCAAGGGCGAAAGTACTAACACGACTGCCAACAAGGGAGCTAACCAAAATCAGCGTCAGAAACATAAGGCTGCTGACCCACATGTCAAAGCCCCACGTCCACCACGTCGTGAGCGCTCGCATCAACAAAAGCAAGGTGGTGAGCACAAACAAGATGTGGTCACCGCCAAGCTGCGCAATGGTACTAACAGCAATGGCAGCGGTAATAATGCCAAATTGCAGAATAAGCAACAGCAGCCAAAGCAGCAAAGGCCACAACAGCAGAAGCAAAAGCAGACTAAACAAGCTAAACAAGGATCAAAGCAGAATCAACAAAAGGCTATGCAGAACCAAAAGAGCCGTGCAAATGCCTCTGCTACCAAGCCAAAGTCTAAGCGTATTCCATCGAATTTAGACTACCAGGTCATGCGCCCTGAGCGTCGTAGCCGCTTTGTTGATGATGGCCCAATCATCCAAACAGTTATCTCCCATAACTATGGTACCGAGCGCACACCTCAACGCTCACACCTGCGTACTCAGTTAGTGTCTATGCACACCGCCAAAGGTACGGTGGTAGCAGCTACACCACGCCGCCGCCCAAGCGCCCGTCGCCCTTACCACTAAGAGCAAGGCGACAACGGCCAAGCCAAAGCCACGGCCATAACTAGACCGTGGCCTTGGCCTTGGCTAAAGATAAGATAAAGGCTAAGGCGAAGACGGCGCCCACTCCTCTGAAGCTACTCTGAAGTTACTCTGAAGCTCAGCTCAAGCTGTACAGGCGCATTCTGTAGCCAAGTGTGCATTATTAGCATCATGTGCACATACGCACATGATCCGCAAAAGTGTACTTAATGCTTGGCTGCAATTGGCTATTTGATTGCTTTTATGCCATCATAATCACAGACTAGTGAAACTTATTTTCACGGCCCTATTTCAACAGCAGTCACGCTGCTACGAGGTAGGGCCGTACTATTTTGCACAATTTGCTTGTTTAACGTGCTTTGTGTGTTTCGTGCTTTTTGTGCAATAGTTCGCAAACCTGCCAAATTGCTAACTTTTTCTTGAACACACCTCTAGTTTTTGCAAATTACCAACATTGTGCCCATGTAAGCATGGGTATAATCAAAAAACGCGGATCTCTCTAGCAGCAAATACGCCTTGGAGCGTATGTACAATGGGCTTTTGAGGTCACTAATAGATGCAAACAGCTCTGAACTACAGGCGGTTGTAACGGAGAAAAGAGTGAAAGGTATAGGCATGTGTGGCTGTACTTGGCGTTCTACACGGTAGCTACAAGTATGCGCTTACGTGCGCGTGCAAATGCTCACGTAGTCGGCTTTTAGCATCTTAGGACACCAGCTCACCTTTGGTTTAAGGTGATTAACCCCACTTTTCCCATTTATTCCTCCACTCACAGCGCTTTATCGCTGCCTCTCTGTTCCGATCTGCCTTTAAGTCTTCAGGTACTGCCAGCGCTCTCTTTGAGAGTAGGAGCGTCCTGTTACGCTTAAGGCCAGCTCGACCCCGCCGTTAGCTGTACATAATGAGAAGCCAGAGCAAAAGCTTTTCTTCTTGTCTTCTTGATGTTGAGTTGATGTTGGGTTGATGTTGGGTTGATGTTGGGTTGACGTCGACGTTTTGCTTTTGCCTTTGCCTTTGCATTTTGCATTTTGCATTTTGCATTTTGCATTTTGCATTCTGCATTTTTCTTTTGCTTTTATTGGTGCAAAGTGGCTACCCGTCAGTACTTTTGGTGCTGTTGGTGTTTGGAAATAAAGTCGAGGTAACGCTGCTAGGCATCATCTTCTGTGTAATAGAGCTTTTACTCAGCATAAGAGGTGGTGTCTGTGGCAGCTAGGTCGCATAGCGATCGCGGGGTGTTTTATGATTAGCTATATCAGTGAGATCAAGCTCAAGCAGAAATTGCGCAAAGTAGCGGCGATATCACTCATAAGCTTGGTGCTGCTGTGCGGTTTTGCTTTTGCTACCTTTAAGGTGGTGTCTTATGTTTATGTCTCCTCCAACTCCAATCAGTTAGAGGCGACCCTCACCGAATACGCCATTAATATTAAGCGCAAAGCCCAAGGCGAGCTCAAAGCCCTGCGCACTCTGGCGATGTTCACCAAAAGCAGCTCCGATATCACCCAAACCTATAGCAGCTTTGGGCGTGATAGTGTGCCTTTTGAGGTAGTGGGCTTTTGGAACTTAGATGGTAGTTGCCAGCAAGTTTCTATAACCGGCCTCAAAACCGACTCAAGCTATAAGAATCTGCCTCCACAGATGAAGCTTGCAGTGTCAACTGCGTGGTTAGGCCACAGCACTGTCACCTCCCCTTATTACTCGCCAACCTTAGGGCTTGATATGATCACCTATGTCACACCTGTGTTTGACGACCAAGGTAAGGTTATTGGTGCCCTGTCAGGTGCGGTGTCGCAAAAGTCCTTTGACGAGTCTTTAGATCAGATCTCACTTACCAACCAAGGTGTTGATACTTTCCTAACCACCTCGTCAGGTCACATCTTCTCTTCAGGTGCTAACGTCATTCTGCCATCTGATTTGAATAATATCGCTGAATTTGAGGGCTTTGATGAGCACACTGTCGATATGGTGAAAGTAGGATTAGTCTCCACCACGCCAAAGGTCATTAACACCAAGATCTACAACCACAAATACACCATCACGCTCAACCCTCTGGGATTTTCTGATTGGTACTTAGGCTCGGTAAGCTCCAACGAGTTCTCCAACGGCCCTTACTTCAAGTCAATCGTGATCTTGGTGGTCAGCCTCTGCATCATCTTCACCGTCTGCGCCTTTATCGCTATCTACCTCTTCATCAGCATGAAGAGCAGCTACAAGACACAGCTGTTGATCGCTCACTACGATCCGGTGACCAACGCCTACAACTACCAAAAGTTCTTGCTCGAATTCGATCAGCTCGATTACCGCAACAATGGCTCACACGATCGCACCTATGCCGTGGTTTCGCTCAATATCCACGACTTTAGCTACATCGTTGATGTGTTAGGTGAGACCCAAACAGATGAGATGCTGCGCATTATCGCGAAAGTCATACGCGAGCATCAAAGCGTCATCATGTTCTGCCACCATGAGTTAGATCAGTTCTACATCATCATCAAGCAGAACAAACAAGATCAGGTCGATGATACCGTGCGCAATATCATGGACATGTGTGTCACCGATATCAACGCCAACATCTCTTCCGTGCCTATCGTCATGTATGCAGGTGTGGCCTTTACCTACCCTGATCTCAGCCCAGATAAGATCGTGGCTCGCGCTGAATTTGCCAAAAAGCAAATCACCAAGACCTACACCCACGCCGTGCGCTTCTACGATGAGAATGCTTACAAGAAAGAGGCCTTCTTACACAGCATCGAAAAGAGCATGCGCTTGGCCTTAGAGCATGAGGAGTTTAAGCTCTTCTTACAGCCAAAGATCGACCTCAAGACCGGTAAGATCTACGCTGCTGAGGCTTTGGTGCGCTGGATCTCAGATAGCGATGTCATTGTCTATCCAAACGACTTTATTCCGCTCTTTGAGCAAAATGGCTTCTGTACTGAGCTTGACCTCTACATGTTTGATAAGGCCTGCCAGCACATTCGCTACTACTTAGACCATGGTATTGAGCCTATCTACTACTCGATCAACCAAACCAAGCTCTTAATCTTCCAAAAGGGTTATACCGAGAAGCTCAACCAAATACTCAACAAGTACGCCATTCCACCAAAGTACATTGTGATTGAGGTGTTGGAGGACTTGGCATCACGCAATGTCGAAGAGCTCAATCTCCACATCCGTGAGCTAAAAAACTTAGGCCTCTCCATTGCCTTAGACGACTTTGGTTCTGGTTACTCGTCGCTCAACATCGTAGCTGGCCTTGATATCGATGAGATCAAGTTCGACCGTGAGTTCTTATTAGCAGAAGAGCCAGAACAGATCAAAAAGAATCAAATGATCCTGCGCGTGCTCTCTAAGCTTGCTAAAGAGCTGGGTATTCGTACCGTGGTGGAAGGTGTAGAGCGCAATGAGGACGTAGAGTTCTTAAAGAGCATCGACTGCGACTTAGCTCAGGGCTACTACTATGATCGCCCAATTCCAGTCGACGTCTTTGATCAGAAGTACATGTCCGATCGCCCAATCAGACCAGAGACCTTGGCAGCCACCAAGCCAATGCCAAAGCCAGACTCAGAGACGACGACAACAGCAACGATCCCAGCCGACGCCGCAGCCGTAGTCTTGGCTAAGACCGAGCCTGCCACCAAATAGGCCGCGCCCCCAGCCACTCCAAGCTACGCTTGGGTAGCTGGTAGCTCACAGCCAAAACAAAGCCGAGCATAAGCTCGGCTTTGTTTTGGGCGCTAGGTGCTGCAGCCTCAGGCGCCACTGCCCCCAATGTAGTGGCTATGGCTGCTTAGCCTTGGTAGCGAGCAGCGATCTTGTAGATAGCCTCGCAGTCGTCGCGGTTGAGCGGCACAAAGTGACCAATGGTGTGCTGATCAACGCCTAAGAGCTTGAGCATCTGCGGAATGTCTTCTTCACGGGCACCAATGTCAGCAAAGTTTTGTGGCATGCCGATCGACTTAAAGAAATTACGCAGCGCAATGATGCCAGCCTTGGCGGTGCGCTTTGGCTCCTCAAAGTCCATCGAAATACCAAAGACACGGGTAGCAAACTGAGCAAAGCGCATTGGATTGTGCGCCATGGTGTATTCCATCCAGGCTGGGAACATCACAGCCAAGCCTGCACCGTGGGCGATATCGTAGATAGCAGAGAGCTGATGCTCTAAGGCATGGGTTGCCCAGTCCTGCTCACGGCCCACACCACAGGTATCGTTATGAGCTAAGGTACCAGCCCACATGATGTTGGCTCGTGCTTCGTAGTTATCTGGCTCACGTAATACACGTGGTACCGTCTCTACGATCGAGCACAATACAGCCTCACAGAGGCGGTCGGTGATCGAGACATCAGGAGTGTTGGTGAAGTAGCGCTCCATAACATGGGCCATCATGTCCACAGCACCACAGGCAGTCTGATATGGTGGTAAGGTCTTGGTGACCTCAGGATTCATAATGGCAAAGGTTGGGACGTTAAAGCAGCTGCTTAAACCGCACTTGTAGAAATGACCGTCGATCTCTTTTTGGATCACCGCACTAGACGAGCCCTCAGAGCCAGCTGCTGGAATGGTCAGCACCACACCTAAACCTAAGGTGTCTTGAGGCTGGCGCTTTTTTAAGAAGAAGTCGAAGAAGTCACCATCGTTGACGATACCGATGGCCGTGGCCTTAGCGGTGTCGATAACCGAGCCACCACCTACCGCCACCACAAAGTCGACCTGCTCACGGCGACCGTAATCAATGAGCTCATAGACCAAATCAGCACGTGGGTTAGGCACCACACCGCCTTTAGTGACATAGGCAATACCGGCTGATGCTAGCGACTGCTGCACACGGGAGAGCAGTCCCGACTTCACGCACGAGCTACCGCCAAAGACGATGAGCACCTTATGCTTATTTAAGGCTCTGACGATGTTTCCGGCCTCGTTTTCGCGTCCGGCACCAAAGTAATAGGCTGTTGGCCGATGAAACTCAAAGTTCTCCATCAATAACTCCTCACGTCATTTCAATCATGTCTATGGCTCAGCTCAGGCTAAGCCAAGCTAGCCAAGCCCGAGCCACGGGCTAGGCCCAAGGGCATGAGCCCTTGGTATAGGCCCTTGTGGCCTCTTGTGGCCCTTAGGCTCACCCTTACTAAGCTAAGGGTAAGCCCTCGCCTACTTGCTTGCAACCTCAGGCTTTGGCAACAAGTTGCACTCCTCGTGCAAGAAGAAGGTCAGTGGAATGAAGTCGTGGTCTAAGGCGCGCTTTGGATAGTCACAGCTGCGAACAATTGAGTCGACTTGGTAGAAGTTCTTTTCAATCAGGTTAGTCCAATACTCAGGGCTAGCGCGCACGTCAGCGGCGTAAACATACTTGTAGGTATTAACGCGCATTGGACTGACCACTAAGTTACGCTCACCCATATCTAACTGCTTGGAGATCTCTGCCATGCGCACGTTGCTATCGTTCTTTAAGAGCACGTAGTTGTAGACCATATTGACGATGATGGTCGCCATTAACACGCTGGTAATGGTCACGATAGTACGGCGCCATGGAGTGGACATGAGCTTATGGCCACGGATGCGCAACAGCTCGCTTAAACCCACAGTACCGGTGATCACAAAGACCGTAAAAGGCGTGGCCGCACGGGCTGGGAAGTTTGGCGAAAAGATCATCAAAAAGAGCGCGAAAAAGCCCATAGCGACAAACCACATGCTGCCGTGGTAAAGAGCTGGACGGGCAAACTGCAAGAAGTGCTGTTTTACGCGCACGATGACAAAAGCAAGCGCCAGCAACAACAGGATGTTTACAAGCAAGCTCTCACAGAAGATAAAGAAAGCAGCATCGATGTGGCCAACATAATCAAAGCCCTTATCTTCCATGCTATCAAAGCGCTCGCCATTACCTGGAGCAAAGACAAGTAAGGCAAAGCCCACTAAGAAAGCTGCATAGCCAATGCACTGCCAGAACTTTAAGCGGCGCTGCTTGAGGTTGTAGAGGAGATAGAGACCAACAAAGGTGGCTACGGCTGCGGCAGTGTTTTCGTTAGACCATCCGGCAAGCAGACCCAGCACCATCATCAAAGGCCAGAGGAAAGCGCTATTTAACTGCACATCATGGCGCATCGAGATGCGGTATGGCAGCAAGAACATCAGCGCAATGGTGACGGTGTAGAGGTAGTTAGCTGAGCTAACGATATTGAAGACCACCTCGCCAAAGACACGCAGCTGCAAGAACAACAAAGCAGTGATCGTGAAGATTGGCATGAAACGCAGCTTGAGCGTTGGGCGAATGCCATATGCGTTGTAGTAGATAAAGAGGATTAAGGTGATGTAGCACAGAGCCTGCACGACAGCCGAGACTGGCTTGCCCCAGAAGAGTAACAACTGCGCGATCACATGGGCTACGGTACGGCCCCCCCACTCAAAGTAGTGCTGATACTGCGATTCCACGATGTCCATGTAAGAGCTGACAAGCTCATGGCTACCCTGTATCAAGAAGTAGCGATAGTCGTTAGCAAAATATGGCGACAAGTGCGCACATAAGGCTATCAGGCCAAACCAAAACAACAAGTAGCAATAGCTGCGGGTCGAGATCTGCATAACCCTCACTCCTTACTCTCTGCCAACCACCTGTTCACACCCCAAGCGGACTCAAGAAACCGAATTAAAAGAGCACTATAGCCCAAAACTCTGAGCACACACTTAGAAGAACTAGTACACACACCCCAACAACAAAACAGCATGTCATGTGATCATGTGATCATGTGGCGGCAATCAACGTCACTTTTTGAGCACAACCAGTAATGCAAACGTTTTTCACACATGCAAAGAGCTTGCACGCTAGCGACCAAGAGCTGCTACTGCGGTAATCTTCAAGGACATCAAAGGCATGCAAGGATATGCAAGGACATGCAAAAGTCCTTATAATGCTGAGTTGCTGTTTTTAGCTAGCCACTAGATAGCAGCCAAGAGGTCTGCGAGCTAGCAACCAAGAACACTAACTGTAATAATGCAAGTACGCTACGAATGAGGAGGGATAGAGAGCAATGGATAGATTGAATCTGCTATTAGGAACTCTAAGCACGCAGCGCAAAGTGCTGGGCAATTTAGTAGGTGGTGCTGTAGCCCTCGAAATTGCCGCACTCTACAATCAAACCTCTACTCCTCTGGTCGTCATCTGTGCTGATACAGCTGATACAGTGCATCTTGAGCAAGAGTTGCGTTACCTGTGTCCTCAAGCGCAGATCATGGTCTTTAAAGACTATGAGACTCTGCCTTATGACATGCTCTCGCCTCATCAGGACATTATCTCCTCACGCCTTGAGTTTCTCTCCCAGGCTCCAAGCATTACCCATGGCATTGTCATCACCTCCATCAATGCCGTGATGCAGCGCCTCTGCCCTATTAGCTATGTGGTGCAGAACTCTTTTATGCTCAAGGTAGGAGACAGCAAAGACATCAACGCCCTGCGCACCTCTTTTATCGAACATGGCTACATGCAGGTAGAGCAAGTTCTCTCCTACGGCGAGTTTGCGGTGCGTGGCTCGATCTTAGATGTCTTTCCAATGGGCTTAAAGCAGCCATTGCGTATCGACTTTTTTGATGATGAAGTCGAAACCATTTCCTACTTTGATGTGCAAACTCAGCGTTCGCTAGAGAAGATCAAAGAGGTCAAGCTGCTGCCTGCCAACGAATTTCCTTTAGACAAGGACGCGATCACCCTCTTCCGTAGCTGCTATCGCGATGCCTTTGCTAATAGTCATTTCCAAAGCCACATTGTCTATCAGGCTATCTCTAAAGGCTCAATCCCTTCGGGTATTGAGTACTATCTGCCGCTGTTCTTCTCGCAGACCAACACTTTCTTTGAGTACCTCAACAACAAGAGTGCCTTTGTCTTAGTAGGTAATGTAAGTGAGGCTCTAGTCAGCTATGACGCTGACCTGCACAAGCGTGCCGAGCTCTTTAAAGGCAACCCTGACCACCCACCACTTCCTGTGTACAGTGTCTTCTTAAGCACTGACGAGTTTGCGGATGCGCTCAAGGGCAAAGAGCAAATTGCCCTGCAAACAGACCCACTGCCACCTGAGAAGTACTCAGCCCGTGGTCATTACCATGCGCCATGCTTGCAGGTACCAGCCATTGCCTTTGACCACCATGCCAAGGACAGTGCCCAGAACCTCATCGAATTTGTTGAAGATTTTTGCGTCAAACGCAAAGGTCGCATCTTAATCTCGGCTCTATCTGAAGGTCGTCGCCAAAACTTACGAGAGCTCATACCATCAACTCTCGTAGAGAAGTTTGGTATTAAGCCTGCCTCTAGCTTAGATGACTTCTTAGAGCAGGATGCACCGCTGATGATGACCATTTCGCCATTCGACGCCGGCGTCATCATCGACCCCAAGGCCGCCAAAGCCGCGGCCAACGCCGCAGCAACATCAGCAGCAGCGGCTACTGCTGCCGCAGAGACGGCAACTGACACAACTGACGCCGACGCAAGCACTGGCGCCACTGGCACCAGTGGCAAGGTCAAGATCAGCCAGTTAAAGCTCGACTCCCCTCTAGCCTTCCTCACCGAGACTGAGCTCTTAGGCTTTAAGGTGATGCGTCAACGCCGCAGCAACAGTCGTAAACAGCAGCTTGACCAAGACACCATTATCAAGAACCTAGCCCAGCTCAAAGAAGGCCAGATCGTGGTGCACATCGATCACGGTATTGGTAAGTACCGTGGTCTGAAGACTGAGGTTATTGGCGGTATTAAAGGCGAGTATCTGACCATTGAGTACCAAAATGGCGACATGCTCTCTATCCCTATCACTGCCCTCAACAAGGTGGCCCGTTACTCTGGTGAAGAGAACCCAACACTCTCGCGCTTAGGTACTGATACCTGGGCAAAGCGCAAGAACAAGGCAGCACAAAAGGTACGTGACGTCGCAGCAGAGCTGCTTGATATCTACGCCCAACGTGAGCTCAAGAAGGGCTTTGCCTTTACTGTAGATGAGCATGCCTTAGATGAGTTTGTGTCATCCTTCCCATACGAGGAGACCGACGATCAGCTCAAGGCTATCAATCAGACCTTAGCCGACATGAAGCGCCCTGTGGCGATGGATCGCCTCATCTGCGGTGATGTGGGCTTTGGTAAGACCGAGGTCGCTTTACGTGCTGCCTTTGTGGCAGCGATGAATGGAAAGCAAGTAGCAGTGCTTGCCCCTACTACCATTCTTGCTGAGCAGCACTTCCAGAACTTTAAAGAGCGCTTTGCTACCACTGCTATTACGGTGGATATGCTCAGCCGCTTCCGTAGCACCAAGGAGCAAACCGAGGCCATCAAGCGCCTTGAGAACGGTCAGATCGACATCATTATCGGTACTCACCGCCTGCTCTCAGACAAGATCAAGTTCAAGGACTTAGGTCTGCTCATCATCGATGAAGAGCACCGTTTTGGCGTGCGCCAAAAGGAAAAGCTCAAGGCTCTGCGTGCGGAAGTAGATCTCTTAACTCTGACTGCTACCCCTATTCCACGTACCCTCAATATGGCGATGGAGGGTATGCGTGAACTATCGATTATCGCCACGCCACCAGAGCATCGCTTGGCGGTGAAGACCTTTATCCACGAGGATAGCGATCAGCTTTGTCGTGAGGCTATCTTGCGTGAGTTACGCCGTGGTGGTCAGGTCTACTACCTGCACAACGACGTTGCTACCATGAGCTTACGCCAAGAGCACCTTAAGACCTTAGTCCCAGAGGCTAAGATCGAGATTGCTCACGGCCAAATGGACGAGCGCCAATTGCAGCGTGTGATGCGTGATTTCTACCACCAGCGCTTTAACGTGCTGCTGTGCTCCACCATTATTGAAAATGGCTTGGACATCCCAACGGCCAACACCATCATCATTGATCGTGCTGACCTCTTAGGCTTAGCTCAGCTCCACCAGATCCGTGGTCGTGTTGGTCGCTCGCACCACCAAGCTTACGCTTACTTCTTTACACCACCACGTATGGCGCTGTCGGTGGACGCTAAGCGCCGCTTAGAGGCTATTGCCAGCATCGATGAGTTAGGTGCAGGCTTTGTGCTGGCCTCTCATGACTTAGAGATCCGTGGTGCCGGTGAGCTGTTAGGTGAGGAGCAATCTGGACAGATCGAGTCCGTGGGCTTCTCCTTGTACATGGATATGCTCAATGCGGCCGTGCACGCCCTTAAGGAAGGCCGTGAGCCAACCTTAAGCGAGCTGACTCTCAACGAGTGCGACATTGATATGCACTTAAGCGCGCTCTTCCCTGAGACCTACATCCGCGACATCAACACCAGATTGTCGATGTACAAGCGCTTATCCTCTTGCGAGACCCGCGATCAATTTGAAGACCTGAAGATCGAGCTGATCGACCGCTTTGGCTTCCTGCCAGTAGAGAGTGAGAACCTCTTTAATATCTCGCGTATGAAGAAGCTGGCCTCAGCCCTCGGTATCCGCAAGATCCGCGGTGATGAGCACGGTGCTTTAATCGAGTTTGATGTTCACCATAAGGTCGATCCGACCTACATCATCTCCTTAGTGCAAAAGAGCAAGCATGGCGAGTATCGCATCATGCGCGAAAACGCGATGCGCTATGCCCTACCCGAGAGTCAGAACACCAGCCGCATCAAGATTCTAGAGATGGTTCTCAAGGCTCTATACACCCACAGCTCGCTCTACACTCCAGCTGCTAAGTAGCAGCCTACCTCCTTGCAACCCAAGGGTTGACACCAAAACGATGTCACCCCTTGGGACTGATGCTTCCTCACTCACCACACCACGCCTGCGCCTGCATCACAGCTACCCACCCCATAACTAGCCCATACCAAGCCCAATATACCCCGCCCACCCCAACTCATAACAAGCAAACAAAAGCAAAAGGGCAATTACCGGTACAAAGCCAGAAGCCAAACCATGGGCTATGAGCAATAGTGGGATAGAGATAGGGTTAGGGTTAAAGATGTGGAGAGATGGAACTGATGAAAGGAAGAGCTTAGGAGCACGAAAAAGAGGCGGGGAACACAGCAAATTAGATTAAAGAAGTTGGAACGACCACGACAAAACCTACTGCGCTTAACGGCAGCCCTGATGCTTTTGTGGTGAAGTTTGTTTGGGCACACACCTACTTAGATGCAGACTGTGTGAAAGGAAATTCGACAGAAACTAAAGTGAAGACAAGCCGACACAAAGCAATCTGAGGACGTAGTTGTTTAGCCAAGTATCGGTTTTTTGAGCCTATACTCGTTCCTTGGCGTGCCTCCAAGCACCCAATTTAGGAGCTGTAACCTAGCGCTGCACCGTGGCTAAATTACAGCACATATAGGCTCGGTTATTACAGGTAGGTGCGTTTGGTCCTGTAACGATTCATGAGATGCTGACTTGAGCTACATCAACATCTCTATGACTTTGGCCGCCAAAGGCAACTGCGCTACAAATGCAATCTGCCAATCTCAGCCTCCGCCATGATAAAGAAAAGAAAATTCGCAGACTATTAACCGAGCTGCAACCTTAAGGAAGTTGTAGGGCTTCTTAAGGTATCAGCCTCGACGTCTGCCCTTCGTTATCTCTCGAAAACCAGCTGCATCGCGGTACGGCGCTAATGCCAAGCGCCGGAGCTAATGCTAATAGTGCAGTTTTCGCTAGAAGAGATTCCTCAGAACTAACCTCAAGGCTAGAGCGGGATCCGCTCTTTCAATATCTTTCGATAGCCTTCAAACTTTCTTCTCTTTGTACTTACATATTAACTTAAATTAAACCAAAAATCCCGTAACAGCCAGAGATATTTTTTGCGGCAGCGACTTATAATTCTGGCACAAAATCGCATATTTTTGAACAACTGGCTCTAGATAGGCCTTAAGCGACGCCTGAACAGAAATTACAATTTTTTAAACACCCTATTCTGGGCCAATTACCTCATCATTTTTTCCTACCACCAAGCCCGATAACGCATGAATTAGCGATTTTCAACAGCTCTGTCCCATCATAACTAGCTAAAACAATACTGTATTAACCTACAATAACCAAACAAGACCCACCAATTAAACCAAATAAAGTCCGATTTATAGCCAAATAGCCAAAAAACAAAAATATTCTATTTTAGCTTTTGCTCCAAGACGACAACTACACCATAACAAAGCAACCGTAAAATGATCCCTATTAAACTTTTTGCACCATATCTCATTGCACTTTTTACAACTCTCAAAACCTGAAGAACAGCACCGCAGGCTGATGTAGGCCTTTATAACCCGAGCAAAGCTCACATCTAGAAACTCACGAAAACAGACATTGGGGTATCACCCAGCACCATCACCTGACTTGCAGTTTTTTACTCGCGGGATGACGTTTTACCCCTGCACCAGCAAAAAAAAAAAAAAGCTCATTTATTTCTCACAGTTAAAGCGTATGGTGAAAGCCTAACAGAAAATCCAGCAATCGCAGACACCAAAGACCTTACTTTCTGACCTCGAACCTCAGCCCCTACTACCTAAGCATCAGCATCCCACCTGCCTCCAGAACACCTCCTACGGTAAGAACACTCGCGTTGTGTAGCTCAACGTACTCAACACCCTCGCTTTAATTCAAGATGAAGCATCACCTGCTACGCCAACCATGCCTTGCGCCCAAGGCCTAGCAGCCATGCCAGCCGAAGCTACCGTACCAGTCCCAGCCAAGCAGCCAGAGCCAGTCTCTGTGCCTACTCTGCCTCCTGTGGCTTCTGTGGCCTCAGCCTCAGCCTCAGCCTCAGCCCCTGCTCCTGCTCCTGCCCTAACCAAGGCCCAACGAGATGCCATCACCCGTGCCTACACCTCGCATGCCTTATCGGAGATCTACAAGTTCAACTTCACGGCTCGCATGGAAGCCTTAGGGCTTATACCCTGAAAGTATCAAGAAAGGTGTACAGTAGATTGCTACTATTCGTATAGTACGGGCATAAACACGCCGTTTCTGAAG
>CALXYZ010000033.1 GCA_944393075.1 uncultured Anaerobiospirillum sp. | reverse complement strand
AGCAGGAACCAAACCCATGCTATGCAGTAGGAACCTCCTCGGAATCCCCCTGCGTAAGCTGGGGGAGGATGTCAAGAGGCTATGAAAAAGGCCACAGACGCTTTGAGCACCTGCAGCCTTTTGCAGCATATTTCTTGAGGATATAAGCCGCACAAGCATCTCCACCTCACTACTCCAATGATGACTGTAAGGAGAGGACTTGCATGGCCACTGGTTTAGTAACCCATGAAACGTTGACGACGAATCTGGCTAAGGTTGATGAAAGCAACATCAATCACGTTCTTGTAGTAAGAGAGCGGATGCTTCGTCAGTCCTAAACGGAAAAGGTTGATTAGCCCGTTGACGGTTGCATCTAAGTAGACGGCAGCCAGCTCAATATCGAGGTCAGCTGGTAACTGCTTTTGCGCTACCGCAGCACGTAATGCCGACTCTAAGACCTGCATGCGAGCACGCAGCATATCGACAATCTTCTCTTTGACGTCAGATCTGACGTCAGAGCTCATCACCGATTCCACGGTGGAGGCTAAGGAAGAGTTGAACAGAGCCTCGGCATCCTCGGTTAAATGAAGCAGAGCCCACTTCTTAATGAGACCTAATGGATCACGCTGATTTTCTTCTACAGCCTGACGCAGTGTGGTGTAGAGGTTGATACGACAAGCCTCATCTTCACACAAGGCTGCAAGCAGCTCGCTTTTGTTCTCAAAGTGCCAGTAAATGGCACCACGAGTCACATTGGCCTCGCGAGCAATATCCGACAGTGAGGCCTTGGCAAAACCCTTGGCGGCAAAAATCTTTTGTGCAGCTTCCAAGATGTTCTTTTTAGTCTGCAATGCTTCTGCACGAGTGCGCTTAGACATGGGAAATTCAAACCTTTAGAACCAACGGACTAACAAACAGACTGCATCATGTCATGACTGTACTTATGCAGCTTCGGGCAAAAGACCACAACTCATGAAAACAGCTTGTAGTTGTGATGTTTGCAGCTACTAACAACTAGTGCAGTGACGTCAATGCGTCGCACATGAACTATACGCTGACTTAGGTCAGCATCATGTAGGGACATCCCTACTGCTTTTAGTGAACAGCAATAACGCTACTCACGGGCTTGTCCATGAAGCCCTTTTCAAGACCAGCTGGGCTCTCTTACGCTCTAGCTCCCTCTTAAGGAGCTTGAGCGAGCGCGAGCGCGAGCGCGCAAGCCGCTGATCTTGCGATGCAATTCAACTCAACTCAATCAGGAGCAGAGGCATATAGAAACACGAAAACGAGGGCTTTTTTTTGGGGGCCCCATAACCATAACAACAGGTACTGACTGGTACTGACCAGTACTGATTAAGCTCGCTCCACGCGTTATCTAAGCAAGACGCGGAAGAGCCCAGTACTGGCTTTCTGCTTTCTAGTCTGTTTCTGGGAATATATCTTATGCAACCGTTTACGACAGGAGGCGTTGGCTACACTGGCTAAAAGCCCTGAAATGCTCAACACATGCGGCTTATCAACAATATTTCCCTGCCGCCACTGGCAGGCTGTACAGTAAAAATAGATTTTACATACAGTTAATGGCTTACTTGCCATTCAAGTGCACCTCATGTGTAACAACCACATCAGGGGTGCTTGTAAGTTAAAACCACTGCAAAGCCTGATTTTAAGCGGTTTTTCCTGATTTCGCGAAAAATTATAACATACATTCATGCATGTATGGAAAATTGCTTATAATAGGAAAACGTTAAAAACAGTTCCGCTAGAGCGACCATTCACAAAAGCCCAATATATCAGGCATTGCGGCCGAGCAAGCCGCTCAAATACTGGCATGTTACAAGCGCTTACACACACTTTGTCAGTAAAAACATACAAACACGTTGTCTGACAACTGTAGGTAAAGTGAATGGTAAGAGGGTGCTGCCGTTTTTTCTAAAAATTTCTCTTTTGGTGCTGACTTACATCGCAAAACTTCTTTCGTTTAGAATGGGTATCCACCTCAAAAGCCGCGCCCAAAGCTGGGCACTGTAGCGGTATTTGAGACCACAAAAGTACACGCCTACAAATCAGGCAAAAAACTTTTGGCCGCCTCAATCTCTCAATGCTCGATGCATGGTATGTGCAGTAGAGCGACCAAGAGAAGAAGATGGGGTAGAACCATAGCTGGTGCTAAGGCTATGGCTATGGCTAAGTTTAAGGCTGGTGGTAGACGTTGTGGCAGGTGGAGAAATCGCACAGGAGAAGAAAGCATCAAGCTGTACGCTTCTGAGAGCTGAAAGTTGGGCAAAACATGCAGACACGCAAGCCTACTTTCCTGCAATCAGAGTGTAGAGCTTGGTGCTTTTGTCGCTTTCATGGCCTGTGAACATAACAAGATCGCTTGTTTTGAATGTAAATTCCGCGGCCCTCAGATACTGACGTATGTGCTGAAGTTAACTTGTCTTACATCGCATATATGTCGATCATGAGGTACTTCAGCGGTGCAGGAGATCATCGATCTTGGTACACACTGACTGTAAGCGATGAGCACAATAGCCACGCAGACGGTTGCGCGCAGCGACTGCTCGCTTGCTAGCTAGCAGATCCTGAACTTTGCTTAGGCTTGGCTTGAGCTTCGCTTGAGCTTGGCTTGAGCTTAGCTACAGCAATGCTTAGGGATCTACAGATTCAATGCGCGCGACCGGCTAAAATGCTTATGTGTGTGGTGGTAGCCAGCCAGCAGTTTGGACGAAAGCCGCATAATTGGGCATGGGCCTGACTAGCTGAAAGCCGCCTGCTCCTTTGAGGACATTTTTTGATTCTTGGGGGAGTCGATGGTTTTTAGCGCTATTGACACTACGTCAATAAACGCTCTGTGAATGCAGGGCAAATAAACCTAAGCCTGCACTTAGATTTGGGGTTCAAGATAGCTATAGCGATGGTTGGCTTAGCTATCCTTGCTTAGTAAGCCCAGCCAGCTTAGCTGCCTAGCTTAGCTTGGCCGCTAAGGCGCTCACAAGCTGTAGATATCCTGATCCTTTGAGTTTAGGTGCACTACTGCAAGATTAGCTGCGCCCTCAACGCCCTGCATAACGGGGCCGGTGGAATCTTGCATGGAGCCTTAAATATTGCGGGCGGTTTTTTTCAAGTTTTCACAAGGATTATCAGGTATGTTCCTGTCTAGCATTAACAAACAGCATATTCTTCCAAGTGCTTTGGCGGTAGCCTTGCTACTGTCAGGTTGTGGTGAAGCTGAGCAAACTACTCAGGCAACGAGTCTTCCAGTAGACGTCTATACCGTAAGTACGATGGAAGTGCCGATCGTCTCTAACTTGACCGGTCGTGTTAGCGCCACCCGCCGTGCTGAGGTTCGTCCACAAGTCTCAGGTATTGTGCAAAAGCGTCTCTTCACCGAAGGCTCTAACGTGGTAGCAGGCGATCAGCTCTATCAAATCGATCCATCCTTATACGAGGCTGAGGTCAACAGCGCTAAGGCTAACTTAAAGAGCGCTGAGGCTAACCTCTACGCCACTAAGCTGCGTGCCGATCGTTACCGTCAGCTGTTATCGCAAAAGGCTGTTAGTAAGCAGGATTATGACGATGCCCAGGCTGCTTACCTCCAAGCTGATGCTGCTGTGAAGGCCGCTGAGGCAAGCCTTGAGACCGCTAACATCAACTTAGCCTACACCAAGGTGTACGCCCCTATCTCTGGCCGTATCTCTAAGTCCAACTTCACCGAAGGTTCCTTAGTAAGCGCTCAGCAGACTAGCCCTCTTACCACTATTCAGCAATTAGACCCAATGTACGTTGACTTAGGCCAAACCGTGGAAGACCACTTAGCCTTACGTCAAGCTTTGAGTGCAGGTCAAATGCGTACCACTGGTGGCAAGGCTCCTGTAGACATCTACTTCTCTAATGGTCAGAAGTACCCACACCAAGGCCAGCTTGAGTTCTCCGACGTGACTGTCGATGAGACCACCGGCATGGTGAACGTCCGCGCTATTGTGCCAAACCCAGATAACACCTTACTGCCAGGTATGTTCTTACGTGGTGCTATCCACGAAGGTACTGTGCCTAATGCTGTAGTCGTGCGTCAAGACGCTGTGATCCGTGAGGCTGGTGGTTTGAGCTACGTCTACACCATCGATGACCACGGTGTGGCTCAACGTACCATCGTGAAATTAGCCACCGAACATGAAGGTCACTTCGTGGTTTCTGCTGGCCTAAAGCCAGGTGACCGCGTGGTCTGCTCCAACTTACAGAAGGTTCGTTCTGGTACCCCTGTGGTTGAAGTTACCGATCAAAAGCCTGCTGACGCAGCTGCTGCTCCAGAGGCTGGTAGCGCTCAATAAGAGTGTTCCCTTTTCGCTCCTTAAAAAAGAGCATGCATAGAGTAATGCTGTGTCTGACCTTGTCTTGATCTGGATCTTGGTATAGGTCTGACTGCCGCTGCACTCTACTTTTAAGCGAGAGCTTAAACTGAAAAATCACACGAAACAGCGCCTTTAAAGCCGCAGGCTTGAAGCCTTGAACTTTTGAGGATCCATGTTTGCGCCCGCAATCATGGTGTGTTGCTGTATTCTGTAGGGATTAAAACATTTATGGCACGTTTCTTTATCAATCGCCCGATCTTCGCGTGGGTGATCGCTATTGTGATCATGCTGGCAGGTTTGATCTCTGTAATGACCTTGCCAATTTCACAATACCCGACCATTGCGCCTCCTTCGGTGTCGATCCGCGCTAGCTACCCAGGTGCTGACGCTAGCACGGTGGAGCGCTCGGTAACACAGATTATTGAGCAGAACATGACAGGTCTGGACGGCTACATGTACATGTCAGCCGAATCTGACTCCTATGGTAACTCTTCTATTACCATCACCTTTGAACCTGGTACCAATGCTGATATTGCACAGGTGCAGGTGCAAAACAAGATGCAGCAGACCCAGTCGCAGTTACCATCTGTGGTGCAGCAAAACGGTGTGGACGTCACCAAGTCGACCAACGCTTTCTTAATGGTGGTTGGTTTGAGCGTTAAGGACGACATGCACGATGACGCTGACCTGTCTGACTACATCTACGCTAACATCCGTGAGCCTTTAGCTCGTGTTGCTGGTGTGGGTGACTTGATGGTGTTCGGTTCTGAGTACGCTATGCGTATTTGGTTAGACCCAGAAAAGCTCACTAACTTAGCTATATCGATAGCTGAAGTTAATGCTGCTATTATTGCCCAAAACGCTCAGGTCACCTATGGTTCCTTAGGTGGTGCTCCTGCTGTTGAGGGTCAGCAATACTCCTACACCATTACCGGTCAGAAGCGCTTAGAGAGCGTGGAGCAGTTTGAGAACATTCTGCTGCGTGTGAACACCGACGGTACCATGGTGCGCTTAAAGGATGTGGCTCGCATTGAGTTAGGTTCTGAGTCCTACAACTTCGATGGCACCTTCAACGGCCGTCCATCGTCTGGTATCGCTATTCGTCTGGCAGCTGATTCTAACGCCTTGGATACCGCTACCAACGTGAAGGCCCTAATGGATCAGCTTTCTCCATACTTCCCAGAGTGGATTGAGCTGAACTACCCATACGACACCACCGACTTCATTAAGGTTTCGATTAACGAGGTGATGCACACCTTAATCGAAGCTATTGTGCTGGTGGTTCTGATTATGTACCTGTTCTTACAGAACTTCCGCGCTACCTTGATTCCTTCGATCACGGTGCCTGTGGTGCTGTTAGGTACATTCGCCATCATGTCGGTGTTAGGCTTCTCCATTAACACCTTAACCATGTTCGGCATGGTGCTCGCTATCGGTCTTCTGGTGGACGACGCCATCGTGGTGGTGGAGAACGTAGAACGTATTATCGAAGAGGAGCATTTACCACCTCGTCACGCTACCATTAAGTCCATGGATCAGATTACTGGCGCATTAGTCGGTATCGCACTGGTGCTGTCAGCAGTGTTCATTCCTATGGCCTTCTTCGGTGGTTCTACTGGTGTTATTTATCGTCAGTTCTCGATCACCATCGTGTCCGCCATGGTGCTCTCGGTTTTGGTCGCTCTGATCTTAACCCCTGCACTGTGCGCCACCATGCTGCAATCTGAAGAGCAGCGTAATGCTCCACCTAAGACTGCCATTGGTCGTGCCTTAAAGAGCGTCACTGATGTTCTCTTAAAGCCTATCAACGCTTTCTTCAGTCTCTTCAACCGTGGCTTTACCGCTTTTACTCACGCTTACCAACACCACGTCTCGAAAGTGGTGCACCAATTAAAGCGTCAGGTGGTGGCCTATTTAGCTATCTGCGTGGCTTTGGGCTTCTGCTTCGTGCGCATTCCTTCTGCGTTCTTACCTAACGAAGACCAAGGTGTGCTGATGGCCATGGTGAACTTACCAGCAGGCGCCACTATCGAAAAGACCAAGGGCACCTTGGCCAAGATGAGTGACTACTTCACCACCAACGAGGCTAACAACGTTGAGTCCATCATGGCGGTGACAGGCTTCTCGTTCTCGGGTTCCGGTCAGAACGCAGGTATGGCCTTCATTAAGCTCAAGGATTGGTCATTACGTCCAGATGCAGATCAGCACGCTGACGCTATCGTGAACCGTGCTTATATGCCTCTGTTAGGTATTCGTGAGGGCTTAGCTTTCGCCTTCAACCTGCCTGCTATTCCTGAGTTAGGTACTGCATCGGGTTTCGATCTGTACTTACAAGATAACGGCGGTGCCGGTCACGCTGCTTTAACTAAGGTTCGTCAAGACTATATCTACGCTGCACAGCAATCTCCATTACTGATGCAGGTGCGTGCTAACGGTCAAGACGATATGCCTCAGTTCAAGCTCAACATCGACTATGAAAAGGCAATGGCTTTAGGCTTATCGGTCAGTGACATCAACACCACACTGTCTGCTGCATGGGGTTCTGCTTATGTGGATAACTTCATGGAGCGCAGCCGTGTGAAGAAGGTATATATCCAAGCTGAAGCTGATGCCCGTATGACTGAGCTCGACTTCAACAAGTGGTATATCCGCAACAGCTCTGGTCAGATGGTGCCATGCTCGGCATTCATCACCACCTCTTGGGACTACGGTTCACCACGTCTTGAGCGTTTCAATGGTGTGGGTGCTATGAACATTCAGGGTGCTCCAGCACCTGGTGTCTCCACTGGTGAAGCTATGGCTGAGATGGAGCGTATTGCCGCCGAGATCCTGCCAGCAGGCTTCGGTATCTCTTGGACTGGTGTGTCCTTCCAAGAGCGCCTCTCTGGTACCCAGGCTCCACTGCTTTACGCTGTGTCGCTGCTGATCGTGTTCTTATCGTTAGCTGCCTTGTATGAGTCGTGGTCGATTCCTTTCGCTGTGATGTTAGTGGTGCCATTAGGTATTATCGGTGCTGTGTTGGCAGCTCTGATTACCCAATACGTACCAGTACAAACAGTGTTGCGTAACGACGTGTACTTCCAGGTGGGTCTGCTGACAACAGTGGGTTTGGCGGCCAAGAACGCCATCTTGATCGTGGAGTTCGCAAAAGAGCTCTATGACAAGGGCAACCGCTTAACCGAGGCTGTGATTGAAGCTGCACGTATTCGTCTGCGTCCTATCTTGATGACCTCCGCCGCCTTCATCTTAGGTGTGCTGCCATTGGCAGTATCCTCTGGTGCAGGTGCTGCCGGCCGTAACGAAATCGGTATCTGCGTGATCGGCGGTATGCTTACCGCAACCGTACTCGCAATCTTCTTCGTGCCAGTGTTCTTCGTGTTAGTGATGCGCTACTTCACTAAGTACATCCCAGCTGACCAGAAGAAGAAGATGGCTGAAGCTGAAGAGGCTCGTATCCGTGCCCGTCAGCAGAAGGCCATTGAAGAGGGTGATCGCAAGATCCCACCAGCAGCTGAATAACAGCTGAAAAACAACTGAGTAACAGTTGATAAACAAAAGCTAGGTGCTTGCACTTAGCAACATAAGCGAAGGCGGAGCCCACAAGGCTCCGCCTTTTCTTTTTGGAGCGAGAAAGCCAGACTCTTAGCCTTGGGTTGGTTGGGGTTGATGCTTGACTTGGGTTGGGGTGGAGCGCTTTTGCGACAAGATGTTGCGACTGACAATCTTTGTCGACTTGCTCATGGCAATTGCTACACAATGCGCTATCCTTAGCATGCACTAAGCTATGAGCGCTCAAAGCGCTGTGACTTAGATCAAGAATCAAGCTGTGTGCGCACCACCACTACTCCTCCGCTCAACAGCAGCAATGCAGCAATTCACAACTGCACAAGTTAAGGAGTTTGGCACCACCGTTAAGGAGAAATGTAGTAAATGGCCGGTTTTAGCTTCAATGAGACCTTGTTTGTGATCGACTTGGACGACGATGCTCCAAGCATGCTACGTGTGGGCGAGGTGTACGCCGATGGTATCAAGATCGGTGTCGATCGTGATCGCGGTGAGCAATTTGCTTTCTATGTGAGCGAAGATGGCCGTTATGACATTTTGGCTGCCAAGCCAGCCTTAGCTGAGCGTTGGGTGCAAGAGGGTTACTTAGAGAAGCGCATGCTGCAGCTGCACTTAGATGAGAACGACGAGATCGACTGCTACCTGCTCATCAGCCCAAGCTCCCACATCCTCATGCGCATGACCGATGTGCGCTGCTATGGCAGCTGCTACTACGCGCACATGGTGGCTAGCGCCATGTGGAACACCCGTCACCATGACCCATTCATCAACATGCGTGATGGTATCCTCTGCGAGCTCTATGGAGTGGTACTCCCTACCTACACCAAAACTCCAAAGATCGCTGATGCAGCTCTGTTCTACAACACCTTACGCGGACAATACGATAGCGAGGACATTCGCTCGCCAGAGGACTTCACTGACGGCAAGGGCGGTTTATCGCGCATCACCTTCAACGAGGGCTTAAAGGCTCACAACATGGCTGTTGATACCATCGAGCCTTATTTTGCAGTGGGTGAGTATGTTGATGACTTCGTGCAGTTGGCTCCACACGCCACCATCACTGGCCCATTAGAGCTCACCAAGGAGTATCAGATTTACGCTACCAACTCGGACACGGTGCTGCTTGCCATGTCGCAAGAGTGGGCTCAAGAGCTGATCGACCGCAACTTAGTGCTGCAAATGGATATGCGTCCTGTGCAATTAGGTCGCACTATGATCAAGGTCTTAGCTCTGCCACGTCGTAGCGCCTTAGAGGCTTTAAACAATCGCCACTTTGGTCTGACCCAAGACCACGCTTTCAAATTAGCTCTGGCCATCAAGCGTGCTCGTACCAAGATGCCAGAGGCTGACTTCTCTAACGCTCTCTACGTCGAACACTTAGGCTTAGTGCTGCCAACTGTCTTTACTGGCGGCAGCAAGGAGCAAGATGCTGATCTGATCAGCGCTATCGTCTCCTACGGCCCATTTGCTCAAAGCGCTTTCTTAGACGATGTGCGCGAGGCCTGCATCGCTATCGTCAAGTAACATAGCACGCGACTCATGCAGCCCTGTGCTTCCCAACTCCATGCTGTCGCATGGAGTTGGGCTTTACCACCAAGCCTGAGCCCAAAGCTCAGGCTTGGTAGCGATTGGTGGCTATTGGTGGCGCCGTGGCTTAGGTTTGCTGATAGGCAAAGCCGCCCATATCGCAGTCTTCGCAATAGTAGACGTAAACAGTGCCTTCCATGAAGTCGAAGAAGAGCTCATCTTGCGGGAGCTGCGCCAGCAGCTTCATCGGCTTGTGGCAGTGCGGACAGGTCGGGAACACGGCGTCTTGCACGTAGTTGCCAATACCTCCAATCGTCGCGCAACTGTAATCATCCTTGGCATACAGAGGGTTGACCTCATGCTTGCTCAAGAGAAGCGGTGGTTGCTTGGCTAAGGATCGCAAATCATCCTCAGAGAAGTAGCACACCTCATCGCTGCTGACATCGAGATAAGGGAAAATGGCCTTGCCTACCGCATCAGGCTTTACCTCAGCATAGGCGAACTCGGTCATTGGCAGACAGTTAAGGCAGCACGTGAAAGTAAGCTTGCCTTGCTTGCCCAAGAAGCTAAAGCGCGGATCTGAGGCATCAAGCACCACCATGTCAGTAAGCAGCCCACCACAATGTGGGCAGCGCTCCTCGGGAGAGTGCATGAGGCCTAATTGCACCGCAGGATCTGGAACGAACGCAGATTCAGGCTTGTTGAATCTCTCTTTGGTGAAGGCCCAGTCCTCACGCTCTAAGGCGTAGCAAGGATAGGTGAGGTTGCGCACAGCACCGGTGTCATGATCAAAGGTGAAGCCGCCCTCTAGCATGTAGTAAGAAGGGTCGACAAAAAGCTTCTCGCGCCATGGCAGTGGGTGCTGCTCTAAGTGAAAGAGAGCCTCTACTGTCTTACTATCGCGACCAAAATCAGCTTGGAAAGCAAGTGCACGCAACAGAGAATTGGCGTCCTGCGAGCTGTCAGTTGTATTCAGCCGGCGCAGTAACTCATCGCGCACCGCTCCTGAGGCTTTGGCGTAGATGTACGGAGGATAGTAGACCGAATTAGCTAAAGCTGCTTGGATCAGAGCGTCACGAGGCTCGGCACCTAGCGCGTCCAAGGTACCAAGCGATAGCAGCTCACAGAGCTGATCATAGTAAGGGTTCTTAAAGTGCTCGCAATCCTTGATATTTGCAATGATTGCAGCAAGCATCTCCTTACGCTCATCAAGGCTTTGCGTTAGCGCTTTGCGTCTACTCTCGTGGGTGCGGCAAAAGTAACACACGCCGTCGTAGCCGATATCGCGGCCACAATGTGTGCAGTAATGACGTTCTCGCTCCATGGCCAATCCTCCATCTCCATGTGGTGCAGCAGCAAGCCCCAGCTTGTCTGCTTACCAAGAGATGACAGCAAGCTCTGGGCCGTACTAACGACACCAGCGCCACTAACGATCCCAGAGACAGCAGAGCAACCAAGAAACGAGGCGAGCTCTAGATCTTTGCAGCCGCCTTGGTTATGGCTTTTTCACCATTCTTGAAAAGAATTATCAACAATGTGCGAGCGCCTTATTTGTTCGTACAATGCGGAGTATGAGGTGTGATAGCAATTGCAATAAGCTGCACAGCTTGCTTGTGGCATATAACATCGATCTTCGTTCACCGTTGCAGCTATGCGCACTCAGACTTTTAAATAAGGCGACAGAGCGTTTTCCACCTGTTTGCAGTTAGATGCTTAAGCACTACCAACATTATGGCTATATCACTTCACCTAAGCCTGTTAGTGCTCAAGCCAGATCGGAATTTTGGTTTATGAAGAAAATTGGTTTGTTTTACGGCACCTATACCGGCACCACAGGAAATGTGGCTAAGCGCATCGCCAAAGCCTTAGGTGAAGAGCATGTCGATCTGCACAATATCAACACAGACGGCGAGTTGATGAAAGACTACGACGTCTTAATCATCGGCACTTCAACTTGGAGTGTGGGTGAGCTGCAGGAAGACTGGAACAACTTTATGCCAAAGCTTGAGGGTATGAACTTTGAGGGCAAGACCGTCGCCTTGTTCGGCACAGGTGATCAGGTAGCCTACCCAGATACCTTCTTAGATGGTATGGGCATGCTCTATGAGACTTTCCAGTTCCGCGGCGCTAAGTTTGTCGGCTTCTGGCCTACTAAGGGCTACGACTTCACCAGCCCATTACCAATTTTAGACCACGACCACTTTGTGGGTCTGGCTATTGATGAGGACAACCAATCTGATCTCACCGACGAGCGCATCAAGGCTTGGTGTGAGCAGATCCGCCCATACTGTGGTATAGACGACTAAGAGAAGTCGCAGAGTCAGCAGAGATTATCAGATAAACTCATTACGCAGCGCCACGGCGCTGCCATTCTCTCGCTGCCATTCTCTCGCCGCCATAGGCGGCGTCTTCATCACTCTTTCGAGCTGTGCGTACAGCGCAAATCAGCCTCTAGCCCTTGTACCATAAGGCATTAACCCCTGTAGGTTTATACTTAAGCAGCCTCTTTTAGAAGCGTTTGAACTTGCCAAACCCGTTTGCTGTACGCACAGCTCGCACTCTTTCCGTCATTCCCCAGCCCCAGCCCCAGCCCCAGCCCTAGCACAAGCTCAAGTCTAACCGGCAAAAGAAAAGGTAAAAGCCTTTATTGACGCGCTTTGTTGTTGGTTTATAGATACAACATACAGACATAAAAAAAAGCGCATCACTGCGCTCATTTGTTATTTCGTGAATGGTGCGAAAGAAGGGACTCGAACCCTTACGCCTTGCGGTACTAACACCTGAAGCTAGCGCGTCTACCAATTCCGCCACTTTCGCACTTCAGAAATCATCACTTGATGGCGACCCCGATGAGGATCGAACTCATGACCTACAGCTTCGGAAACTGTTACTCTATCCAACTGAGCTACGGGGTCATAAGCTCATCATCGAGCTGATCAAGTGGCCGTAATTATAGCAACATGAATTCACTTTGCAAAGCTTTCGTAACAAAAATTCAAAAAAGCCGTCTTTTTCGCCCTCCACGCCCATCCCACAAGACAAACGGCCCTAGCCTTAGCGCATAAATAAGCCATTTTTAGCCTCCGCGGCACTGCCCTCCACCACTGTGGCATCGAGCCCTTTTTTAGGGCAGCATGGCAAAAATGCAGGTAAAATGGCCAACAAACCATTGTTACCACTGAGGAGAATGCATGACCACCACCGACATCAACGCTTCTACTGCCACCACTACATCTACCACTACCTCCGCGGCCGATGTTGCCGTCGCAACTGACGCTACTACTGCTAATGCTAATGCTAATACTAACGCCACTAAGCCTCATCCTTTGAGCGCCAGCTTCTTAGAGCTACCAAAGGATGTACAGAAAGAGCAGTTAGAGCGCTTTAAGGGTATCTGTGCATTGTATGGCTATGAGGGATTTTTGCGCCTCTTTAACGCGAAGGTGGTGATCATTGGTAATGGTGGTGTGGGCTCGTGGATCGCAGAATCACTCTGCCGTACCGGCGTTGGTGAGCTTATGTTGGTCGACTTCGATAACATCGAACTCTCTAACAGCAACCGTCAGCTCCATACGCTCAGTTCTACCATTGGCCAAGGTAAAGCGCAGACTCTTGGTGCACGTTTAAAGGACATCAACCCGCACCTAAAGCTCAGCTTCTTACCTATCATGCTGACCAAAGAAAATGTAGCCTTAGCTTTAGATAAGGCCTTAGGTCTTGCTCCTCATACCATTGCACACGAGGCTGCTAAGCACACCAACTTGAGTGCTATCTGTACACCACACACCCTAGCCAAGCGCAAGTTAGAGGCTATGCAGCAACATATGCAGCAACAGATGCCGCAGCAGATGCCGCAGCAGATGCCGCAGCTGCAGCATATGCAGCAAAACAGCGCAGACAACCCAGAGAGTGCCATTGCCCCAAACATCTTTGTGGCCGAGGCGATCGACGATCTCTTTGTTAAGGCCATGTGCGTTGATTATCTCCACCGTGCCCAAGTACCTCTGGTGACCTCTGGTGGAGCTGGTGGCCGTGTAGATCCATCACGCGTGCGTTTAGGTGATGTTAGTTCCGCTCAAGGCGATCAGTTGATTAAGCGTCTGCGTACCGAGCTGCGTCGCAATTATAGCTACCCTAGTGGTGCACCAAAAGGACAAGAGCCACAGCCATTTAATATCTGCTGCTCCTTCTCCGATGAGGTTCCAATGACCTCAAAAGATCGTATGGCGCAGATGGCAGCAGGCGAGGGCTTAAGTGCTGAGGATTTAGGCTTGGAAAATTGCCCTACTTTGCCTAGTTTTGGCGCCTCTGTAACCGTAACTGCCACAGCAGGTTTACTACTTGCTTCCGTTATAATAAGGTGGATTGTCGGCGCAGAGATCAAGTAGCGCCTCATTGTGGCAAACCTTTCGCAAGAGTAGGTCTAGGACACGACTTACTTACATTGTAGTAATCGCATTAACTAGGTCATGCGCTCTATTTGGGCCTTTTGGCCTGAGCTTATAAGGGGCACAAATCAAGCCCCCGACCTTTTCATCCCCTGATTAATCGCCAGCGCTCTGAGCGTCATAGTCTTTACCAAGACTCAAACTCACAGGGCGATAGCAAAGGCAGCAGCAATATGGACTCACGCTCTAAAAACTCCCGTTCGCGCCGTCGCGCCTACGCCGAGCTCGATGAAGAAGCTATGGAGGACATCAACTCCATCTCTGACAGCTCCTTTGCTAGCATCACCACCGTTGAATTAAGCGATGATGATGACCAAGTAAGCAATGGCCGACTTCTTACTCCAAAGTCACCAAACCGTACTACTAGCAGCATCAGCAAGTCTTCAGAGTCAACAGAATTTGGCCCTATGGCCGCTATGGCTCGTGCTAACGAAAGAGAGCTTTCACCAAAGAACCTTTCTTTTGACGAAGACGATGATGATCTAAACTTCGATTTTGCTGCCGACATGGAGCCTATCCGTTCGCGCCACAGTGATAAACACCGTGCCTACGAGTCAGCTTTTATCACTGAAGAAGACGACGACAGCCAGATGATGGAGTCTTCGCAGCAATCAATGCCGCCGATGCAGCCAATGCAGCCAATGCAGCAAATGCAGCAAATGCAGCAAATGCAACAAATGCAACAAATGCAAGCTGCACAATCTCAGCAGCAGTCACAAATGGCTGCTACTAGTGATACTGGTCTGCCTCCAGAAATGTTTGCTGCTGTGCAATCAGCGCCACATAATGCTGCCTCAGCACCTACTGCCGCCTCTAATGCCGCTGCACCTGCTGTGGGAGATCTCTTAGCAGCAGCACAGTTTATGGCTAGCGCTCAAGCACAACCGCCATTTTCACCACAGGATTCTGCTCAAGCGCCAGCGTCAGCTCCAGCCACTCAGTCTCTATCACCTTTTGCAGCACCTCAGAGCAATCCAAATTACTTTGCCCCTGGTGCTTCTGAGCGTGCCGCGGCATCCATCTTCGCTGATAAGAAAGACACCAAGCTACGTCCACCACACAACCGCAATGTTGATAACATTCAGATTCTCCCAGAAGAGATCCGTAGACGTAGCGCTGAAATTTGGGGACGCCCTGAGGATGTACAGCCACAGCAGCCGCAGCCACAGCAGTCAATAGTAGACGCTGCCGCTGCGTTTGCAACAGCGCCCGCCCCTGACAATACTATCCATACCCTTATTACTACCCCTGACAGCAATGGTATGGCTATGCCATATCAACAGCAGCCACAGATGGCGCCAAAACAGGCTATGGATCCAATGCAAGCCATGCAGATGCAGCAACAGATGCAACAGCAAATGCAGCAAATGCAGCAAATGCAGCAAATGCAGCAAATGCAGCAGATGCAACAAATGACTCAGCGCCCACAGATGTCGCCAATGGCTCCAGCGCAAAATCCTGCTGCTACATCAGAGGCTACAGCTACAACCACAGATGATGGCATGCCACTGCGCAACCCTAATGCGCCATCTACGCTGATCAATGGTCGTGCCTATGACTTTAAGCATAAGAGCGATCAGGAAGTAAGCCGTGATATGGCCAGCGTCATGCGCGCTGCCCCTTTGCAAGCTGCTCCTGCTGCCTCTACTGCTACTGCTACTAATGGCTTATCGGCTGCTACTGCTATTGCCGGTGCTGCGGCCGCCTCTGTCAGTGCTAGTACTGCTGTACCTGCTGCGCCTACAGTTGCTATGAATGCAACTCAGCGTGCTTTTGCTGCATTAAATCAGCTTGATGCTAATGCAACTCGCATCTCTGGTGTATCCACTGCGCTCTCACATCGCCAACAGGCAGAGCCAACAGTGAACACCATGATCATCAACAACAAGAATGCTGCACCTGCCGCTGCCAACACCAATCGCTCCAACAATGGGGCTGTTAGCATCAACTCGCTTGTAAAACTCGCTGGCGGCCATACCACCACTATCCTCAGTGATAGCCGTGGACGCATCTTAACTGATGACTTAGGCCACCGTGCTCATGAAAAGGATCTCTTAGAGGCCAAGAACAATACGCCTAGTGCCTTTGACTTCTCCACTACTGGTTTACAGCGTCAGCATCAACAGCAGCAACAGATGCAGCAGATGCAACAGCTCTCCACGAGCGACAACACTATTGCTGTTGGTAGCAACAAGCCTAATGACACAGGCCCTACTATCGACATCTCCGATATCGGTAGCGTCTTAGCAGCTGAAGACAAGCCTCTTAAGGACTTTGAAAACGATCCAAACTTTAAAGCCCCTGAATCCAAGCTGTTTGGAGCTGGCACTACTGGGGCTAGCATCATTAGCAGTATTACTACCCCTAATAGCGCTACTAGCGCTTCAAGTGCTGCTTCTGCTGCCACTACTGCCTCTGCAGCCTCCAACACTGTCACCAGCAGTATGTCTGCTCCTGCCTCGGCCAGCATTATTGGTTCTAAAGATGAGCACGATAAGGCTCTATCTACTAGCCTCTCACAGGTGATTAGCACCATGATGGGCAGTGACCCTACCAAGGCTGGTGTTGGTGCCAGTGCCAGTGCTGGTTTTAGTGCTAATGCAGGCGCAAGCACAGGTGAAAACAGGGCTGACAGCAAATCCTTGGGAGCTGCCACGAACACTAGTTCCTCAAAAGATCTGAACGCCATTGAAGAGCTGCAGCGCCTTAATGAAGAGATTGCTAGCATGCAGAGCTTAGCTAGCAAGCATCCATTAAGCGACAAGGCTGAGGCTATTTCTAAGGTTGAGGCAGAAGTTTCGGCAAAGTCTAAAAGCAATAGCCTTGATAGCAGTGAAGCCACAGGATTCAAGGAATTTAAGGATTCCAATGATTCCACGGAAGCAAAGGCGGGCAAGACAAATGTCCCTGTCTTCATCGTGCATGGACTTGAAGAAGACGATACTGCCGATGATGACGATGAAGCTGAGCTGAAGACCATTACGCCACGCTTGATAGAAGATGCTAGTGCATCAGAAGACGCAGAGGCCCAAAAGCGCAAGCAAGACCTTGAGAACTTCAATAACTTAGATTTACCAACTCTTTCTAGCCACAAAGACCCTGGCTTTACTCTCTCTACTGATGTAGAAGAAAGCGAGTCTCAAGAGCAAGCTCAACCCCTAGGCCTAGGCCAAAGCCAAAGCCAGAGCCAAGGCATTGGCCTGAGCCCTGCCTTGGCACAAAATAGGAACAAGGATACAGCGTCAGCTCCTATCCAAGCTCCACCAACAGCTTCTGTTGCCCCTACTGCGGCTCCAACAACTGCCTCAGCCCCAACCATGGTCACGGCAGCTACACCTAATTTAGGCGCTCAGTGGCAACAGCAGCAACAAGCCGCCGCGGCAGCAGCGGCAGCGGCAGCTGCGGCTGCTACAGCTGCTGCTCAAGCCAATGCAGCTCCTTTAAGCTCGGCCCAAGCTGTAATTGGCAGCTACTTTGAGCGCTGCCATAGTGCTGTCACCGAGTGCGTGTACTTCTCTGGACGAGGTATCGACCCTGAGGTCTGTCAGCGCTTTAACTTAGGTTATGACCGATCCTACCGTACTCTGCCAGAGAATTTGTCATGGCAAGGTGCTATGCCAAGCCTACAAAACCTTGAGACTTGGCAGGCTGCGATTGTGCCTCTGAGCAGCGATAGCTTTGTGGCTTATAAAATTGCCTCTATTGAAAGCTCAGGCCAGCTCAACTACGCTCCTTGGTTCGTCGAAGAACGTCGCTATGTCGGCCGTAAGCAGTGCTTTAATATTGGGGCTATTGATAGGGCTCAAGATCTGCGCTGCCCATTATTTATTTGCGCGAGCGAGTTCGATGCTTTGAGCTTGGAGAACTTCAATCTCCCTGCAGTGGCTTTAGGCCAAGTACAAAATGCCTCACAGTTACTTGTCGCCTTACAGCAGCAAGTACAGTTAGGTAAAGTACTGCCACCTTGCATGGTCTGTATCCCAACAAGTGCTAGTGTTTTAACCCAAACGGGCAAACAAGAGCCTTGGGATGAGATCAGAGACTTCTTGATTAAGTCTTTGACAGCATTAGGCATTGCCTGCAAAGAGGTGGACTTAAGCTCTCCTTACGGCAGTCTCAATGCAGCTATGACGCAAAGCCGTGCTCAATTTGTAGCCAACCTCTATCAGCTCGCTAAGGAGCAACAACGCTACAGCATCGATAACGAAATGGATAGCGCTGGTACTCATGCAGGCTTAGGTGGTAACTATAGCAACTATAGTGACTACAATGACTACAATGACTACGGTGCCTACACCTCAGCGTCCACTGCGGCAGCAGCTGCTGCAGCTGCTAACGCAGCCGCGGCAACTAGTATGATTGGCAATAACTCTAGTGATGCTACAGCTACTCCAGGGCTTATTCTCTCTTTAGAGAATCTGGCGCGCTTGCAGCTAGCGCCAATGATGTATACCATCAGCAGCCCAGCCGTTGCGATGACCAGATTGGTACTTGCTTGCTTAATTGAAAATCAGCACACCACCATCCTCTATGCTGGCAATAAGATGCAGTGGCAGATGATATGTGCACTACTCAACTTCAACCCACAAGCAGGTGCAAGTGCTGGAGCACAGGCCGCTATCAGTGGCCGTTACCAAAGCCATACTGGCTACTGGGCTCAGTTCTTAGAATTGCCAGTAGAGCAGGAGGCGCAGATCCTAGAGCAGTCTTTAGCTCAAGGTCTGATGCAGTCGCAGCTCAATGGCATGGGCCAAGTCATCTTGATGGTTGATGCCTTTGCTTTTGACTTAGGGCTATGCGCTCAGCTCTCAGCACGACTGGCGCAATTGTCGGTAGAATATGGCGTCGCTGTAGTGGTCTGGTGCGCTCAAGAGCAAAAGAGTCTTTTTGAAGGCAATTCCTTGCAAACAATTGAGATGAGCAAGGGGCGTGAAAACGAAATCATCTTCAAGACCTTAGACAGCTCTTGTCGGGCTCACACCTTCTCAACCAACCAAGGTTAGAGCTAAAGCTAAGCAGCACCACAAAGCGCTCTGGCATCTAAAACAGAGCCGCAAACACAAGGCAGCAAAGGGAAATCCGCGCTGCCTTTTGTTTGCGTGCAAGGTTCGACAGCGTTGCTCTGGCGCTGGCATCTGGTTTTCCCATTTTTCTAGTGGAGGCGGTAAATGCAGCTTAATGCAGCGCAAGAGGCCGCGGTGAAATACACCGATGGCCCTTGCTTAGTGCTTGCGGGTGCAGGCTCGGGTAAGACTCGCGTCATCATTACCAAGATTGTGTACTTACTGCGCAATCACCTCGCTTTGCCTTCACAGATCTTAGCTGTGACCTTTACCAACAAGGCCGCACGCGAGATGCGTGAGCGTATTGCCCGTGAAGTGGATGCTAATACCGCCGCACAGCTGACCATCTGCACTTTCCACTCTTTAGGCCGCACTATCCTCAAAGATCAGTCCAAACTCTTAAACCTTGGGCGCAACTTCTCGATCTTTGATGAGAGCGACACCTTTAAGACCATTAAGCACATCATCAAGACCTACTACCCAACATTTAAAGATGGTGAGAGTAACGAATACATCGAAACTCTCTGCCACCGTATCTCTTTGTGGAAAGGTGAGCTTAAAACCCCAAAGGCACTACAAAATGAGGGCGGGCACGATCCTCTGAGCGTGGAGATCTACCAACGCTACAACGACTACATTCGCGCCTGCAATGCAGTAGATTTTGATGACCTTATCTTTATCCCAACACGCTTGCTGCTGCTTAACGAGAAGGTGCGTACCTACTATCAAGAGCGTTTTTCCTACATCCTTGTAGACGAGTACCAAGACACCAACCACACGCAGTACTTCCTCTTGATGTGCTTAGTGGCACAACGTCAGCGCTTTACTGTGGTCGGTGATGATGATCAGTCCATCTACTCGTGGCGTGGCGCACAGCCAGAGAACATCAAAAAGCTCACGCAAGACTTTCCTGAGCTTAAGGTCATCAAGTTAGAGCAAAACTATCGCTCCACGGGGCGCATCTTGCGCTGCGCCAACAGCATCATTGCCAACAACCCTCACCTCTTTAGTAAAACCCTCTACTCCAGCTTAAAAGAGGGCGAAAAGATCAAGGTTGTGACCTGCAATGATCCTGACAAAATGTGCACCTTTGTCGCCTCTGAGCTCATGGGCCATCACTTTGATAACAAGACCTCATGGGGCCACTATGCTGTGCTCTATCGCTCCAACTCCCAATCACGCGATATTGAAAAAGCTTTAGTAGAGAACCATATTCCTTGCAAGGTTACAGGCGATACTAGCTTCTTCTCGCGCATGGAAGTCAAAGACGTCATGGCATGGTGCCGTATCATTGCTAACCCTAAAGATGATGCCGCACTGTTGCGTATCATCAACGTGCCACCTCGTGGTATTGGTGCGCAAACCATTAAGGCTATGACCGACCTTGGCCGCACCTATAACCGCTGCCTGTTTGACTGTGCGCGCTCCACAGAGCTGCATAACAACCTCAACAAGGCACAGAACGATGCTATCTGTACCTTTTTGGGCCTTGTTATAGACATGCGCCAAATGCTGCAACAAAACCGCGACCTTGAGCTCTGCCAGACTTTACTAGAGAAGATCGACTACGAGAGCTATCTCAAGGCCAACAACTCCAAGAACGCGGTGGAGTGGAAGCAGAAGAACGTGCAGACACTAATGCAGTGGCTCGGTGAGTTCGTTAATGGCAGTAAGGGCGAAAAGCTGAGCTTCTATGAGGCCATTGAGCGCTTAGGCCTCCGCGAGATGATGGACAAGCAAGACGACGATGAAGAGAACAACGCCGTACAGCTGATGACACTCCACGCCTCGAAAGGCCTTGAGTTCCCATTTGTCTTTCTAGTGGGCATGGAAGAAGGCATCTTGCCGCACCGCACCTCCATTGAGGAGAACAATATCGAAGAGGAGCGCCGTCTTGCTTATGTGGGAGTTACCCGTGCGCAAACCGAGCTCATCTTGGTGAACTGCAAGCAGCGCAAGCTAGGCTCTAGCCTGACAGCTATGCTGCCATCGCGCTTTATTGCGGAGATGCCAGAAGAAGACCTCGAACTGATTGATCAAAGTGAGCCGCTAGAAGACCAAACCAACGCCAAAGGCCTGAACATGGCCTTAGCTGACCTTGCAGCATTTACGCAACACTAAAAGCCCAAGTGATTATTGACATCCTCCCCCAGCTTACGCAGGGGGATTCCGAGGAGGTTCCTACTGCATAGCATGGGTTTGGTTCCTGC
>CALXYZ010000032.1 GCA_944393075.1 uncultured Anaerobiospirillum sp. | reverse complement strand
TTTTTTCTTATATGCTAAGAACCGCATAAATATAACATTTTTAGCAAGTTGTTGCTTTTAAAACCCGCAAACACAGGAAGTCGTCAGGCCGAGCCTCAACAGGCTCGGCCTTTTTAGTGCCCAATGCGTGCGGCCATGGCCGCATTAAGCTTGATCTAACGGATAAGGAGTTAGGGCACTCCACCTACACCGTGGAGATCGATTCCTCCACCGGCATGGACACTTGCGATTTTACAGGTCAGTGCCTTTTCTACCCGTTCTCTAACACCTTAAGCTGCACTCCAGATAGCGACATTATAGAAACAGACACCATACCAGAGTTGTCAGGGATGTCAGAGTTATGCGGCTTTGTGGATGTAGCCAATCACAGCATCACACTTACCTCTGGTGGCGTAGGCTTCTGTGGACTGCGCGGATCCATGCTCTTTACCTACAATCTACTGCGCAGGTAAAGCAGCCAAGGACAAGGACAAGGACAAGGCTAAAGTGAGGCTTCCTGACTCAACGGAGGTCGCGACGAACCACTCACTATCCACTACCCTCTACCCACCTTCGACTAAGCGCAAAGACAGCGGATGCAGCGGCCTATTTTTGTGAGCTAAGCTTGCTTACCTGCACTATCTCAAAGTCTGCATCTTGCTGGTAGCAAAAGTAGTCTTATAATAACTCCATGACGGTTGTGACCATGCGCAAAGACTGGTCAGACGACCTTTTGCTACGATACGAGCTTTGTCTATAAAAGGGATCTGAATGAAAGCAAAGAAAACCATGATGGCAGCAACCCTTAGTGCTGCTTTAGTAAGCATTGGCCTTGGTCTAGGCTTAAGCTCCAGCGCTATGGCAGCAACTAGTGGCGTCACACTTGACACCCACTACTTCCCAAATGGTGTGATTTTTGAGAACGCCCCTGATCCTGATATTGGTATGGATGATTCCCACTACCTGTCAGTATCGATGCTTCCTACAGTTGCAGGCAAAGACACATACATGGTTAAAGCAAGCGGCTTTGTTGATGTCTATGTCTGCGAGTTTGAGTCGGACAAGTGCACTTTCAACATCGACAATATGCAGTTCCTTTGTGAGTCTGCTAATGGCGCCCTAAAAGCCAACTACGACCCAATGGTGCACACTCTCACAGTCACTGAGACCCCAAAGGGCGCCTGCGAGTTTGAGGTCGATCTCAACGGCGAATACAGCATTGTTGATCGCTTCCCTCAAAAAGGCGTCACTATTGATGGTGTCTACCGTGTAGAAGCCCCAGCGACCAACCCAGAGAGCAGTGGCACCATGACTCTGCAAAAGCAACAGAGTGAGAAAGGTCAACTCTACTCGGTGGAGATTAATACCACCACCGGCATGGACACCTGTGAGTTTGCAGGTCAGTGCAGCTTCCGCCCAGACGTCAACATTTTCCGTTGTTTTAGTGGCAGTTTTGAGGACGACTCCTATGAAGAGATAGTGGGATCAGTTGATGTGGAAGATGGCTCAATCACCTTTACCAGCAGTGACACCCAGCTCTCCTGTGGTCTGCGTGGCTCCATGCTCTTTAAGTTCAACCTGCAAAAGGACTAAGCTCTCTTGCCAGCGCAAGCCTTGCAGGCTTTGCAGGCCCCACAAGCATTGTTGTCCTTAAAAGCATTGGGTCATTAGGCTCCCCAAACACAGCGCCCGCAGTATTGCCTCCCTACACTTGCAATGTATGCAGTGGAGTACGTGCCGCGGGCGTTTGGGGTTCGTTGCGTTAAAGAGAGCAGCAGATGCAAACGCCTTACCTCACCAATAAGGCGAGGCTTAGCGTTCTGCGCCGGCTTAACTACTTCTTCTTTTTGCGCTGCTGCTTCTTCTGCTTCTTGAGCTGCTTTTCTTTGTCCCTGCGCTTTTGCAGCTGCTTCTGTAGCTGCTGTTGGCGCTGCTGTTCGCGCTGCTGTTGCTGCCTCTCGCTTCTTAGAGCCTTCATCAAAATCACGAACCGCGACCAATGTGAGGTAAGCCGTGCCAACCTCATCGGTGTTTCTAAAAATGCGTCAACTATGGAATAGAACGCCACTTGCACATTTGCTTGTTCAACCTGATCCATCAGCAAATACTCGCTATCACGGGCCAACACAGCGCTCTTTACGTGCCCATCATCGGCTGTACTTTTTGTTAAAAGCATCAATCTGTGGGGACGACTTCTTCAAAAGCTTGATGTACTGATTGTAGTCACCGTGGCGGGTCGGCAGTAACTCCTCAACTGCCCTTAAGAAGCCGCCAATCTGGCAATAGTAAGCAAGTGGATATAACAGCGATTGGTCTTGCTCAATCTTTTGGCACAGTGCTTGGAGTTTCGGACCAGCACCTCTGCGCTCAATGCCTGCTAAACTCTTGATGCGCTGCGACTCACGAATCACAGCTGGCAGAGCCTCAAGAACACCGGCATTGGTCAGCTGCTCTCTTTCTTCATCAGTAAGCTCGCTATCATCGAAATCTCTGACCACTCGCAACACAATGTAGGCTACGCCGAGCTTGTCTGAGGCTTTGAGAGCTTCGTCAATCAAAGAGCAAAAGATCTGCTTGATGACCTGCCATTCCTCCTCAGGGATTTCTATTTCGTCGCCCTCGTCCTCGTCTTCGTCCCAGTCGTCTTCGTCCCAGTCGTCGTCTTCTTCTTCGAAATCAACGAAATCAGACCAGTCGTCATCATCATCGATATCAAGCTGATCTTCTACTCCTGCATTGCGAGCGATAACTTTCACCTCACCCTTATACTCATCAAAGGCGGCAATACATGCAATAACATTAACATGGGCGCTGTAAGTAGATTTAGAGGCCGTAAGTACTGCATGTGAAGCTTCAATTGCAGCATCCATTAACTCACTCAGAGCTTGACCTAAGAACACTCGGTTGTGATAGCTACACATATCCATGATAGCCAGCACATCAGGCTCTTGTCTAAGCATTTTGCAGAAAGCTGTGATCATTGGCCCTGCTCCATTGAGCTCTAACTCTTCCAAACCGCTAATGGACTTAGCTTCATGAAACAGTTCCGGCATGTTGTCAAACACACCAAGGTTATTTAGATAGAGCCTCTCTTCGGCCTCCACCTTGCCCTCTGCGAAGTCTCTAATAGCCGCAATAGCGAGATAAGCCAAGCCGACATCATCGGAGTTGTTAATTAGGTTACGCATCAGTTTGCAAGTACAACATTTAAAAGCTGCAATATCAAGGTCTTGGACAGCCATTCTTTGCTCCAATTCGTGTGGTGGTTGTAGTGGTGGTAGTGGTGGTAGTAGTGGTGATTCGTAAGTAATTGAGCCGTTTATCAGTCCCACCCCAAGCATGCGGAACGACGCTCCGCACGTTTGGGGTGGCATATCATGCTGATGGTAGTGCTAAGGCCAAAGCACCCTTAGATCAGCGTAGCTTGGACTTAATCTTGAAGGTGACAGGCTGCGAGCGCTTGCGCTTATCGCTGGTGTCAGCGTCGTCGCGATCGTCATCGTCGTCGTCCCAGTTATAATCGTCCTCGTCGTAGTAATCGTAGTAATCGTCGTAATCGTCCTAGTCGTCATCATCGTCCTCGAAGTCCAGCTGATCTTCCACACCTGCTTCGCGGGCAATGATCTTCACTTCCTCCATGTACAGCTCAAAAGCAGCAACACACTCTTCCACATCGACATGTGCGGTGCGGTTTGGATACATGGAGGCTGCAAATGAGGACTGCAACAGCTCTCCCATGGCTTCCCCATGGCTTCTGCAAAAACCTCGCTGTTGTTAATGCTCGCCATGTCTAAGGCCGTCAGCACATCAGGCTCTTTCTTCATCTTTTCACAGAAAGCTGCAAGCTTTGGCCCTACGCCATTACGCTCTAAGTGTTGCAGAACCAAAATAGGCTTAATCTCCTGTTGCAGAGCAGGCAAGTCATCCAAAACACCCTGTGTTTGGAGGAGGAGCCTATTCTCTTCTGTTAGCTTGTTCTTCGAAAAGTCGCTAACAGCTGCGCAAGTCAGGTAGGCCCAACCGATATCATCAGAGTGTTTGATCAGGGTTCACATCAGCTTGCCGGTAGTTTTTTCACGGCGGCTAAATCGAGGTCTTTGGTTGCCATTCGCTATTTCTAAAATGGTGATGGTCGTTATTGTTGTGGTGGAGGTTAAAGTCGGTTAGGCCTGCCCGCTCCCCACACCAAGCACGCGAGCTGAGCGACGCTTGATGTGGGGAGAGGGCGCTGCGACAGCCGCGCCAGATGCGCGTGCGTGCAGCGCACAGGAGCGGCTAGAAGAGCTGCACCTTGTGGCTTAAGCGCTCAAAGGAGTGGTAGTAGAGATGCTCTACACCATAGGCCTTAAGCACCTTGCTATCCTTGAGCTTGCCCGCCTTCTGCATGAATTTCTGCAAATCCCAGATAAAGAAGTCCACGTAGATGTACTCAGTACCGGCAGCGTAACCGCTGTAGGTAAAGCTCTCGTTTACGAAGTCATAGTGTGGAGCCTCTCTAGGAGCAAGGTCTAGCATAAACTCATAGATCTCTTGGGCGAGCTTCTTGGCAAAGGTCTTGCGCTTGACGCCTGTGTACTCTGTCTCGCTATCACTGAGCTCAGAGACAGGAATCATGAGGAAGCCTGCGGTTGCACCTAAGGCTTGCAGCTTGTCTAAAGAGGTGCTCTCATACGCAAAGTCCTGTTTGCGCAGATCTGTCTCAGACTGCAGGTCGAAAGATACCAACTCCAAATATGTGTCAGTGAAGTACTGCTTGATCAAGTCTAAGCAGCAGGTCTCACCAGCAACCACATCTAAACGGTAAGTATCGTAAGTGAAGTCTGGGCTAAATTTAGCCTTTTCTTGAGCGCTAAGCGAACCATAAGTAAGGTCTATTTGCACCTTGTTCATCATTGGAGCCGCGGCGCTATCCATATACTTCTTGGCATTAGCACCGATCTTGCCCTTGTAGGAAAGCTGGTAGTCGAACAAGGCGGTGTTGCTCACACGCTGGTCGAACTTGCAGTGACGCGCAAATAAAGCTAAATCTCTTGGTGCCACAATGACCTTGCTCTCACCTTCGACAAAGCTCTGGTTAAACTTATTCAAGCGCGAGCGATTATTTGGATCAAACACCAGAGCGTCACCTTGGGATGAAAGCTGATCAAACAGCGACCCCTTACCCTCAACCATCAGCGATGTAACTGACACGTTGCAAGTGAGCACGTTAAACGAAGCGCCGACACCTAAACTGCGGTACACAAAGGCACGCAACAGCTCATGGGAATGAGGCGACAGGTCTGACGTAACCACAATCACTTGGTATGTAGGTAGATAGTGGTGTGCCTCGTAGATAGCCTGCTCCTTGTTGAACTTACGACGAGCAGCGACCGTCATGGTGCTTTCCTGCTGTGCCACAGTCTGCGCATCATTAAAGTGTGCGACCTTAAATGGCAAGCTCTCTAAAATCTCCTTGTCCTGCTCAGTAAATGGGGTAATAAAGCTACCACCAAACAACTCTAACAAGGTGGTTTGCTTCATCTCACCACGTGCCGCTGGATAGGTCTGCGGAATCTCTTCTCTAGAACCATCAATCGCCACTGGAATTAAGGTCACCACGGCGTTGGCTAAGGTGGCATAGGCATGATCTGCCTGAGTGATCTCACGACCTTTCTTTGGGGTAGGCACCGTCAGCTTAGAGCCGGTGATACCCTCAAGGATAGCAGGCCACTCCTCCCACGGCATCGATCGATCAAAGGCTACGCTGTAGTAGTCGACCTTGTCCTCTTCAGACAAGAACATGCCACGTAAGGCACCAACCTCAGAGTTTGCCGCCACAACCTTTCTGTGAGGGTTGTGTTGCTCATGCCATTGCAGGCAGCGCTTCACATGGTAGGCATAGAGCCATGGATGGTAGAGGAAGTCATTGTAAGGGAAAGAGGACAGCACCACCTTGTTAGCTAACTTGATGGCGTTAAGGTCAGCAACATTACAGCTAAACGGCGCTGAAGCAGCTGCTGCTGCTGGTGCAGGCGCTGAGCTTGAGCTTGAGCTTGTGCCTGAGATAGAGGCTGAAGCTGAGGCAAGAGCTAAAAACGCATCTCTGTCAGCAGGATCTAATGCAATCTCCACATAAGGATCGCGCACTAAGATTTCTTGCGCACGGCGTGCAGAGAAGCTGATCTTGGTGTTGTTGAGGTGGTTGACGAGATCTTTCATCCACATGCTCATGCATGCAGTCATGTCAATGCTCGTGTGATCATTGAAACGACTATCAATGATGATGTCTAAGATCGGGTTGAGCTTGAGGTAGTACTTCGTTAAAAGTAACTTGAAGATCTCATCGATGTTACGCACATCAAAGCGCCCCTTCGCGCCTACCTTGTTATACTCCGCACCAAGCGCGCCAAACAAGTTATAGACCATATCCTCAAGATCATTGTCGAACTGCTCTTCAGCAAGCTCGGCATCTTCCTCGTCCTCGTAAGCAGACGTTAAGTCGTAGTTGTTATCTTCACTGAAAGAGGTGAAGAGGTTGATGAGCTTTTGTTGTTCCAGCATCTGTTGCTGCCACTTGCCCTGATAGGACGCGACATTAGAGCATGCGCTTAAGCTGAAGAAGCCCATGGTGCAACGCTTAAACACTGCCTTAGACAGAGCCACACAGCGTAAGAGCTCGCCCACGTAGCTGACGCAGAGAGCATCATAGCTGACGTCCATGGCCTTGGATTTGGCCCTAGAGCCTAAAAGCTTAAGGCTGAGCATTGGATCGCGGAACATGGCGCTATCCTTAGAGATAGCAGCGGTCATAGCCTCGTGACCAAAGCCAGAGGTTGGCTTGAGCTTGGCATTACCCGAGAACTGGCTAAGCAACTCAAAGTCTTGCTGTGACAAGCCCCACACAAGCTTAAAGCTACTGTTCTTACCTTGGCTATTGCCCTTACCAAAACCGGCGGCAATTTGGGCCCCTAACTTGTTTTGTGCTGCTTCCATAACGCGCACAAAAAACACTGCGGCGAGCTTGTAGTTGCCCTTAAAGAAGAGCAATAAACCACAAGCGGTCATGAAGCGGATGTCTTTGCCGTAGCGTGGGAAAATGACTTGTAACAGCTGCCAAGCATAATCTAAGAACTCGGTGAAGCCGCTCTCGGAGTTGTTAGTGTCAAATACATCATCAAAGCACATAAACTCCGTGTTAGTCACAATAAGCTCAGGCCACGGCTTGAGCTCACTGTAGTTTGGTACCTTAAGGCAGGAGGACAGATCGTAGGTGGCAGCATCGCCGATCAGGGCACGAGCCTGCTCCGTCAGCTCTGGGTAGTCCACGTCCTCATCTGCCGCCACATAAGCAGCAACAGTCTTTCCTGCAACCAGATCGGTATAGTTAAGATCGTCACGACATGATCTGTAAGCCAGCTCCATTAAAGAGTGGTAAATATACTCAAAGAGCAAGGCGACGCCAAAGCTGTTGATATGATCAACGCTTAACTGATGTTTGAAGATGTTCTCAAAGTTATCCTCAAACAGGCTGGCTACTTCACCATGGTTCTCAGCTGGATTTAAGAGGAGCTGCAAGCTAGAGGCATAGACATCTTTTTGATGCTCGAAGAGCTCAGTGATATCTAACTCACCATCGTCGTAATCGTCCTCGTCGTAATCGTCCTCGTCGTAATCGTCCTCGTCGTAATCATCGTAGTCGTCATCATCGTCAGCGTGAGCGTGAGAGGAAGCGTTAGAGCCGACGATACCACCATTGGCGAACATGTCCATGATCTTGTGGAACTTGGCGAGACGGCCTTCAATAGAGTCATCAAACTCTTCCTCACCATCATCGCCCGCTAAGCTCACGTCATTGATGTTGAAAGAGAAGCCGATGTTGTGACCGTGCTTCGTGCCACATTGACCGTAAATCATGATGCTGTTGCTCAGCTTCACGTGCTTTGGTGACAGCTCCCCGTCAATGGTATTGATGAGCAACTGCGCACCACCACTGCCAAGCACTGCGGTGACAAAGAGGTCATGCTGCTTCTTGAAGGTAGCACACAGCTCTTTCAGTTGAGAACTGACGCCTTTCTTTTCTAACGCCTTAGCGTTCTTGATGTCCGCAAGATCCTTGCGCACAGCAAGCAGCGCATCTAAAACGCCAGCAGTATCCAGCTTCTTTTTAGAGGCGGCGTTGAGCTTGGACTCATTAAAGCCCTTAGCCACGACCAAGGTGAGATAAGCAAGGCCGAAGTCATCGGCTCTGCCAAAAATGATATCGACAAAGGAGCTCACCGCCTTAGGGATGAAGCCATCTGATTTCGGTGATATTTCGTACATAACCAACCAAACCATCAAAGTGAGAACCAACCCCACGCCTATGAACAAGGGCAAGTGCCATACTGATGAGTAACGCACTGACGCACTGACGCGGGAGCGAAGTAAGAAGAGATGCCAAAAGCAAAAGCAGGCATGATACCACAGGGTATCATGCGCTGCTTATTTTGCTTGCAACACCTGCGCCTTTTTCCCTTTTTGCTGTGTGTTAATAAGGGCTAGGCGCGGGCGGTGGGGGAAGTGGCCTTTGGCCTTATATAACCTGTACCTTTGCCATTATTTCCGTAGGCCAAGGTGCGGGCGCTGTAGCCGTGAGCAAAGCTTGAGCTTGAGCTTAAGCTTAAGCTTAAGCTGTGCTTGGCATAGGCGCACTAGAACAAAGTTATGTAGGCGCCATAACGAGAGAACGAGTAGTATCTCATGCTCTTAATGCCATAGGCTTTGGCGACGGCACTGTCGTTAAGACACTTAGCCTTTTGCAAGAACTCCTTGAGATCCCAGATAAAGTAGTCCACGTAGATGTTTTCGGTGCCTGCTGCAAAGCCGGCATAAGTAAAGCTCTCGTTTACGAAGTCGTAGTGTGGAGCCTCACCTGGTTTGAGGTCTTGCATGAACTCGTTGATCTCCAAGGCAAGCTTCTTGGCGATTTCTACCCTAGCTTTACCCTTGTAGCGCACCGAGCTTAACTGTTCAACCTTGATAGTAAGGAAGCCAGCAGTAGCTCCATGACGCTCCAGCAGATCCACCTGACTTTCACTACAGCTGTAATCACGACGCTTGACCTCACTTGCGCCATCAAACTCCCTCGCCTCCAACGATAGTGGCGTCATATACGCATCGATGAAACTTGGGTAACACGATTCGCCAGCAATAACGTCAAAGCGCTTGAGGAAACGCATGTTTTCACCTATTACTGCATCAGTGTCCACAAAATCATTGTCCGGCATATCATCTAAATTCTTCTTTAGCCCCACCTTGAGCTTGCTCTTGTACGAGATCTTGTAGTCGAAGATATCAGAAAGGCTCACACGTGCGTCGAACTTGCAGTGACGGGCAAAGGCGGCTAAGTCCTTAGCGGCCATCAACACACCACTACGACCTTCCACAAATCTCTTGTTGAAGTTGGCAAGCTTCGACTTGGAGTTTGGCTCAAAGAGCTCGCAATCCATATGCACCATAGCCTCAAGCTTCTGCTTCAGCTTGAACAGTGAAGTGCCATCTTTGTAGGATTTGCTTGTGATGTGGTCCATCACAATGGATTGCGCTGCTTTGATGCCAAGAGAGTTCTTGATGTAAGACTTGAGCAACAAAGCGCGCTCAAAAACGTGATCGCCGATGATTTCATCGTTGTCAAAGACGACCACAATGTAACGCGGCAAGAAGTGGTGAGCCTCGCGTGCAGCCACATCATTGTTCAGCTCCTGACGCTCAAAAGGACGAAGCTTAAGATGAGACGTCTTACCCTGCTTCATGGCTACCGTGCGCTCATCGTTAAGGAACGCCACCTTAAATGGCAGCTTCTCTAGCATAGCCTTGCTTCTAGCGCTTAGCGGCGAGGTAAAAGATCCATCACCCAAGCTATAGAAATTGAACAGAGGATCAATTTCTGCGTGACACTCTGATACAAACGTGTTCTCATCGTAGACCGTGTTGTTGTAGGTCGGGATAAGAGCGAAATAAGTCTTCTTTAAGAATGCACGCCACTCTGCCTCAATCTCCTCACAATCGTCTGCAGTGCCGTATTCCTCTTCCATGTTGAGGATGATGTCACTCAGGCTCTTGCTCCACTGCTGGTAACTCATCGAGCTGTTACAGCCAAAGCTCATGTACTCTTTGAGTTGAGGTTGCTTGTTCTCCAAGAACACGCAGCGCAGCATGCCCAACTCTGAATTGGCGGCCACAATCTTGGTGAATGGGTTGTAGCGCTCACACCACTGCAAGCAACGCTTAAAGTGGTAAGCGCTAATCCAGTTTTCTACATCATCTAAGATCACACCCTGCGAGCTCAGTACTCGGTGATACTTGAGATTGAGGCCAACAAATTCTTTGCTTCTAAAACGAGGCTGCACATCACTAACAACAGCCTCATCTGCATCCGTACCTGCACTTGTATCAGCATCTGTATCAGCACCAGTATCAGCATCTGTATCAGCATCCGCAACAGATGTTGCAGAGGTGGAATCTGAGGTGGATGCAACTGCAGATAGTTGATCTTGTTCTAACAGCTGAGGAGCAACGCTCTTGTTCACAAAAGGGTTAACAAAGATCGGCTCGTGATTTTGGAATAACTTTCCAATGAGGCGCTTATCATCTAAAACCGCAGTGGAATAATCTAACAAGATGCTAGATATCGCCTGATTGAGAAACATTGGATGAGAGCAAAACGAAGCTCTCGTGAGGTTAAACAAGATCAGTGAGCAGTGATAGTAGTAGTCACATAAGCAGCGAACCCAATCATGTCCAAACTCTTCTCTGTCATCAGGATCTTTTGTTGCAATAGCTGAAAAGAGGTTACGCAGGCCTTCATTGTTAATGCTCTTTAGCTGGGCATCGAACTTATCTGCTAGCTCATACTTACCCATACTTTGATCAAGGCAAGACGAGCGACCACGATTTTGCTCTTTTGCAAATCGATCTACAAAGCGGCGATAGAGACTATCAATTAGCGCTTTTTGCTGCTGCATCATCTCAAGCCAGCGACCTTGGTAAGACAATTTGCCACTACAAGCAGAGACACTGCTGAAATTGTCAACACAGCGGTTTAATGCGAGCTTAGCAAGGGCTACACAGCGCATAAGCTCACTGGCGTAGCTTGCACACAGCAAGTTGTAGCTGATAGTACCTTCATCAGTTGCAGCAACTTGCACCGAGCTATTAGCCTTACCGCTAGCTTTGCCCTTACCCTTGGCTTGGCTCTTATCCTTGCCTACACTAACCGATGAGGCAGATAAAGCCGATGACTTGGAACCAACAGCTGTAGCCACAAAGAGGGCAGGATCGCGTAATAGTGCCTCATCGCTCTTGAGAACGCTCTTAATGTTCGTGCTGCTTAACCCCTTGTCCATAGCAATGAGTGGATGGTCGAAAGCTTGATTGAGCTTAGCGATCACATCCTGATCAAAGCCCCAAGGACTTGAGAACAGCGGATTGTCTTGCCAGTTGGCAGTCAATCTCTCGTTAAGAGTCTTAGCCTCATAGAGCACGCGCGAGAAGAACACAGCTGCTAACTTGTAATTACCATTGAGGAATAACGCCATGCCACTTGCAGTCAGATAGCGGATATCGTGCTGATAGGCCGAGCAGAAGCGAGCAAGGAAATCACAAGCAGCTCTGATATTGATCATGTTTGGAGAATCGCTGCGACCGATGACTTTGCTGCCAAACAAATCATCATCGATCTCATGAATCTCATGAATCAGATCGAACTCAGGCCACATGTTGTCTTCTAATTTATTAAAATAGTCGCAGCTCCAAGGCAGCTTGTAGGTTCTAGTCCCATGAATCAGAGCGTCACCCCACTTAGAGAGTGGGCACAAGCCATTAGCATCCTCTTGTGGCACTTGCTCTTGTGGATCGAGGTCTTCCTCTTCCCATGGCTCATGGGTATATGCCAAATCGAAGAGGTCGACATTTTGGTGGCAGCGGTGAAGGATGAGGTACCACAATCCATGATAGACATGCTCAAAGGCCATATGGTGATTGATGTTTAAGAGGCACTCACTATCATCACCATCTTCGACATTCTGATCAAGCTCAGAAAATTCATCAAAGAAGTCAGAGCCGATGGCCATACTGGCCTCAAAACGATTGATCTCTGAAGAGGTGATAAGGCGCAAGTAGTCTTGGTACTCAGCTAAATCATCTTTTCTGAGGGTGTAGTGCTTTTGTGCAAGCAAGGCAGCAAAAGCTTCATCCTCTTCGTCATCATCATCATCGTCTTCGTCATCGAAGTCGTCCCAGTCATCATCGTCTTCGTCGTCGAAGTCGTCCCAGTCATCATCGTCTTCGTCATCGAAGTCGTCATCATCATCGTCTTCGTCATCGAAGTCGTCATCATCGTCGTCTTCGTCATCGAAGTCGTCATCATCGTCGTCTTCGTCATCGAAGTCGTCATCATCATCGTCTTCGTCATCGAAGTCGTCATCATCATCGTCTTCGTCGTCGAAGTCGTCGTCATCATCGTCTTCGTCGTCGAAGTCGTCGTCATAGTCGGCGTCGATTTTAGTATTTGCCGCCTCTTCACGGGTGATATTATCTGGCGAATGCTCGGAGCCTGTGACCTCATTAGCGTAAGCAGAGACAACCTTGGCAAAAGCCTCAGCTGAGATGGTCTGCGCTACATCCTGCATATGTTTTTTGAGGGCTTCACATAGTGCCTCGAGGTGTGGCCCGACTCCTTTTTGATCCACATCGTGCAGCGAGTTGATACCAGCGGCCTCAACCTCGCTCTTAGCTTGGGCCAAGAGCTTCCCAATGTTCTTGTTCGGGAGGTGCTTTTCTAGGTATTTGGCGTTATCTTCTGTAAGATTCTTCGCCAGAATGCTGCAGATATAGCCAAAGGCCTCTTTGTCGAAGGTGTTGATCACGCGCCACACTACATCGTAGTGTGGATGTGATGGCGGAAGCTTGTTTGCGGGCATAGTCAATCCGACTTAGGTAGCCATGAAGACGATACGGGCAAGAGGCGTTGCTACCTTAACTCCATCTTGCTATGTGTGCAGCTTGCAGTTTGCAGCTTGCAGCTGTGTTCACTGTGCGAGCGTGGGGAGACGATACAGCTAATTCATAAGGCGCTCATCCGTCAGCATCAACTTCACTCTGTCATGTCGCACGCCTTAAGGGCAGCGAGATGGCATACTAGAAGCGGATGATACGCGGCCCGTCTAATGGTCTGCCGAAGTTCTCATAGGCCTCACGTGCCGTGTCGCGATCGGCACGACGCCCTGCATTTGGACTCGACGGAACGTAGGCAGCAGCTTGCATGAAAGCGAGCAGCACATCCTCAAAAGCTTCAGCGGAAATAGTGACTGCCACAACACGCATGTTGCCACGCAGCTCATCACGGAACTTACGCAGATAAGGGCCTAAACCAATGCGCTCCACATCGCGTACCGAGTGAATCTTTTTGGCAGCATTACGCGCTTGAGGAAGCAGCTTTACAAAGTCCTTGTGAGGGGTGTGAGCAGCAATAAACTCGGCATTCTCAACCGTTAGCTTTCTAGCAATCACACTGCACACATAACCGTAAGCCACGGTACTCAAATCATGCTCAATGCTGTGCCAAATGGCCTCGTACTGTGGTGTAGTTGGATTAATCGCACGAACTTCCATAGCAACCCAATCTCCTAATGGATCTCAAGGCAGCTAATTTCATCGCTCATGCCAGCCAACCTGCCATCATACTGGCAAGCAGGCTATCTGACAAGCAAGAGATGCAGCTGCCACAATAAGGCCAAGCACAAGCGCAAGCGCTAAGGCACTAGTGCATGTCTTGGATATGGTTAATACCATACACTATTGCGATACTGCTTTCTTTGATGCGTGCAACCTTTTCACAAACTCTTATTCCAACCATGAGAAGATTTCGAGCAGAAGCGCTTACCCATACAGGTGAAAAAGAAACATCAAAAACCACCATGAGAAGCTCCCATAATATGCACTATGAGAGCACAGCGCCCGCACCTTAGGCCATGACCAACTAAGTCTCAGGTGCGGGCGCCGTAACTGACAAATAGGCGTTGCAGAGCAACAAGCGTATAAGCTTAGAACAAGCCTAGAACAAGCTAGAAGAGCTGCACTTTGTCGCTTAAACGCTCAAAGGAGTGGTAAGAAAGGTGCTCCACACCGTAGCTCTGCAAGATGCCGCTGTCCTTAAGCTGCAACGCTTTGGCCAAAAACTTCTCCAAATCCCAGATGAAGTAGTCCACGTAGATGAACTCGCGACCTGCAGCATAGCCCATGTAGGTAAAGCTCTCGTTTACAAAGTCGTAGCGAGGTGCCTCGCCTACTGCACGATCTGACATGAACGCGTTGAGCTTGGAGGCCAGCTCTTTGGCAATTGCTTTGCGCTTTACGCCCTTATACTCCACCGTGCTGATCTCATCGACCGGCACGATCAAGAAGCCTGCTGTAGCGCCTGATCTGTTCAGAACCGCATTAGAAGCTGGACTCAAGGTCATATCAGCCTCCATAAGAGGCGACCCAAACGCAACTGGCATAACCTCACGGAATTTAGCAGAGCAATAATCCCCCACTAACTTGAGACAACAGGTCTCACCTGCGATTATATCGAAATGATACAGGCGGGAACTGAGTTTGGTAGCCAGCTCCAGAGCGTCGCTGTCTTGATGTTGCTCCTTAGCATCTAACACCATTGGGGCGGTGTTTTGGTACTTCCTAGCTTGAGCTGCGGTCAGATTGCTCTTGTAGCTCTGTTGATAATCGAAAATGTCTGTGACACTGACGCGCTCATCGAACTTGCAGTGGCGTACAAAATCGGTGAACTCTGTGAGACTCACCAGCACTCTGGTCTTACCCTCAACAAACTTCTTGTTGAAGCTGATCAGACGTGAGTTCGGGAAGCGACTAAACATCACACTCTCACTAGCCTCAGCACCAAAAACGATACTAGAAAGTGTGGATGGTTTGGCAAGGTCTTTGGCGTCAGCAATGTACCTATCAAAATCCTCATTCAAGCAAAGTAATCCCGCAGAAGTGCCACACATAGCACGGACGATCGAGCCCAACATCATCCTTGTTGTCAAGTCCAAATCATCACTGTGGACGAAAGTGATCTTGTAGTAAGGCAGATAGTGGCGCGCCGCATGAAGTGCTTTTCGCTGTTCAAGCTTCCTGCGCTCTGCTGCGGTCATGGTGCTAGCGCTAGCACTAGCACCATGAGCACCGTTTTGCTGTGCCACCGTGTCGGAGTCATTGAAGTAAGCGACCTTAAAAGGCAGTTTCTCAAGCAGAGCCTTTCCTTTGTCACTCAAAGGTGTAGCAAATGCGCCACCAGTTGATGTGAACGCCTCAACAAAACTAGCAGTTACGGCCTTGCTAGTAGCATTGGACACAGCTTTCACATTGATTTTGGTGGCAACCTGCTCGTCATCTGGCTCCATAGGTGTTAAAGCCACAAAGATATTCGCTGCTCTTTTTAGCAGTTTGCCAAGGCGAACTACTGGAAGCGCTGCCTGAGCGAAGTTTTCGTTGCGCAAGGATTGGAAAGATAAGGCCATCTCGATCTTGCAATATTGATCAAAAGTCATGGACTTATCGAGGCTTACGCTAAAGCGATCTTCGTTTTCGAATGTTGCTCGGGTCGACACAAAGCGGCCACGCAGCTTGCCCTCTTCAGCGTTAGCATCAGCAATACCGCTAAAAGGATTGTAACGCTCAAACCATTGTAAACAGCGCATGCCATGGTAGGCGCGCATCCAACTCTCAATGCGGTTGGATTGCACAGTAATCTCACTCAGTGAGCCTTGGTACTCGGCCTTAATTCCACTAAAGTCATGGCATCTAAAGCGTGGTTCTTGTTCGCTAGCACGGCCTGCATTGATCTCTGCCGAAAACTCATCTATGACACTGCTCAACGCGTCATCCATATGATAAGGCAGAATATCCAGCTCGGTGGAATAAGGATCAACAAACAAAGCAAACTTTTTGCGGTCGTTGTCGTCTCTACCAAGGAGGTTAAAGATGTTAAAGAGGTCGGAAGACTTACGTCTCTGCTTGTATGCATTGACCACGGAGCTGTACATGTGCGTTATCATCATGTCGGCGATAGCGACAGCGTCTGAGTCATGACCATTAGGCACAAAGATAGGATCCGTAATGGCACCAAACACAGGATTGGCTAAGCGGTAGTTGCTATATAGCAGCAGCTGCATCTCATCGCTGTTTCTGGCTTTTTGCACGCTGTCAACACCCATATCGATGGCAAACACATCAAATATTTTGTTGTGGCAATCCATCAGCTTTTGAGCTAAAGCAGACACGGCGTAGAAAAGATCTTCTCTTTTGCGATCTGCCGAGAGGTACTCTTTCATTTTAGCTAACCATTTCCCGTGGTAGCTGTAATCACCCACACAAGCTGAGAGATTGGAGAAGCCCATGGTGCAGCGCTTGAGTGCTGCTTTAGCAAAAGCCACGCAGATTAAGACCTCGCGAACGTGGTAGGCATAGAGCTCTGCCATGCTCACTTGGCTCACTTGGCTTTCTGGGCTTTCTGGGCTTTCTTGGTTTTCTTGGTTTTGCTTTCGATCACGCTTAGACTTTGCTGTAGTTGCTGTAGTGTGGTTAATGCCCAATACCTTAAAGCAACGCTCCATGTCAGAGAACAGAGCTGAATCTTGAGCTAAAGCTTTGGCTACATCTGTGCCTTTAATGCTCTTTCTTGACACAAAGACCTCAGAGTCCAAAATCTTGTTCACAAGCTCGATCTGCTGTGACTCAATACCCCACACATGAGCAAAAAGCTCGTTCCCACTCACGTCAGACCAGTCAGAGGTGATTTGCTGTTGCAAATTGTTCTGCGCGAAGTGCAGCACACGCGCAAAAATCAAGAAAGCGCGGTCATACCGCCCGAGCAAAAACTGCACAGCACCACAGGTGGTGAGATAGCGGAGATCATTGCCAAAGAACACGCTGTGATTCTCTAAGAGCTCCTCCATCTCTTCTAAAAACTGCGCCAGCGTAAGGTTGCTATCATTATCGAACATGATATGAGCAAAGATCTGGCTCTCTGTTTCTGGGTCTAAAGCCAACTCTGGCCACGGCTCAATTTCGTCTAAATTTGCAAGATGCAAGCACTCAGGCAACGCATAGGTGGCCTTATCCTGTAGTAAGGCCTGTGCACGTGGCGATAACGAGTTCAGATACTGCTTACTATCTGTATCAGCATCAGCGGCAGCGGCAGCGTCAACAGCATCATGCTTAGCATTATCATGCTTAGCATTACCACTTAGCAGATCATCCAAGGTCACCGTACCGCGGCAAGCGTTAAAGATGACAAAGAAAACGAAGTGGTAGATAAACTCAAAGATCTGCTTGAAATTGAGCTTCGCGACTACTCCTTCCTTGTCATCAGCAACGTTAAGTTTGGAGAAAAAAGCCGCAGCGTATGTCTCTACGCAAGAGTTGTCGATGGTGTTACAGATCTCTACATGAGCCACTTGTGGCTCTTGCTGTAGCTTTTGCTGTAAGAGATGAGGTAAGTTGAGGAAGTATTTGTAAAAGGACAGCAGATGTTTCTCAGTGACAGTGTTAAGGTCGACCTCAGAAAAACCATCGTCAGCACTGCTCGTGTTCCCACGATGTTGAGCAGCTTTCTGCATTAAACCTAAGTCACTGCCGTTTTCTCGTATTGTAGACAGCAATGCACTGCCAACATCACTTTGCAATAAGGCTCGGCCCAGCTTCATGATATCCATGTGCTGACAGAGCACATCGTAATCAGGAAGATCTTGGAGGGACTTAATGCCGCAATCTGAGAACACAAAATCTTGGTACATCTTGCTGCTAGTATGCTTCATTGAGGTGAGGAAAGAGCTCAGCTTAGCCTTGGCACTCATGCCCTTGAGCATGACATCACGCACGGTCTTAATATCAGCAGTCTCTTTGGCATTTGCTAACAAAAATTCCAAAAAGCCTCCTTTCTTCAGCTGCTGTAACAGCTTTGGGTCAACCTTTTTTGGCCTGAAGTTGTTGATAAGGCAGCTAGAGACAAAAGCACGCCCAACATCATCTAGCGCATCGATGAAGGCTAATTTCATCTCTTTTTCAGCAATTTCTTGATTTACCGGTGTTTGCATGATGCTCCTTTAGATCCAAGCGATCTTTAGTGGTTAAGTGGGCTCATAAGGCATAATTGATGATTTGATAGCTCAGCGCCCGCACTCCTCATGTTTGGCACGAGATCAGGTGCGGGCGCTGTTACACATGAGCCACATAGTGTTATACGCTAACACTAGCGGCGCTCAAGGCGCGGTCTTCTAAGATCTTAGACGACCTTAGAAGACCGTAGACGAGCCTAGTGGATCTTAGACAATCGTCACCGTGTCACCCTTGTTCTCGAAATCGTGGTAGAAGAGATGCTCCACGCCATAGCTCTGCAAGATGCCACTGTCCTTGATCTGAGCAGCCTTAGCCATAAACTTAGGCAGATCCCAGATGAAGTAGTCCACGTAGATATATTCACGACCTGCGGCATAGCCCATGTAGGTAAAGCTCTCGTTGACAAAGTCGTAGCGAGGTATCTCCTCTACTGCACTGTCATTCATGAACGCATTGAGCTTGGAGGCGATTTCTTTAGCAATAGCTTTGCACTTCACGCCCTTGTACTCCACCGAGCTGATCTCATCTACAGGCACGATAAAGAAGCCGGCTGCGGCACCATAACTATGCAGAATCTCAGGATTGAGCGTAAGACCCTTAAAGTCCATATCGTCCAACAACCCATCAATGTTGAAGCCGAGGTAAGACATTCTTGGCATGATGCAGTATTGAGTTGCCAAACGTGGGAAGCAACTCTCGCCATAGACGGTGTCAAAGCGATACCACTTGTAGCTTAAGTTGGCGATAGTGTTCTCAATGGTGCCCTCAACTCCGATATTGGCCACAGTCTTAGCCTTAGACTTGCTAGATTTAGCAACAATAACCATAGGATTGTTGTTACGCATCTTCTTAGCTTGAGCTGCAGTCCACACGTTCTTGTAGGAGAACTTGTAGTCGAAGAGGTCGGTAACACTGACACGCTCATCGAACTTGCAGTAACGCACAAAGGCAGGCAGATCCTTTGCTGCTACTAATACCCTAGACTTACCTTCGACAAACTTCCTGTTGAAGTTTATCAGCTTTGAGCGCGAGAACTGCTCAAAGATCACACTCTCTGCTACAGCATCACCAAACGCCATGTGCTGCACTTGTGGTGCTGATGTCGGTCTATTATCAATGAGATTGATGACAGGATTACCTAGACAGATGTGATCTACAGCGACACCAAATAAGCAACCCAACATCTGGGTGATAAACTGTGACAGACTTTCTGGATCCATCGGCGCAATCTTGCGCACAAAAACCTCAACCTTGTACTTTGGCAAGTAGTGTTGGGCGGCATAGATCGCGTTGAGCTTCTCGAACTTTCTACGCTCAGCTGCAGTCATCTTGCTATTTTGCTGAGTCACAGTATCGGAGTCATTAAAATGTGCGACCTTGAAAGGCAAGTTCTCAAGCAGAACCTTTCCTTCTTCACTTAATGGAGTGGTAAAGGCACCACCAGTGAAGGCAAAGATATCGATGCTTTCACCATCTTCGTTACTGCTGAAAGGAGATACGACACGTAAGCTCTTGGCGCATTCCTCACTATCAGGTGCCACTGGGGTTAAAGCAAAGTAGGTTCCTGAACAAAAATTAATAAGGGAATTTTTATCATCAACAGCATCAGTTCGGTCTTTTAAGATTGTGGCAGATTCCGGTTTCTTGAATAAGTAGTGATCCAAGAACTGATCGAAAGTCATCGACTTGTCAAAACCAATGCTGTAGTAATTACTGTTGGTTGGAGAACCAACAAGTAAACCGCGAATCAAGCCCAACTTGGAGTTAACGTCAGCAATGCCTGCGTATTGGTTGTAGCGCTCAAACCACTGCAAACAACGTGTGCTATGGTAAGCAAGCATATAGCGCTCAACATCATCGTGCTGATAAGGCAGAGAACTAAGTACTACTCGCTTATCTAAAGGGATAGAGCTAAAGTCTTGGCATCTAAAACGCTCACCATTGTTTGGATCTGCGGTAGCAGCCAAGAGATTGGCGGTGCTATAAAATTCTTTTAAGGCGCTTGGCTCAACCCCTGGTACTGGTACGTTAGTGAAAGGATCTGTAGGGATCTGCTCGTAACTCTCACCACCCATTTTGTATGCTTTTTCCATAGCACCCGAAAGGTCTTGCGCCCAAGTAATCGATAAACAATTAAGACCGACAGTGGCATGATCACTGGAAACAAAAAGAGGGCTGATGACTGCAGTTAAGATTGGGTTGCACAACATGTAGTAATTGTTGACAATCTCATGCAACACGTCCAAATGCGCAAGCAACTGATCAGCAGAAGAAGTGGCAGTGATATAAGGGTTAGAAGCAACCGAGACGATGTTAGCTTTACAAGTGTTCAGCAAGTCCGTGAATTGGCGTCTGTGGAATCTCTCATTTTCTCTAGCAAAGTTCGTCAGCAAGGATAGCCACTTTTGCTGATAAGTGTACTGTTCAGCACACAAAGAGAAGTTAAAGAAGCCTAAAGAGCAACGCTTAAGGGCTGCCTGAGAAAAGGCTACACAACGCAGAACCTCTCGGACACTGCTTGCACACAAAAGATCAGCGCTCACCTGAGAGGAATCACTCTTATATGGGACACCTAAAAGCTCAAGGCAATGCTGTGGATCATGGAACATAGCCGCATCTTGAGCCAAAGCAGAAGCAATCTTATCAGCGTCAATGTTGTTGCCGCAGACAAGCAGCTTTGTGTCTAAAAGCTTATTGAAAGCCTTAATGTCATAAGAGGCAATAGCCCAAGTGTTAGCGAAAAGGGGATTGTTTTCCCACTGATCACCAGTCCAATGCAGCTGCTGAGGCAGATTGTGCTCAGCACTATAAATAGCGCGCACAAAGAACCCAAAAGCCTCGTAGTACTTGCCTAACAAGAACAGCACTGCGCCACAGGTAGCAAAGTAGCGGATGTTAGACACAAAATACAGCTTATTTTTTTGCAGCCAGTCCAACATATTCTCTAAAAAGATTTGCAGCGATACCGAGGAATCTATGGGCATATCTACTTGATCGAAGATCTTGACAACAACATCATCATCATCCTCCTCATAGCAAGCAAGCTCCGGCCATGGCTTGATGGTATCTAAAGCAGGCATGCGTAAGCACTCTGGGAGAGTGTAGGTGGCCTTATCATTGAACAGCTCTTGCGCACGCGGTGACATAGCATGAAGATTTTCGTCACCAGCGGCAGCAACACCAACAGAGCTATTACCACTCAGCAGAGCTACGTAAC